>CANCJE010000074.1 GCA_947378235.1 Caulobacteraceae bacterium | reverse complement strand
AAGGCCATGGCGAGGCCGCCAAGCTTGACCGTCACATTTGGACATTGGGCGAGGGCTCGGATCGAGGCACGCCAGCGATCGAAATTCTCGGCAAGCTTGCCTTGATAGTTGGCAATGTTCAGGGGCGTTCCGCAGTGGTCAAGAATGATGCTCGTGTCGGGAAAGGCACGGGCGAGCTTGAGCACATCGTCCAGTTGAGGCTCGAGCACCCAAGCGTCAAAGGTCAGGCCCATGGGGGCCAGCGCCTTGAAGCCCTCATGGAATTCGTCACTGGCCAACAGGCCTTGCGGCGCATGGAACGGAGGACCCAGGACCTCAGGATTGGCATCCCAAGCCCCTTGGTGACGAATGCCTTTGAACCGGCCATTACCCGCCGCGATCAGGGCCTCGAGCACCGGCTTGGCACGGTCGCCGAGGGTCATGTCGGCATGGCCAATGATGGCGGCTGCAGCACGGAGCTCACCATAGATGCCGCTGGCGCTTTGGGCCGCGACACCATTGACGAACTCGACCTCACCGACGGGCTGCAGCTCTACGGATGCGTCGGCGCGATAGAAGGCCCCGCATTCCATAAAGACCGTGCCGACCACGCGGTGACCACTCTGGGCATCGCTGCGCAGTTGATCGAACGTATAGTAGGGCGTGCGGGCGACCGCATCGACGAACGGGTGTAGCGGCTCTGGAAAGAGCCCCAACATAGGTGTCAGGTCCCAGAGGTGATGATGGGGATCAATGATCGGCAGGTTTGGTTCCAGAATATCTTCGATCATGCGTTCCCCGTTGTGGACTGGTTTTGATTGAGGCCAGCTTATGGGCCGTGGCCGCTGAGGCAAGGCCCAATTGTCCTCCAAAATGACAATGCCACCCCCTCGATCGCGTGACGGGATGACATTGGCGTTGATTAGCCTGTCGGCGCTTAGATCAAGGTTTTTGAGCGGCCTTGGCTGCCTTTGCCGCCTCTTCAGCGCGGGCACCGGCGAGAATGTGGCTCAGAGCATAGTTGCCCTCGTGACAGGCATATTCATAGACCTCACCTTCTAGCGGCGAGAACTCATATTCCCCGCCCCAAGGCTGGGCCCACATGGTTGGGTCGATGATGCTGTACTCATAGTGCAGCCGCTGTGGTCCGACGCGGGTAAAACGTTCGACGACGGTCAGATCCTTCCATGAGCCGTAATAGGCCTGAGTGGCGGGAATGTTGGTGGTCTCGACCACCAGCGTGTCGCCCTCAAAATGGCCGATCGAGTCGCCCATCCATGGCCGCAGACCGTCCGTGCGGTGCTTGCCATTGAGTCGGATCATCCGCACATCATGGACCATCTCGACCAGAATGCTGATCACGGTCGGTGATTGAACGATCTGATAGTCGTTGTTGTAAAAGCCATTGGCCAGCATGGGCGGACCCGCATTGCGGCCAAAGCCCATGATGCAACGCTCGCCGTAGGAGCGGTTTTCAGGGTTCTCATAATGGTCCCCCGCCTTCCACCAAGGCTCAGGGCCCTTCACGCCAGGAAGATAGGGTGGAACCTGACCGTTCGGTGTGGTCAGGATCGACGAGCGAGGTTGGCCATTGACCCGCATCACCTTGCTGCCTGCATCGAGCCAGAAGGCATTATAGCCGCCCACCGCACCACCCGCCGCCGCGAACTCGGGACGCGTCCCTGGAGCAGGCTTATCCCCGCCTGCCGTGGGGGCTGGCGCATTGGGGTCGGTCGGTTGATTGGCATCATCGAGCGCCTTGACAGCACCGGTCTCGATTGCCTTGACCTCTTCCTCCGTTAGGATGGCGCGATTGCCCATACCACCGCGTCGGGTTTCCGGCGTCAGGCTGACATTAGACCAGTTGGAGCCCAGATCAGGCTGACCGAAGGCCAAACGGGGTGCCTTGTAGGGCGCGGGCTCAGCGGCAAAGGCACTGCCTCCGAAGACTAAGGCTGCAACGGCCCCCATGGCAAATATCTTGATCCGCATTGGCTCATCTCCGTCTAGGTCTGTCAGTTTCGTCTAGGGCTGAATGGATGTCACAGGTCGGCTCAGGAGGATTAAGGCGCTTCTGACGCAGCCTTGATCTGACCAAGCATCAGTTTCAAAAACCCCCGGCGCTCGGCGATCTTGGCTTCACGCGTTGCAGGGTCGGCACCATAGGTCGGATCCAAGAGCAGCGAATAGATAACCACCGACTTGCCCGCGCCATCCGGTAAGACCTCGACCGTGCCGTGATAGAGGTTGGGTGCCATGGGCTGGGCATAGGTGTAGGAGGTCGAGGTCTTGGCCACCAAGATTTCGTTGACCCGGCCTGCAATCAGGCGGTTTGAACCGACATCCCCGTTCCCCGACGTGATCACGCAGGTGGTCTTCAACATGGCACCAATATCGCAGTAGCCACCGGTTTTTTTCCAAACCACCTCAGGGGCGACAGCCACCTGAATGCGATCCGAGATGACCGCTAGGTTCAAGGGAGCCACTGCTACGGGCACTGGAGGGGCTGCGGGTGCAACAGGTGCTGCTAGGACCTGGCCCGCCGTCCCAGACAGGGCAAGGGCGGCAACCATCGCGCCAAGGCGAGGGGTAAAGGACCGACTGGTCATTGTTTTTTTCCTTCAAGGAATTGATTTTGCTTTTGTTTCACGTCGGCCGGCCAGTCAGGCAGGGGTGCGCCCTTGGGCTCGGCCCCGGGCTGCAGCGCGGCGACATATTTTTGATGGCAGGCCGTGCAGGTTTTAAACATCTCTGCGCCAGCGGCGAACATGCGCGCTGAATCCTTGGCTTCCGCAGCGGCCTTAGCCTCTAGCCCATCATGGGTCAGTTTCTTGGACAGACGGATCCATTCGGCGTCGCGCACGCGGCCCGGCAGCAGCAAGAGATTACCCGCCTCGGCCACCTGAACGGCGCCGTTCTCGGCCGCGAGCCAGCCCTCTTGCGTCGTCGGTGTGAGGCTCTTAGCCCCTGCCTCGTCCGTCACCTCGCCTGAGGCCCGCCAGAAGGCCCAGGCTCCGGGATCAACCAGATGGTCCATGACTTCCAAGACCGGCAAGCTCGTATCATAGGGGGAAGGCTTAGCGCGCTCACAGGAGGTCAACAGCAAGATTGCTGCCGCCCCTAAGGCCCAAAGCGATACCTCTTTACGCATGTTCATTGCCCTTCTGATCACCTTTGCCCGCCGGCTACTTCTTCTCAGAAGCGTCAGAACCATCTTTGGGCGCGCCGGTGCCGCTGGAGCCCATGAACAGCTTCTGTCCATTCTCAAGCGTTAGGTCGCGGCCATTGGCGCGGCATTGGGGCGTGCAAAGGTGATCCTTGCTCTGATAGCCGCGCACAATGATCGTCGTGCCGGGACGCAGAGAAGCCTTGTTGATACCAGAACGGAACAGGGTGTTGGGCGTACCGCCCTCGACCATCCATTCTTGATCCGGCTTGCCCGGCGTCTGTGCCACCAGATGGACCCAAGCATGGGGATTGATCCACTCCACGCGCGTGACCTTGCCCCGCAGAAGAACGGGTGAATTGCTGTCGAACTCAGCGGCGAAGGCGTGGTGAGCTTCGGCCTGACCCGACGCACCAAGGGCGAAAGCTAGGACGACTGATGCGATTTTAAGGCCACGGGTCATGGGCGTTTAGGCTCCGGAAAGGTCGTTAAGGAATGGGGGTTCGGGATTATTTCAGAGGCTCTTTGCGTAGATCGCCGTAGAGCAGCTCTGTCACATGTTCCACGCACTTGAACTGGCCCAGCGTGACGTCTGGACCGACCGCCTTATAGAGGGTCATCTCCATCTTCCACGGCTTGGTATAGGTCTCTGCGTCGGTGATTTCCGCCTCATAGCGCATGGTCACAGGGCTGGTGGGCGTATAGCGCTCAACCACGGTCATCATGTCCGAATGGAAGTTTCCCGCGCGATCGAGCCACGACTGATCGTTCAGCGCCGTCACCTTAACCACCAGCGTATCGCCGTCCCAAGTGGCAACAGACTGACCCATCCAGCTATCGGCAGGATATTCGCCAGGATCCTTGAACAGGATATTCCGGGTCGCGCTGGCATATTGATAGGCGATCATCATCCGGTCTTGACCCTGCACGATCTGGAACGGATGCGGCATGTAGGTCGCGCGCGGGACGCCCGGCAGATAGCATTTGATCTCAGGGTCACGGCTCAGCCACTGGGCCTTGTTCTCGTCACGCTTGGCGAGGGCTTCAGGCTTGTAAGGGATCGCACCGCCGACCACGACTCCGGGGCCCGGAGGAACCGAACCCACCGCGCCGAGGGCCACGACCTCCTTTGCAGGAACGGGCACAACCGGGCCAGAACGCATGGCCATGGCCGCTGCACTGAGGTGGGGTTCAATATTATAGTTGGCTGAATTCAAGACCTGCCAGACGCCGTTCAGGTCCGGATGGACCTTGTCTGGTCCTCTGGGGGCCTTGTAGGCCGGGCCTTGCGCCATAGCCGCGCCACTGAGCGCACAGGCCATTGCCACAACGGCCATCAAGGTGGCTTTTTTCGATCCCATGGACTTCCTCACCATTTCTATCGCGTCACAGCGGATCAACTTCGTGACCCTTGTTTAGATGCGGCGCTCTTGGATGCTGCACAGCCAATCCAAGCCTTGTCAACGGTTGCAACGCAATTGATCCGACATCTAGAGGACCCTTGCAAAGCGTTGGGTCCTGTCGCAACCTTGGCCACGGAGCCCATAATCAAGTCCGCGCAAAAATAGGGCCCTGGATCGTGCCGTACTATCGGCCTTTGCAGAATAGCGGCACGGGAGGAAGCGGGTGCTAAGATCCTTTTTAGTCTGGCTGCAGACGTCACTGGGTAAGGGCCCCGAGGAGTTTGATCCGTCGTGGAGCGAGGCCCTTCTTGGGTCCTTGAACTTCTGGGGACTGCTTGAAGGCACCCATCTGATCAGCCTGATGCTCTTTGCAGGCGTGATGCTGGTGATTGATTTGCGGCTGATGGGCGTAGCGCTGAAGACGATCCCGAACTCGGTCATTACCCGCCGATTGCTGCCTCTGGTTCTGGGTGGCTTCACCATTATGGTCATTACGGGAACGGCGTTATTCTTCGCCAAGCCTTTGGTTTATTATCATAATATCTGGTTCAGACTAAAGCTGTGCTTCCTGGTCCTCGCCGGTCTGAACATCCTCTGGTTCCACCTGGTGCTCCATCGGCATCAAGATCAATGGGATGCTCTGGAGCGCCCCCCCACGGCGGTTCGGCTGTCTGGTCTGGCCTCCATCACGGTGTGGCTGCTGGTCATCATTATGGGCCGGTTCATTGCCTATAATTGGTACGAGTGCGGCAAGCCGCAGACCGCCTTCATCAATCAGGTTCAGGCCTGCGCGACCTCTGAACAGGGCGCGGTTGTCATTGAGGCTGTTCATCCATGACCCTATCGGATCTGTTTCCGGCCCTTCAGCCCTTCGTCGCCCATCTGGTCAAGGTCTGGCCAGCCTATGACATCAAGGCCAATTTCGCGATCTGGGAGGTTTTCCATATCGTCTCCGTCCTCATGCTCGGCGGGGCTTCTGCGCTTGTGAGCCTGCGTATTTTGGGCGTTGGACTGGTCGAGCGGCCTATCGAGGAGACCTATCGCGGCGTGTCGCGACTGATCACCCTAGGCGTCTTGGCCACCAGCATCAGCGGACTGTTGATCGGCATGGCCAATGCCGAGCGGCTCTATGATAGCGCCGCCTTCCTCGCCAAATTCATCGCGCTGATCGGTGGAATTGTGCTGAGCTTTAAGGTCCTCGGCCCTGTCGCCATAGGCGATCGGCGATCAGAGACCCGCCTCTGGGCCGGACTGGGTCTAGGCCTTTGGGGTCTGTCGGTTTTGGTGATGGCGACCGGTGGGCTGGTCACTCCAGGTCTGCTGCATGTGTTGAGTGCGGGCAGTCTGATGGTTCTGGTCGTGGTGCAGGGGCGAACGCGCTGGCTCTATGGTTCCGGTTGTCTTCTGGTCTTAGCGGCCATGGCCGTCTCGACCAATCTGCTCTTCAAGCCTGAGGACATGGCCAGTATCGACATGGCCAATCTGGTTTTGTCTGGCCTTTGGTTCCTGTGGGTCCTTGGTTTTGCCATGGTGAGGGGGCGGGCCATCCTCAAGGAGGACGGCCCATCGGCCTTCGCTCAGACCATCGCCTATGCCCAGATCCTCGTTTGGGTCACAGCAGCGGCAGGCGGACGCTGGATCGCGTTCGCCTGACAGGGGTGTCGCCCCCTATTTGCCATCGACTGAGAAGGCGAGCAGGACGTTGCGACCATTGCCCGCGACGCGCGACGCGCCATTAAAGCCGGACATCACAAAGACCATGCCATCGGCAATGGCGGGGCCCATGCCGTCGAAACCGCCGCCAAGCTGCCGGGGCACACCATTGACCGTCGCGAAGGTCTGGGCGGTGCTGGAATATTCCCAGATGATCTTGCCGGTCTTGGCCTCATAGGCGCGCAACCAGCCATCGGTCGTGCCCGACAGGATTGCGCCCGGTATGACGCTCGGTGCCGCAGACTGAGCGCGGATACAGCCCTTCAGATCATAGCTGGTCTTATGCAGGCCGCAGGGCGCGACCGGGGCGGGTGTGTACCACTTGATCTTGCCGGTTGCCGGATCGAGCGCCGAAAGGCCAGGCTTGGCGAGATCGGGGCTCTTATCGCCTGAGGCCTCGCGAAACAGACCGATCGTATCGGCCATCGTGACATAGAGCTGCGCCCTGTCCGCCGCCATGCCCCATTCTATGCCGCCCAGAGCGCCGCCGACGCCGACCTGCGTGTTCCAAAGCTGCTTGCCATCATCAGGAGACAGACCGTAAGCCATGCCAGACTTCTGGCCTGCGAGCAGGATCTGCTTGCCACCGGGCAAGGTGAACAGAATGGGGGAGGCTCCGAAATCATGATCGGGTCCCATGGGCGATGGACAGTTACCTGTTGAAGCCGCCCCCTTGCGGTCGCAGCCCATGACGAAATTGTCTTTTGCGGTGACCTGCTCGGTCCAACGAATCTTTCCAGACGCCATCTCGAAGGCAATGATCGCGTCAGAGCCCTCAGTGTCGATGTCCGTATAGCTGTCCCCCGTCGCGACATAGACCAGCCCTCTTGTGGGATCGACCGTCGGTGCAGACCAGATCGCTCCACCGGCGGGGCCCTTCAGACCCATGCCCGAGGCATTGACCCGGCCATAGTCGCGCGGGGCCTCTTCGATGGCGTAGGTTTTCCATTTTTGCACGCCGGTGCGTAGGTCCAGGGCCACAAGCGATCCTCGGAAGGTGCAGCAGGCATAGGCCTTGGACATGGACACGGCCTCTTCGTAGGAACTGACCGGCACATAGAGTGTATCACCCGAAACAGTTGTCGCCCCCGTCAATGAGGCAGCGACATGGTCGTCCAGCACCGGACTGCGCCACAGGGTCTTGCCGTCCTGAGCGTCAAAGGCGCGAACCCGCTTGTCCAACTGTCCGATCACCACCATCCAGCCGCTTGGCGAGGCCGTGGTCTTCAGCACAAGTGGCGTATTACGCGACTGGGCGTCGGAGACTGACCAGATCACACAGCCGGACTTGCCATCCAAGGCATAGAAAGAGCCGTTACGGTTGGTGGCAAAGACCCATCCGCCGACGGCCACCGGCTGACCGCCGCCTTCCATCGAGAAGGACCATTTGACCTTCAAGCGCGGTAGGCTTTTGACCGTCAAGCCCGGCTGGGTTTGGAACCGGCTCGAGGCGCCGTCTAGGCCAGACAGAGGCCAACTGGAGTTGCTGGCCTTCAAGCTCTTGCCCGCAGGACATTGCTTGTCGATCGTCGCGGATTTGGACGCGGGCGGGTTCAACATGCTGGTCAGGCTGTCCGACTTGCTCGGCGAGGTTAGATAGCCGGCGATGTCCTGCATATCGCTATCGGACAGGCCTTGAGACATGGCCTTCATGGCCCCTGACTTCATGGCCACGACAATATCAGCCGCGTTGCGCTGAGCCAGTTGCTCGCGGCCAGGCGCGCGGCCTTGGGCAGGCTCATGGCAGCTCTTGCAGCGTCCGTCATAGAGGGCTTTGCCCGCGGGCAGTTGGTCAGGCACGGGCACCGCAAAGGCCCGAACCGGCAGGACGAGAGCCACCATCAGGGCCAAGGCCCGAACCACGCTTAAATCTGGTCGCGACATATGCAATTTCCCCCGCCGCCCCCTTGATCGGAGGTTCTGCGTCTATGGGGACGAGTGTCAAATCTCTGGACCGATCTTTCAAGCCAATTCCTGACGGACCGTTAGAAAAGAAAAACCCCCGGACGTTGTGAACGCCCGGGGGTCTAACCTTGGGTCTAGAGGCTGGCTCTAGAACTTATATTGCAGTTCGATCCCGTAGGTGCGGGGTGGCACCACCGAGTAGGTCTTGGAGATACCCTCGACCATCGGAACAAAGGTACCGTTGGCAAGCTTATTCAGACCGGCCATGCGCTGACCGGTTGCACCGGCATCGTAACCAATTTCATCAGTCAGGTTCTTGACGTAACCAATGATTTTGTAACGGCTTTCCGACTGGGTCCAGATCAGACGAGCGTCAATCTGGGACCATGCTGGCGCTTCATTATAGTCACGCTCAAACAGGGTGCCATACTGCTTGTCGCGCCAGACATAGCTGGCCGAGGCCACCAGCCAACCGGGCTGGAAGTCCCAGCTATAGTTGACATTGACCGCCAGCTTTTGCTTCGCCGCATTTGGCAAGGAACTGCCGCTAAGGTCCTGCATCCGCGAGTAACCGCCGGTGAACCGGTCGATTGGACAGGAGGTCGTTCCATTCACCACAACCGCGCACTGCGCCAGCGTCAAGAGTGGCTTGGCCTTGGGGTTCATGGCGGTAGGATCGACGGAGTCAATCGCAGCGCCCGATTCAAGGTGGGTGTCATTGTAGGAATAGTTGAAAAGAACCTGCATGTTCTC
Source organism: Caulobacteraceae bacterium (assembly GCA_947378235.1). Lineage (GTDB taxonomy): Bacteria > Pseudomonadota > Alphaproteobacteria > Caulobacterales > Caulobacteraceae > CAISGS01. Next base: position 3,876 of record CANCJE010000074.1, on the reverse strand, counting down.
GAGTGGCTTCCAGGTCGTTTCCAACTCGAAGCCCTGCGAGACTGACTTTGGCACGTTATAGAAGTCCGTCGCCGTCGTTGGTCCAGGACCAAAGGCTGGGACCGCACCGGTCGAGACCCGCGTAATGGGGATCTGCAGGTTGGTATAGTCGTAGCGGAACAGCGCGAAGTTGGTCTGCAGCTTGCGTCCGAAATCCTTCTTCAGGCCGATTTCGAAAGCATCAACCGTTTCCTTATCGGTCGTTGGGAAGAAGCTCAGGACCGTGAAGATACCGATGTTGAAGCCGCCTGCCTTATAACCACGGCTATATTTGGCATAGGCCATGGTGTCTTGGTCAGGGGTCCATTCGATACCGGCCGTACCGGTGACGGCCTGCCAGCTATAGTCCTGATTACGCGTCGCAAAACCCGTGATTGGGTTATAGACCGTCTTGCCCGTCACACCCTTTTCAAGGACCGCGCCGTTCGAGACGTTGGCCGGTGTCTGGGTGATATCGATGACGGGCGGAACCTTGTAGCCTGCTGGATAGCCCAAGAACTGCGATGGGATTGCGGAATAGTCACAACCATCCACGGCGAAGCAGAGGATACGAACCGTTTCCGAGCCATATTTCCGGTCATGAGAATAACGCAGACCAGCGGTCGCCTTGAACTTGTCGTTAATCTTCCAGTCGATCTGACCGAAGGTCGCGTAGGACTCGGCATTGACGTCTGGACGGTTATCAAACCGGCGATAGGTGGTTGAGGTCGGGCAGTTACCCCCTGGACTCGCCGTACAGAGTGGGAACATGAACGGGCCGTTCCACTGCGGCTGGTCTTTATTTTCGGTATAGACCGGCTGGGTGTAGTGCTGCTTGAAGTAGTAAGCCCCCGCCACCCACTGCAACGGACTGTTGCTGGTCGAGATCAGGTTAACCTCGTGGCTCCAGAACGAATTGTCTTCTTGATAGTTGAAGCTTTCGTTCGGGTTGATGGTGAGGGGACCGCGAGCACCCAAGAACTGCAATGTCGAGGCTGGGATGGTGTATGAGGTAATTGGCGCAGCCCGCCAAGTGTCCGTCGTCCCTTGCAGGATGTAGTGATAATGGACGCCGCCGGTCAGATATTTGATATCGAAATTATTGGCATGATAGAGCCATTCACTGTGGATCGTCAGCGAGACCGGCAAGGTCACCTTATAGGCCGTGGCGCGCGCCATTTCCCAAGGGCTGTTCTTCGCCGGGTTGCTACAGCCTGTAGGGTTCAGGTTGACGACATTGCTGACACCGGTGATGGCAGGATTGGAGCAACCAAAGCCTTGGTTTGGTTCAGTCGCCGAGGGTGACTGGTAGCTGGTTGGCCAATCATAGGGGGTCCAACCTGGCATGCTGCCCGGACCGCCCGCGCCATTGCGCCACTGGCTGCCGATCACATTGATCCAGCCTTCAAACTTTGGCGAGAAGTTGAACTTCAGTTGAACGTCGGTGGTCCATTCATTGCGGACATTGCCTTCGTCGGGCATGCCGGGGACCTTATTGTCGATCCAGCCCTTGCTCTGATTGTACCAAGCACCACTGACCCGGAAACCGACCTTGTCGTTGATTGGACCTGAATAGGTGCCTTCCAACTGGGTCGCGCCGTAATTGTCGAGACCAGCGCGCATTTCGCCTTGGAAGTCCTTCGTCGGGCGCTTCGAAATGATGTTCAGCGCACCGCCGATCGAGTTGCGGCCGTAGAGCGTGCCCTGAGGACCACGCAGCACCTCGACACGGTCAACAAACAGGGTCGATGAACCGGCGCGAACCGCGAAGGTCTCGTAAATACCATCGGAGTAGTTGGCGACGGCCGCATCGGCCGAAAGCACGTTGGTCAAACGACCCACGCCGCGCAGAGACACGCGGTCCGTGGAGCTGTTATACTGCAAGCCAGGGGTAAAGTTGGTCAGATCTTGGATCGTATTGACGCCGATCAGATCGCGTTTGGCCGCTGTGAAGGCCGAAACGGCGACGGCGACCGTCTGAAGGCTTTGCTCACGCTTTTCAGCGGTAACCACCAGTTCTTCAATATTGCCGCTCTTGTCGCGGCCCGATTCTTTTTCTTGAGCATAGGCCTGACCAGCGATGCTGATCAGAGAAATGGCAGACACAGATAGGCAGAGCAAACTCCGCAAACGCGTAGTCATCATAATGTTCCCCCCTGGAACCAACGCCAAATTGGCGCCGTTACACCCATTCATCCGTTCGAAACGACGGGTGAGGACACCCAAATCGATCCATTACGGATTTGTTAGAAAGCAGCCTGTTCCCCTGACGCGCAGTGTCAATGAACCGCAGGTAACGTTTTTGTGATGTTGCAAAGCGGCAAATTGGTCCGTAGCCCTGATGGAAATTCGCAATCCCTTTTTTGGCCAAGGAAATCCATCTGCTGCGATGCACAAATTTAGCGACTGATATTTTTGTTGAAACTCGAGGTCCGATTTAGGGCGTGGGAGACCAGATCGACCGTCGCATTTAAGCGCTCATTAAACCAAATCACCTCAGGTAGCCCTGTGAGCTTCGGGCTCGACCTCTATGAGCATGGCGATGGCCCTTCCTCGACAGCGCAGCGCCCGTCCCCTCAACGCCGCCACGATGGTGCGCGAAGGGCAGGCGCACCTGGCCGCCGGTCGCGCCACCAAGGCCCGGGCGATGGCGCAGGCCGCTGTCAAAAAGCAGCCCGATGCGGCCGCCGCTTGGCACCTCTTAGCGCTGACCTGCGAGGCCCTGTCAGACCATAGAGCCGCGCTGGATGCCTATCAGCAGGCCATGTCCCTTGCGCCCGACCAACCCAGGATCGGCGTCGATCTGGCCCGATTGGCCATGAACCTCGAGCTCTTTGAGGTCGCTGAACGACTGCTTTCGAGCGCCCTGGACCAAGACCCGGGCTCAATCGAGGTCATCAATAGTCTGGCCCTCGCCCAAGCCAGCCAGATGAAGGGTTCTGCCGCCATAGGGACCCTGACCCTTGCCCTTGAAACCCATCCCACCGAACCGATCCTTTGGAACACGCTGGGCCTGATCCTCCTTAGTGACGGCCGGATGGACGAGGCGGCGACCTTCCTTGGCGAGGCGCTGCGCCTCAATCCCAGCATGGGCCAAGCCCGGATCGCCCTCGCCGATGCCCTGATATCGACCGCCGGATTTGATAAGCAAAAACAAGCTTCTGCTCTGGCCGAAGGGGAGCGTTCGATCACCGATGCGCCTGCGCCCCTGAACGCAGCGGCACGAGTCAGTCAGGCTAAACGGCTGTTTGTCGCAGGATGCTTGGCCGAAGGCTGGCAGGCCTATGAGGCGCGGCATGATCTGTCTTACGAGGATGCCACGGTCTTTGATCTACCCTATCCGCAGTGGCACGCCGGTACGTCCATTGAGGGCCGCCATCTGCTCCTGATCGGCGAGCAAGGGTTGGGGGATGAGGTCCTGTTTGCGCAGACTGTACCGGACCTTATCGCCGCGCTCGGACCAAAGGGCCGCTTAACCCTCGCCCTAGATCCACGGCTGCAAACCCTTGCCGCCCGGTCCTTTCCCTCGGCCGAGATCGTGCCCCACACCACAGGCCGCGCCAATGGTCGGGGACTGCGCGGAGTAGAGACATCCTTCGGCAAGGATGAGGCCCCTGATCTTTGGGCTCCCTTAGGCACCGCTATGGCCGCCCTTAGACCTGATGCAAACAGCTTCGGCATGGCCACACCATTCCTGATCCCCGACCCCGCACGGGTGGCCCATTGGAAGGCTTGGCTCGCCACCTTGGGGACCGGTCGAAAGGTAGGGATCATCTGGAAGAGCCTGCTGGTCGACCTCAACCGCGCCCGCTATTTCGCGCCGCTGAGCGCTTGGGCACCGGTCCTGACAAGGCCCGG
>CANCJE010000073.1 GCA_947378235.1 Caulobacteraceae bacterium | reverse complement strand
GTGCAAGGCGCGCCCAAACCGTCCCTGAGCTTGGCGGTGATCGGACATGTCAACCATGGCAAGACGGCGCTGGTTCGGGCCTTGACCGGCATGGAGACCGACCGGCTCAAGGAAGAGATCGAGCGGGGCCTGTCCATCACGCTGGGCTTTGCCCATGCCGAGCAGGGCGGGGTCATGTTCGACCTGATCGATGCCCCCGGCCATGAGGACTATATCCGCGCCATGGTCAGCGGCACGGCGGGGGCGCGGGCCGTGCTGTTGGTGGTCTCGGCCACCGAGGGCTTTGGCCGTCAGACCTTTGAGCATCTGACAATCGCCGCCGCGCTGGGTCTAGAGGCCGGGCTGGTGGTGGTGACCAAGGCCGATCTGCTGGGCCCGGGCGACGAGGCGGCGGTCATCAGCCAAATCACCGCCGACCTGCGCGGTACTGTCCTTGAAGGCCAGCCCATCATCCTCTGTTCGGCCCATAGCGGCGCGGGTCTTGAGGCCGTGCGGGACGGGCTGAACGCACTCGCCCGTCGATGCCCTCAGCCCGCCCCTCTGGCCGGAGCCTTCTTGCCCATCGACCGGGTCTTTAGTCTGACCGGCGCAGGGACCGTGGTGACCGGCACCTTGCAGGGCGCAGGCCTGAGGGTCGGTGACGCGGTCGAGCTATGGCCCTCGGGTCAGAAGACCAATGTGCGCCAGCTTCAAATCCATAACCAAAGTGTGGGCCATGCCGAACCGGGGGGCCGGGTCGCGGTCAATCTGCGGGGTCTATCGGCCAAGGATGTGGCCAGCGGCGAGGTGCTCTGCCGCGCCGGAGCCTTTGCGCCCAGCACCCAAGTTGATGTGATGATCACCCTATCCGAGCAGGCCTCGAAGGGCCTGAAACATACAGATCAGATCAAGGTCCTGTGGGGGGCTCGGCAAGATATGGCCAGCCTGCGCCTGATGGAGGCCGGCACCCTTGCGCCGGGGCAAAGGGCGCTGGCTCAGCTTCGGTTTGCAACGCCGGTCGTGGCCTATGGCGGTCAAAGGGCCGTCCTTCGCCGCCCCTCTCCGGCTGAGACGCTGGGATCGATCACGGTACTGGATCCGCTCGCCCCGCCAATGAAGGGGCGGTCTGGGTCAAGGCTCGATCTTCTTGCCGCCGTCGATTCAGGTGGGGCGGAGGCGATTGTCCAAGCCCTCGCGGACTGGAGCGGTGGAAACCTGTTGGTCGCCGAGGCTGCGCGGCTGACCCGCCGAACGGCCAGCGGTCTTCTGCCCCTTTTGGCCATGGACTATCAGCCCCTTGGCGAGGGTCAGCTTGTCCGGCGCGCTGATATGGCAGCGGCAAAGCAGGCCTATGTCGTCGCCCTAACCACCGCCCACGCCCTTGCCCCGATGCGTGCCGCAGCTTCACTCGCAGAGGTCCGCAAGGCGCTGGCCAAGGACCATGGCCGGGACCTCATCGCCCATGCCGAACAGGTCTTGGCACAAGAGGGTTTGATCCGGCTCGATGGGGCCAAGGTCGCGCTGGCGAGCCACGACCCTCGGGCCAGCCTGACCGCCGATAGCCTTGTCCGCCTTGGTGAGATCGAGGCGCGGCTCCTCCAGGCCGGGCTCATGCCGCCCGATGTGGCGACCGTCGCGGGCGATGATGAAGAGGCCACAGCCCTGATGGCGCTGCTGGTCGACACCGGCCGCGCCCTTGCCCTGCGCAATGGGGCCCTTCGCCAGACCCTGACCTTTCACCACCGCGCCCTGCTGGACGCCGCACCCAGGCTTCGAAGCCACTTTCCGCCGCCGCAAAGCTTCACGACCGGAGAGGCCCGGGCAGCGCTAGAAACCACCCGCAAATATATTGTTCCCGTGCTGGAATATCTCGACCGCCTCGGACTGACCCGCAGGGACGGGGATGTGCGGCAGGTGCTGGTCCCAGACGGAATGGCGCCGGATCCCGCAGGGGGCTAAATCGCGAGGCGCGCAGAAAAGCCCTTCAGCTTTTAGCGTGAGTGCCGCTACTGTTCGAGACCTTCGGAGGCGACTGGGGTCTGGTGGCCTCCCTGGTCTTCAAAACCAGTGACACGTCCACAAGGCGTGTGGTGGGTTCGATTCCCATCCGCCTCCGCCATCCCTTCGGCTCGATCTGAGGGGGGGTATAGATAAATGAGCGAGGAAAGACCCATGAGCGCGGCCCCGTCCGGATTTTCCCTGACCGATCAAAACGGCCAGACTCGCAGCTTTCCGACAGGGCGACCCAGCCTGATCGCGTTTCTGAAAGAGGACTGCAACACCTGTAATCTGGTTGCGCCAATCCTTGAGGCCTTCCATCGGGCTTGGGGCGACCAAGCCGATATTTGGGTCTTGGGCCAGTCGAAGGACGGCAATCAGATCTTGCAGGACCGCCACGGCCTGACCTTGCCCGTGCTCGATGATAGCGCCCTAAAGACATCCTTCGCTTGGGGCTTTGAGATTGTCCCAGCCGTCTATTGGTTGGATGCAGAGGGCCAAGGTGGACCCTGTGTAGAAGGTTTCGTGCGCACCGAATGGCAGGCCTTGGCTGAGCAGATCGGTAAGGCTTTGCAAGCTCCAGACAGCGGCATGGCTTGGGCGGACCTTCCCGATTGGCGTCCGGGCTGCGGCTCCAAACATCTGGACCCCGAGATCCATGACCGCCTGTTGGCCGAGGCCGACAATAGCCCCATCCGCGCCCGCCGGATCGAGATTGCCAGCGGCGATGATCTGGACGAGTTCATGTTCGATCAGGGCTTCAGCGACGGCTTGCCCTTGGTGCCCCCCACACCAGAGCGGGTCCTGCGGATGCTGAGTGGCACGAAAAGGGGCTCGCAAGAGATCGTCGCGGTGGTCCCGCCGAACATGGCCCCAGCCACGGTCGAGAAGGTCGCGATCAATGCGGTCATGGCCGGTTGTCGGCCCGAATATCTGCCGGTCGTCATCGCCGCGCTAGAAGCGGTGTGTACGGACGAATTTAACATGCACGGCGTCACAGCCACAACCATGGGGGCCTCGCCGGTCCTGGTGATCAATGGCCCGATCCGTGAAAAACTAGGCATGAATATGAAGCTCGGGGCTCTTGGGCCTGATAATCGGGCCAATGCGACCATCGGGCGGGCCTTGCGGTTGATCATACGCAATGTCGGCGGGGCAAGGCCGGGCGGGGTTGATCGCTCGACCCTCAGTACACCGATGAAATTCACCATGTGCTTTCCCGAATGGGAGGAGGGCTCGCCTTGGGAACCGCTTCATGTCGAGCGCGGATTTGCACCAAGCGACAGCGTCGTCACCGCCTTTGCCATGACCAGCGGTCCGGTCCAGATCGTTGATCAGGAATCGCGTCAGCCCGACCAGATCGCTGGAACCCTAGGCCTGGGGCTGGAGGGTATGTTCCTATCCAAGATTCACCGCATGCCTGTCGATGCCCTGCTGGTGGTCTGTCCCGAGCACGTCAAGACCCTGCTCAGCGATGGACCCTATTCGAAGGCAAGACTTCGGGACCGGATCCAAGAGGTCACGCGTCGGCCCCTGCGCGATATGGTGGCCAATGAGATCTCCGGCGCGGGCATACCTCTGGCCAGCGCCGCCAAGATGACCGAGGCTCAACTGGATATGCTGGTGCCGAAATTTTCCAGCGATCAGCACATTCATATTGTTGTGGCCGGATCCGAAGCAGGCAAGTTCTCGGCCGCCTTCCACGGCTGGGTGACCGGACCCGCCGGTTCAGTCTCTGTTTCCAGAAAAATAGAATGCTGATAGCCTCACCTCAGGACTGGAGAAAAACCATGACCACGATCTTGGATCCGACCGATGAACGGGTCCCCGTCGAACGGCAGATCACCGCGCGAACCGGAGATATTTCCGGCATTGTCGGCCTGCTGGATATCCATAAGCCGCGCGGCAACATCCTACTCGATGAGCTCGAGATCCTGCTGGCGACGCGCTATCCCAAGGTCGAGCTGAGGCGCTATACCAAGCCGACCTTTGCCAAGCCTTGCCCCTCTGATCTGCGCCTGCAGATCCGCTCAGAGTGCGACTATCTGGTCGAAGCGCTGGCCGATTGAGGATCATGCACGACGTGCAGTTTGCACGACACTGTATGGTTTGAAATCCAAGGTCTTCCCGCCGTTTCCATCGCCTCAAGCGAATTTGCCGAAGCGGCCCAAACCCAACGCAAGGCGCTGGGAATGGAGGGTGCGCGCTATGTGCTGGTGGATCATCCGATCCAAGACGCCACAGATGACGAGATGCGGGGCAAGGCCAGAGCCGTGCTCGATCAGGTCATTGCGGCCCTGACGGTCTGACGCCAAACCCCAAGGACTCAACCCATGATCCTGTCTGCGCGTCAGATTGCTGTTGGGGCCTTGGCTCTGGTCTATGGGCTGTTCTTTGTTTGGTTTGGGGGAAACGGGAAACCGGTCTCTGCGGAAGAAGGCGCGCGTTATCTGGCCGCCATTCGGACGTCGCCCTCCGCACCGCTCCATCCCGAGATCGCGACCAATTTGGCTAAGATCATTGCCGCCGATGATGGCAAGGCCTTCATCATGGTCAATATGGAGACCCAAATCCCGGGCCCCGAAGCCCGGGCCGAGACCATGGCCTATGCCAAGATGGTGCTGCCAGCCCTGATCAGCCACGCCTCCTTCCCCGTCTATATCGGTCCGGTGCGCGGCACGGTGATTGGCAACAAGACCGAGGGGGCAACCAGCGTGGCTCTGGTGCGCTACCGGTCCTTGCGCGATTTTCTCGAGATCTTCACCGATCCGGCCATGAACAGGGGCGTTGGCCATAAGTTCGCGGCCCTCAAGGGGGCAGAATCGATCTCCAGCACCCCTCGCATTCTCGCCGCGCCGATCCGCCCCCTATTGGGGCTGGTCTTTTTACTGATTGGCCTGCTGATCTGGCGCAAAAATCCCTAGCCGAGCGCGGCGCTTGTCGCCAAAGTGGCGGAAAGCGAAAAATAAGCGACGGGAGACGCGCCATGACCACTCAAACCTCTTACACCATGACCATTGGTGGTCAGGCCGTATCCGGAGCCAACAGCTTCGAGGTGCTCAATCCCGCCACCGGCCAGGTCATTGGCTCCGCGCCCGACTGCACGCCAGAGCAACTTGACGCCGCCGTCGCTGCGGCCCGCAAGGCCTTTCCTGCCTGGTCCGCCACACCCATCGAAAAGCGCCGCGAGGCCCTACTCGGTATTGCCGGCGTCTTGGGCGGTAATGTCGAAGAGCTAAAGCGCCTCCTGACCTCCGAACAGGGCAAGCCCCACGAAGGCGCCATGGGCGACATCCTCGGCGGGGCCTATTGGTGCCAAGCCACCTCGACCCTCGAGATTCCTGAAAAGGTCGTTGAGGAGAGCGCGGAGCGTCACGGCGTCACTCGCCATGTGCCCATCGGCGTGGTCGGAGCCATCGCGCCTTGGAACTTCCCGATCATCTTGGCCATGTTTAAGGTCGCGCCCGCCCTTCTGGCAGGCAATACGGTGGTCTTGAAGCCCTCGCCCTTTACGCCCCTGACCACCTTGCGCATGGGCGAGCTCTTGCGCGGCGTCCTGCCCGATGGGGTGCTGAATATCGTCACCGGCGGGGACTCTTTGGGTCCTTGGATGACCAGCCACCCCGGCATCGACAAGATCAGCTTTACCGGCTCCAGCGCCACCGGCCGCAAGGTCATGGCCAGCGCCGCCGAAACCCTCAAGCGCGTGACGCTGGAACTGGGCGGCAATGATGCGGCCATCGTCCTGCCCGATGTCGACGTGGCCGAGGTCGCCGAAAAGCTGTTCTGGGCCGCCTTTGGCAATTCGGGCCAGATCTGCATCGCCACTAAGCGCATGTATGTCCACAAGGACATCTATGAGCCCCTCAAGACCGCCATTGTCGACTATGCCAAGACGGTCAAGATGGGCGACGGGGCCGAGCAGGGCACCCAGTTGGGACCCATCAATAATAAACTACAATATGAGCGGGTTCTCGACCTGATCGCCGATTCAAAGGCCAAGGGCTATAAGTTCCTGATGGGCGGCGAGGCCTCGCCTGCGCCCGGCTATTTTGTGCCCATCACCATCATCGACAATCCGCCTGAACATTCCCGCATTGTCCAAGAAGAGCAGTTTGGTCCCGTCCTGCCGCTCCTGTCCTTCGACACACTGGAAGAGGCCATCGACCGGGCCAATGCCAGCCCCTATGGTCTTGGTGCTTCGATCTGGACCGCCGATGAGGCCAAGGCGCTGGATATCAGCTCGCGCATTGCTGCAGGCACGGTCTGGATCAATGAGACCCAGCACCTGTCCCCGCTCGGGGCCTTTGGCGGTCACAAACAGTCAGGCCTTGGCTCCGAAGGGGCGCTGGAAGGGCTGCTGGAATATACCAACACCCAAACCGTCTATATCAAAAAGCCAGCCGTCGCGGCCGCCCAATAGGGCAAGGCGCACGAAGGAGACGAAGATGACCCAGCTCGTCGGTAGCCTTGTCCTTGATGGACTGACCCTCACGCCCCTGACCCCAACCATCGGGGCAGAGGTTGGCGGCATTGATCTGAGCCAGCCCCTTGAGGCTGGGCAGGTCGCAGCGATCAGACAAGCGCTGCTGGACTGGAAGGTGCTGTTCTTCCGCGATCAGGAGATCACGACCGATCAGCATCTAGCCTTTGCCCGCAATTTCGGCGGCCTCGAGGTTCACCCCTTTGCGCCAGAAAAGCCGGGCTATCCCGAGGTCTTGGCCATCACCCATAATCGCGAAAGCCGGGGCAAGGAGAACTTTTGGCATAGCGACGTGACCTGGCGTGAAAAGCCTTCGCTCGGATCAATCCTTCGGGCGATCGAAATACCACCCCTCGGCGGCGACACGCTCTTTGCTGACATGTATGCCGCCTATGACGGCCTGTCGGACGAGATCAAGGCCAAGATCGAGGGGGCCTATGCGGTCCACGACTTTGCCCACTTCCGCAAACTGATGGCCAAGCAGGGCAAGACGCCCGAAGAGATCGAGGCCTTTAACAAACTCTACCCGATGATGGAGCATCCGGTTGTGCGCACCCATCCAGAGACGGGTCGCAAGGCCATCTATGTCAATGTCGCCTTTACCCAACACATTGTCGGGATGGACAAGGTCGAAAGCGACGCGCTGCTCAAGCACCTCTATGCCCAGGCCGCGATCCCAGAATATCAGTGCCGGTTCCGCTGGCAGCCCCATTCCATCGCCTTTTGGGACAATCGCGCCAGTCAGCACTATGCCGCCTCTGACTATTGGCCCGCCGTGCGCCGGATGGAGCGCGTGACCATCCTTGGCGATCGACCCGTCTAGGGCGCAGTGGATTTTAGATCGCGTTAATTGACCGCTAAGGTTGCGAACACTACTGTCTCAAGAATGGTCCCGATCATCGATGTGATGCCTTGGGCCGCTAGATCGGGCTTCACGTGCAAAACCATCGGCTTACCGCAACGGGCCTGTCCGCCCTCCTCGGCTTAACCCTGCTTTCCGCATGCGGTGGCAAGGACAAGGCCGTGGTCGAAGCGCCATTGCCGACCGTCGAGATCGTGCCTTTGGCGGCGCCCAATAGCGGCCAATCCCTGTCCGTGACCGGTGCCCTGCGCCGCCAACGCGAGATGGTCCTGTCTTTCCGCATTCCGGGCGTCATAACGGGCCTATCGGTAGATGAAGGTGACAGCGTTAAGGCCGGTCAGGTCTTGGCCCGCCTAGACCCAGCCGCGGTCGATTCGCGCCTTCGCCAAACCGCCGCTGACCTCGATCGCGCCCGCAAGGATGAGGCGCGCTATATCAAACTGGCTGATGCCGGCATTGTCAGCCGTCAGCGCGCCGAGGCCCAAAGCGCGGCGGCCACCTCCGCCCAAGCGGCCTATGACGCGGCAGCATTTGACCGGCGATGGGCCAATCTGGTCGCGCCGTCCAAGGGCGTGATCTTGACCCGCAATGCCCAGACCGGCGAGGTGGTTCAGCCTGGCCAAGCCGTCCTTAGTCTCGCCGACGAGGCCAGCCCTCTGGTCCTGCGCGTGCCCCTCTCTGACCGCGATATTGGCAAGATCCGCTTGAGCGCCCGCGCCGAGATCACGCTCGATGCCCTACCCAATCAGAGCCTGACCGGATCGGTCAGCCGGATCGGTCAGCGTGCGGGGGCCCAGAGCGGGGCCATCGATATTGAGATTACCCTGCCGCCGACGGCGGGTCTGCGCAGCGGCCTGATCGCCCGCGCCAAGATTGAGGCCACGGGCTCAGCTGCGGCCAGCGCCACGAGCGCCTATTCGCGCGTTCCAGCTGAAGCTATCATGGAGGCCGACGGCCAGACCGCGCTGGTCTTAAGGTTTGATCCTAAAGGCGGTATCGCAAGACAAACTAAGGTAACCTTCGGCGGCTTTGACGGTGACGATGCCCTGATTCAAGGCCTGACGCCGGATGCCAAGGTCATTACCGCCGGGGCCGGCCTGATCGCCGATGGCCAAAAGGTTCAGGTGATTGATCGCGCCTCGATCGGCCAAGCCAAATGACCTTCAACCCCGCCGCCTTCTTTGTGCGCCGCTGGCAATTTACGCTGGTGGCCTTCGCCCTGATGGTCCTGTTGGGCCTCAATGCGCTCGGCAGCATCTCACGCTCCGAAGACCCCCAGTTTCCGTTTCCTTTGGTTACGGTTCGCGCCGCCCTGCCGGGTGCGACACCGACAGAGATGGAGCAACTGGTCGCCAAGCCGCTTGAAGATGTGCTGAGCGGTTTGGATGATGTCAAAGAGGTTCGATCGACCAGCTTTGATGGCGGCGCCGTGGTCATTATCGAATTTAACTGGGACGTCGAGCCGGACCGAAAATATGATGAGGTGATCCGCGAGGCCAATGCCTTGCGGCCCACCCTGCCCCAAGGCCTCGCTGTGCTTGAGGTCAAGAAGGTCGGTACCAACGAGGTTTCGTTCTTCCAAGCCGCCTTGGTGAGCGACGTCTTGCCGATGAGGCGGCTTGAAAAGCTCGCCCACAGCCTGCGAGACAAGGTCAATGCCGTCCCCGGCGTCAAGGAGGCCCGCTATTGGGGCGCGCCCAGCAGTCAGGTTCAGGTTGCCGTCGATCTGGCCAAGCTGGCGCAACTTCGCCTTTCGCCAACCTCTGTGGCCGACGCCCTGCGCGGGGCCGGGGCCGAAGCGCCAATCGGCGCTGTCCACGCCGGAGATAGGCGTTTCAACGTCAAGTCTGGCGGTGCCTTCAAGAGCCTCGACGAGGTGGGTGCGGTCAATGTCGCCACCCTCAATGGTCAGGTTGTGCGGGTACGCGATGTGGCCGCCGTCAGTTGGGCAGAGGAGGAACCGCAACATCTGGCCCGCTTCAACGGCCACCGCGCCCTGTTCATTACAGCGACGCAGAAAGACAATACGGACGTCACCGACATTACCGATGGCGTGAAGGGCGTACTGGATCAGTTCAGAGCCAGCCTGCCCCCCGGCGTCCGGCTGGAGCCCGCCTTCTTTCAGTCGGACAATGTCAAACACAGGCTACACAATCTCTATCGCGACTTTGCCATCGCTGTGGCCTTGGTGCTGCTCACCCTTTTGCCACTCGGCTATCGGGCTGGACTGGTGGTGATGATCTCCATCCCCCTGTCCTTGCTGATCGGGGTCATGGTGTTGAAACTATTGGGCTTCAACCTCAACCAACTGTCCATCGCTGGGTTCATTCTAGCCCTCGGTCTGCTGGTCGACGATTCCATCGTGGTCACTGAAAATATCGCCCGGCGTCTGCGCGAGGGTGAGGACCGCACGACGGCCGCCATCAATGGTACGGGCCAGATCTCCCTTGCGGTTGTCGGCTGCACCGCCTGTTTGATGCTGGCCTTCTTGCCGCTCATGGCCCTGCCGGGCGGGGCCGGGGCCTATACAAGGTCCTTGCCGGTCGCGGTGTTCTGTACGGTCGGGGCGTCCTTCATCGTCTCCCTGACGATCATTCCCTTCCTCGCGAGCCGGATGTTGCCCAAACATGAGGCCGCAGAGGGCAATCGGCTTTTACAGGTCGTCAATAACGGCATCCAGACCTTCTATCGCCCAATCCTGCATGCGGCACTGGCAAAGCCTTGGCGTGCGTTGGGCGTCATTATGGCCATCTGCCTGCTCAGCTTCCCCATGCTCAAGGCCATCGGATCGAGCCTCTTTCCGCCTGCCGAAACGCCTCAGTTCCTTGTCCGGATCGAACTGCCTGATGGTGCGGTTCAGGCCCGCACAGATGAGGCGCTGAAATATGTCGAGGCCAAATTGGCCAAGGTGCCGGAAGTGGTCTGGTTTGCCTCCAATCTGGGACGCGGCAATCCGCAAATCTTTTATAATGAGGGACAGGGTGCCAATAGCCCCTCCTATGCCGAGGTCTTTGTGACGCTCAAGGCATGGCGGCCCGGCAAGAGCGAAGCGGTGGTCGATGGCCTGCGCAAGGACTTTGCCCTCTATCCCGGCACACGGATCACGCTGAAAACCTTTAGCAATGGCCCACCCATCGATGCCCCCATCGCCGTTCGATTAAAGGGCGATGACTTGCTGGTCCTCAAGGCCCTGGCCGGACGGGTTGAAAAGGTGCTTAACGACACGCCGGGCACCCGCGACGTGATCAATCCGGTGCGCATTGACCGGACCGACCTCAATCTTGGCATTGATGCCGACAAGGCTGCGGCCCTAGGGATTCCGGCCGGGCTCGCGCGTCGGGTCGTGCGTCTAGCCCTATCGGGCGAGGATGCCGCAAGGTTCCGCGACGCGGACGGCGATGACTATGCCGTTACGGTCCGCCTGCCGCTGAGCCAGACGAAGAGCGGCGGCCGCAGCGACCTTTCCGCCCTGGACCAGATCTATATCCCCTCGGCCCAAGGTCAGGCGACGCCGCTGTCGGCCATCGCCAGTCCTGTGCTGCAGTCCAGCCCCTCGATGGTTGATCGCTATCAAAAGGCCCGGCAGGTCACGGTCACCTCCTTCACGCAGACCGGAGCCCTAACCTCAAAGGTCACGGCAGAGGCCCTCAAGCGGATCCAAAAGGAAGTGCCCCTCCCCCCAGGCTACAGCCTGTCACTGGGGGGTGAAGCCGAAGCCCAATCGGAAAGCTTCTCCGGACTTGGTGCAGCGATCACCATTGCGGTGCTGGGCATATTGGCGGTGCTCGTCCTCGAATTTGGCCGGTTCCGCAGCGCCATCGTCGTGGCCGGGATCATTCCGCTGGGCCTGTTTGGGGCCGTCACGGCCCTTTGGCTGACCGGCAATTCCCTGTCCTTTACCGCGACCATCGGCATTATCGCCCTAATCGGTATCGAGATTAAGAACTCGATCCTGCTGGTCGATTTTACGGAACAGTTGCACAGACAAGGGACTGGACTGGCCGAGGCCATCGAAAAGGCCGGAGAGGTGCGGTTCTTGCCCGTGCTGCTCACCTCGGTCACGGCCATAGGCGGGCTCTTGCCTCTGGCCTTTGAGCGGTCGGGTCTCTATTCGCCGCTGGCCATAGCGATCATCGGCGGGCTGGTCTCCTCGACCCTGCTGTCGCGGATCGCCACGCCGGTCATGTACTGGCTGGTGGCTCGGGGCGGCGCGCCTAAGACGGCGCTCGCCGCTTAGGTTGCCAAGGCCAGTAAAGGGCGTTGCCGTGAGGCACGTAGGCCGGGGAAGATGCCGCCGATCAGGCCGATAATCAAAGCCAAGGTCACGGCCTGGGTAATGATGTCGGGTCCGATCTGAATCCTGAAGGCCACCTGCGTAAAGCCCGCGCCAAGGGTCGAGGCGGACAGGCCGTTAAAGCCAAGGCCACAGATCGCGACGCCAACCAATGCGCCGAGGGCGGAGAGGACCAGAGCCTCGACCATCGTACCGATAAAGGCCGAAAAGCCGCTAAAGCCGATGACCCGTAAGGTGGCGATCTCGGCCGCACGGCTCGAAACCGAGGCATACATGGTGTTCAGGGCTCCGGCGAGCGCACCAATGGCCATAATGATGCCTAGGGGCCAGCCGAAATATTTGATCAACAGGCCCGAGCGCTCGGCCTGATCAGCAAAATAGGTCTGCTCGCTTTGAGCCTTCAGCTGTAGGCGCTGTTCGTCCTTCACATATTTGACAAAGGCCGGCATGGCCGCTGGACTGGTTAGACCCACGCGCGCGGTCTGGAAGGTACTTCCGCGCTTAAAGAGGCTCTGGATCACGGGCGCGTCGGCCCAAAGTTCAGATTCAAACACCGTGCCGGGAGCTTCGAAAACCCCAACCACCTTCCAGGTCTGGGCGCCGAAACGCAGGGTCTTGCCAAGCTCAAAGCCCGAAAATTCGCGTAAGAGGCCCGCCCCGACGACGATCTCGTTCGATCCGGGGGTGAACATCCGGCCTTGGCTGATCTTGGCTTGAGGCCGAACCAAAAGGCCATTGGGACCAATGCCGCGCAGGGGCATATTGGCCTTGGTACCCGTGGATTTCTTGATGCCGTCAACAATCAGGACCAGCTCAGCGGAAATCAGTGGCCGCCCATCCGGTCCAGCCCGAACGCCGGGGCCTTGGCCCAAGAGATCGATCTGTTCGCGCGAGATGACGCTATTGAGTTCGGCGGCCGAACCATCGCGCAGGGCAATGGCCACATCCGGCGCGCCAGAGCCCTTGAGCGTCTGGTTAAAGCCATTGGCCAGGGCCAAGAAGCCCAGCAGCACCGCGACCACAAGCGCGATAGACCCGACCGTGGCCAAGGACATCCAAAGACGCTGGGGAATGGACCGCACATTCATGGCGATCACAGAGCCGGTCTGATTGAGCAAACTCATGGCTGGGGTCCTATCCGCGATTCAAGGCTTCGATGATGCTCATCCGCAAGGCCGA
>CANCJE010000072.1 GCA_947378235.1 Caulobacteraceae bacterium | reverse complement strand
CTTGTTTTCTTTCTCCCGTTTTCCCCGCGAAGGCGGGGACCCAGAACATTTCACTCAAGCGGAAACCGGCCCACCGACCCCCCGCCTACGCGGGGAACACCAAGCAGGTCAGCTTTACCCGCCCCCTGCCGCGTCAGTGCGAGGCGCATCGCGCCGAAGCAACCTAGGGCAACATCCATTCAGGCCTGTGTCAGTCCCCTGGGTTGCTTCGCTTCGCTCGCTATGACGCTGGGATGGGACGATGCGGCCCTTGTTTTGTCCCCAAGCCCCTCATTGACACCGCCCACCTGATCACCGCTAACTCATCCCAAACAAAGACATAAAAGCGGGGAGTAAGCATTATGAGCGCATGGAATTTCGCGGACGTTTGGGAGGCCATCGCCGCCAAGACCCCGAACCGTCCGGCTCTGGTTCAGGGTGAGCGCGTCGTGACCTGGGGCGGTTTCAACCAGCATGCCGACGCCCTAGGCCGCGCCTTTTTGGCCGCAGGCATGGGGCATCAGGCCAAGGTCGCGGCCTTCCTCTATAATGGCCCAGAATATCTTGAAACCTATTTTGCCGCCTTCAAGACGGGCATGGCACCGGTCAATACCAACTACCGTTATGGGGCCGAGGAGCTCTATTATCTGTTCGACAATGCCGATGCAGAGGCCGTGGTGTTCCATGCCTCCTTCGCCCCCGTGCTCGAGGATATCCGCCACCGGCTAAGCAAGGTCAAACTCTGGGTCTGCGCGCCCGAGGCAGGCTTTGAGACGCCCGATTGGGCCAAGGATTACCAGACCCTGACGCAAGAGACTGGTTCGCGCGCCATCGGCCCGTGGGGCCGCAGCGGAGACGATCTGCTCCTGCTCTATACCGGCGGCACCACCGGCATGCCCAAGGGCGTCATGTGGCGCCAGGATGATCTGTTCAATGTCTTGGGCGCAGGCGGCAATGCCAATCTTGAGGTCCCGCCTCTGGAGCGGGTCGAAGATGCCGCCGACCGTCTGACCAACCCCGATGAGCCCTCGCCCTTCCGTCAACTGGTCGCCTGCCCCCTGATGCACGGCACCGGTCAGTTCTCGGCCTTTATCACCCTCAATATGGGCGGCAGCATCGCCTCTCTACCGTCGCGCAAGTTCGATCCGGCTGAGCTTTGGAGCGAGGTCGAGCGGCTGAAGGCCTCAACCGTGGTCATCGTCGGACCGGCCTTTGCATCGCCCATGCTCGATTGCCTCAATGCCAATCCCGGCCGTTGGGACCTGACCAGCGTCAACCTCATCTCGTCCTCCGGCGCGGTCTGGAGCCAAGAAAACAAGCAAGGGCTCTTGGCCCATATTCCAGGGGCCATGCTCTATGATAGCCTAGGTTCATCCGAAGCCGTCGGCCTTGGCGGCTCGACCTCAGCGGCGGGGGCAGAGGTACAAACCGCCCGTTTCGTGCTGGGCGCCACAGTCGCGGTCTTTACCGAAGCGGGCCAGCGGGTCGCGCCCGGCTCGGGCGAACGCGGCCTTGTCGCCGTCACGGGCTTTATTCCGATCGGCTATTACAAGGACCCTGAAAAATCGGCCAAGACCTTTAGGATGTTCGAGGGTGAACGCTGGTCCGTCCCCGGTGACTTTGCCGAGGTCGAGGCCGACGGCGAGCTGAAACTTCTGGGCCGAGGCTCACAGGTCATCAATACCGGCGGCGAGAAGGTCTTCCCCGAAGAGGTCGAAGAGGCGCTGAAGAAACATCCTTCTGTCTCTGACGCCGTCGTGGTCGGTGTGCCTGACGCCCGCTTTGGCGAGCGGATCTGTGCCGTGGTCGATATCAAGCCCGGCCAAGAGGCCCCAAGCCTTGCCGTCCTCGCCGCCCATGTCCGCAGCCATCTGGCCGACTATAAGGCCCCGCGAGAGCTGGTCTTGGCCCCGATCATCCGCGCCGCCAACGGGAAGGTGGATGTGAAGGGCGTTCGCGAACAGGCCTTAAGGGCGCTGGGCCTTTGAACAGACTGTCCGTCTGCCCGCAGGCGATCTGTACTATCTGAACGATTATTAATGGTGAAGTTTGGCGACGATTATGCAAATTGGCGTCAAACATCCCTACAAGGACCTATTGGATCATGAAATCTCTCCTGCTTGGTGCGGCCGCTGCCAGTGTCCTGCTTACCGCTAGTTTAAGCGCACACGCCCAGACCGCTCAGGCTGCGTCGACACCGGCCGCCAGCAGCCTCGCCGCCCCCAAGATGGGGACCTGGGGCTTTGACCTGTCAGGTCGTGATATGACCACCACGCCGGGCGAGAACTTCTTCAAGTTCGCCAACGGCGCTTGGGACCAGCGCACGGCCATTCCTGCGGACCGGTCGCGCTTTGGCGTCTTTGACGGCTTAGGCGAGCTATCCAATGCCCGTAGCCGCAAGGTCATTGAAACAGCCGCTGCGACCGCCAATGCCACGGGCGAGACCCAAAAGGTCGGCGACCTCTACAAGGCCTTTATGGACGAAGGAAAGATTGAGGCGCTCGATGCTAAGCCGCTCGCACCCTATCTGGCGGCGATCAAGGCGGTAAAGACTCGCGACCAGATGGGCACCTTGATGGGCAAATCCTCAAAGGGCTTTGGCTCGGCCTTCTTCGGAGCCTATGTCGGTCAAGAGGCGAAGGATCCGAACCGTTACGCGGTCTATCTCGCCCAAGGCGGCCTCGGCCTTCCCGACCGTGACTATTATCTGACCACGCAATTTGTTGAGAAGAAGGCCAAATATCAGGCCTATGTGGCCACGCAACTCAAGGCCATCGGCTGGGATAGCCCTGAGGCCAATGCCGCCGCCATCGTGGCCATGGAAACGGCAATCGCCAAGGCAAGCTGGAGCAAGATCGAACAGCGCGATCCGGTCGCCTCCTACAGCCCCATGTCCATCTCAGACCTGACGAAGCTGGCTCCCGGCTTCCCGTGGGCCGCCTATCTGGAGGCCAATGGCCTGTCCAAGGTCAGCACGGTCATCGTTAGTGAAAAGAGCGCCTTCCCCAAGATTGCCAAGATCTTTGCCGACACCCCGATCGCGACCCTTCAGGCGTGGATGGCCTTCCAGATCGCCGATGAAGCCTCGCCTTACCTTTCCACACGGTTCGTGAATGCGGCGTTCGACTTCCACGGCAAGACCCTGTCTGGCCAACCTGAAAATCGCCCCCGCTGGAAGCGTGCCGTTGGCACCATCGACCGGACCATGGGTGAAGCGGTTGGTAAGCTCTATATCGACGCCTATTTCCCGGCTCAGTCCAAGACCATCATGCTGGGACTGGTTGGAGACCTTCGCACCGCCATGAAGGCGCGCATCGAGCGCTTGGCTTGGATGAGCCCAGAAACCAAGACCAAGGCCCTCGAAAAGCTCTCAACCTTCACCGTCAAGATCGCCTATCCCGACAAGTGGCGGGACTATTCGGCCCTCACCATTACCCCTAACGATCTGGTCGGCAATATCGCCCGCGCGGCGACCTTCCGCTGGAACCGTGACTTGGCGCGGCTCAACGGACCTGTTGATCGCAGCGAGTGGGGCATGACGCCTCAGACCGTCAATGCCTACTACAATCCGCAAATGAATGAGGTCGTGTTCCCTGCGGCCATTTTGCAATCGCCATTCTTTGATCCTGAAGCCGATCCCGCCATCAACTATGGCGGCATTGGCGGTGTCATTGGTCACGAGATCACCCACGGCTTCGACGATCAGGGCCGCCAGTTTGCAGCCGATGGGTCGCTGAATGATTGGTGGCAAGCCGCCGACGCCACCAAGTTCAAGGTGCAGACTGACAGGCTAGACGGCCAGTACTCCTCGTTCGAACCCCTGCCCGGGGCCAAGGTTCAAGGCCAACTGACGATGGGCGAGAACATTGCTGATCTGGGTGGCCTCTTGATGGCACTGGACGCCTACAAGCTTTCGCTCAAGGGTCAGCCCTCGCCGATCATTGACGGCCTGACCGGTGAGCAGCGGGTGTTCCTCGGCTGGGCGCAGGTCTGGCGGGCCAAGTCGCGGGACGATGCCTTGCGTCAACAGATTGCCAGCGATCCGCACTCACCACCCTTCTACCGGGTCAATGGCGTGGTTCGGAACATCGACGCCTGGTACGAGGCCTTTGGCGTCAAGCCCGGCGATGCGCTCTATGTCGCCCCCGAAAATCGCGTCCGCATCTGGTAGGTTTAAGGGGTCGGTGTCGCGCACAGGCACACCGACCAAACCACAGGTCCCTGCAGATTATTTTTAAACAAAGCGTCAAAATTTTTCGGCCGGCAACGCCCAAGGGTCGAAATGAAATAAGCCCGCTGCGGGGGATATCGCAGCGGGCTCATGATTTTTTATTTTAAGAGGGCGTTTCCTCCCCGAAACGCCGGGAGATCAAGGTTTCTCGTGACCCATGTATCTCTCGCAAGGTCAGAAAAAGGCATAATCATCCCCGAGTCAACGACTTCGTCTCAGTTTTGCCATGATGGCGCAAAGAAATTTAGCTGCGGCGGCATATTTTTATCGTCAGCGTCAAAAAGACATATAATTAGGGCTCTAATGGCCCGTTACCGCCTGAGCAAGCGCATCAGCGGCAGGGCAAGTGGCCTCAAACACATAGTCTGGCCGCGTTACGGTCATCGGTCCGACGCCTGATTCTGCCAAAGCGCTCGACAGATCAAAAAGATCCGCCGCTGAAACCAACAGACCGTTGGCCCGCCGCGCCGCGCCTCGACCAACAAAGGCTTCACTCGCCTCCTGTGCAGTCTGGTCCTGCTCCGCAGGCCAGATCACGGTCGCTAGCCCCCGCGCGCGAGACTTGGCCTCTACAACGCTCAGCAACCGACGAACCAATCCGAGCTGCGCCTTGGTCCAAGAGGCCGTCAAAGACGCCGCCAATTGGGCTTGGCTCTTTAGGATCACGCCATCGCTGATGATCTTCAGACTGTTGGCCGCCAAGGTCGCACCGGTGGTGGTGATGTCCACCACAAGCTCCGCCGCCCCCGTCGCCGGGGCCCCTTCGGTCGCGCCGCTGGACTCCACGATCCGGTAGTCGGCAATGCCGTGTTTGGCAAAGAAGGCGCGGGTCTGGCTCATATATTTGGTGGCCACGCGCAAGCGTCGTCCAGTGCGGGCAAGATAGGCTGCTGCGACCTCATCAAGGTCGGCCATCACGTCGACATCGATCCAGCTCTGCGGCGCAGCCACGATCAGATCGGCCCGTCCAAAACCAAGAGCCCGAAGCAGCATGACCCGGTTATCGAGATCCTCGCCGCGTTCGCGCAGCAGATCCTCACCGGTCAGGCCAAGGTGAACCTCGCCATCATCCACCGCCTGAGCGATGTCCGAGGCCGACAAAAGCTGCACCTGCGCGCCCGGAAGTCCAGAAATGGCGGCGCGGTAGCCACGTGCCCCGCCAACCGCCTCGAGCTTAAAGCCACACTCGGCCAGCCAAGCTTCGGCCTGTTCCTTCAGCCGCCCCTTGGAGGGAAAGGCAATGGTCAGGGGATTGGTCGATAGATCATCCATCACGCCGCTCCTGCCGCTGAACCATCATAGGCTCGCCAAGGCCGGACCATACAGCCCACAGCCCCGACCGAGGGATCAACTCCAGCCCCAAGCCTTGCCAAGAGCGCATCATAACGCCCGCCACCGGCCACCGGATGCTCCGCCCCGAGTGCCGCGCTGGTCACCTCGAACAGGACACCGTCATAATAGCCAAAGGCGCGACCAAAGGCGGTCGAGAGGCTCATACGCTCTGGGGCGATACCGGCGGCCACAAGTCCATCCAACCGCGCCTGCCAAGCCCTAAGGGGGACATCCAGAGCAGCGCCGCCTTCAAGAGCCAAGGCCGCGACCTGATCCAAGGCCCGCTGGGGCTGATCGTCGATGGCGAGGAACCGGGTAATTAGGTCTGCCTGCGCAGCACTCAGGCGAGGCGCGGAAGCGGCCTCAGCCCGCTCGGACAGACGATGAACAATCTCGGCGGCAGAGCGGCCGCCAACCGGCTGAATGCCCGCCAAGCCCCAGAACTCTTCCAGCACGGCCGAAGCCTCAGCCTCTGGCAATCCGGCCAATAGACCCGCCAGACGATCCCCGGCGCGAGGGGCCTGCTCACCCGCCTGCGCCCGCGCCAACTCGGCCCGCAGGACACGCGGACGGGTAAAGGCCCGATCAAGACGCGCCGCCAAGGCTTCAGGCAGGGCCATAGCGCCGATAAAGGCGGAAAACAGGGCCACATCACCCAGCCGCATCGACAGGTCCGTACGGCCGCCGGCAAGGCCGGCTTGCCAAGCGACGGTGGCCACCTCGATATCGGCCCCCACAGGATCGCGGGCCTCGAAGGCTTCAATCCCGATCTGCAGGAACTCTTCAGCCCGGTCTGTGCCCTTGGGCGCGACCCGAAAGGCCTTGCCCTCATAGACATAACGGCCAGAGGCGGCGCCTGATGCGCCATGGGCCCGCGCCACAGGAATGGTGAAGTCAGGCCGCAGGCAGGCTTCAGCCCCGCCCTCGCCCTGCACGATAAAGAGCCGCGCCCGCATGGCCTCTCCGGCCAGATCGAGCAGTTGGTTCAGGGGCTGGATAACCGGCGCATCGATCGCCGTGGCCCCGAGCGCCGCAAAGGGCGCGCGAATGGCGGCGAGGGCCTTAGGCGGAACCGTTGGTTCAAGCTGCATGGTCAGCCCTCCACAATGCGGCGAATGACACTGACCAGCTCGGCCCGAGGGACAGTGACCTGACCCGGACGGCCTTCACGCCATTCCTTATTGTCGGTGACGCCCTGGGCCATCTGGCGACCCAGATCCAGATCCTTGACCGTTACGGTTCCGGCAGCGATCTCGTCGCCGCCTAGAATGACCACGGCAGGGGACATGCGACGATCAGCATATTTCATCTGAGCCTTCATGCCCGAGCCGCCGAGATAGACCTCTGAGGCGATACCGGCAGCGCGAAGTTCTCCGACCACAGCGAAATAGTCGCCCAAGGCATTTTGATCAAAGACCAGGACCACCACCGGCCCGCGCGCTTCGCTGGCCTGAGCCTGCCCCGCCGCGCGCAAGGCCGCTGCCAGACGCGAGACACCGAAGGAAAAGCCGGTTGCGGGGGTCCGCTCGCCGGTGAACCTTGCGACCAGATCATCATAACGGCCACCACCGCCGATGGAGCCAAAGCGCAGGGTCTCGCCCTTTTCGCCGAGCGTCTCGATCAGGAGTTCAGCCTCAAAGACCGGTCCGGTGTAATATTCCAAGCCGCGCACGATGGAGGGCTCAAAGCTGGCCTGATCCTCGCCGATGCCCAGACTGCGCAGGGCCGCATCCATGCTGGCCAGTTCGGCAAGGCCCTCATCGCCCTCTGCCGAGCCGCCAATGACACCGGCCAGATTGTCTAGAACCTGCGAGCGGGTCCCGCCGCCTGCCGCGACAAAGGCCAGAACCTGTTCGGCGGCGCGGGCATTAAGACCGGCCCCCTTGGTAAAGGCACCCGACTCATCCTTGCGGCCCTCACCGAGCAAGAGGCGCACGCCATCAGGCCCTAGCCGGTCGAGCTTATCGACGGCGCGCAGAACGCCAAGCTTTTGCCCCTCGCTCTGGACGCCAGCCGCCGTCAAAAGGCCATTGAGCAGCTTGCGGTTATTGATCTTGAGCACCGCTTGGCCGCGCTTCAGACCGGTCGCCATTAGGCCC
Organism: Caulobacteraceae bacterium; assembly: GCA_947378235.1. Taxonomy (GTDB): domain Bacteria; phylum Pseudomonadota; class Alphaproteobacteria; order Caulobacterales; family Caulobacteraceae; genus CAISGS01. Next base: position 5,238 of record CANCJE010000072.1, on the reverse strand, counting down.
TCGACGGCCAAGGCAACGATCTCAGCATCGGCCTCAGGGCGAGCCGAACCGACCGTGTCGGCATCGCACTGGATGAACTCACGGAACCGGCCGGGACCCGGCTTTTCATTGCGCCAAACCGGGCCAAAGGCATAGCGACGGAAAGGTTTGGGCAGGCCTTCACGGTTCTGGGCGACAAACCGCGCCAAGGGGGCGGTCAGGTCATAACGCAGGGCCATCCACTGTTCGTCATCATCCTGAAGGGCGAACACGCCCTCATTGGGACGGTCGCTATCGGGCAAGAACTTGCCGAGCGCATCGGCATATTCAAAGGCACCGGTATCGAGCGCCTCAAAGCCATAGCGCTCATAGACCTTGGACACGGTCTCAAGAATATGGCGCTCCGCACGCAGGTCACGGGCGCGTTTATCTTGAAAGCCTCGGGGATTGCGGGCTTCGGGGCGGAAGGCGGCTTCTTCGGTCATGTGCCGCGATTACCGGATCAGGGGCCGCGCGGCAAGGTTTCAGGCCAAATTCCCTAGTTTCGCAGCCGCGCAATCAGGGCCGTGGTCGAAGGATCGTGGGGAAGATCTTGGCCACCTTCAAGCTCGCCCAAGATCCGCTTGGCCAGCGACTTGCCAAGCTCGACGCCCCACTGGTCAAAACTATTGACCCCCCAGATCACGCCCTCGACGAAGGTCTTGTGCTCATAGACTGCGATCAAGGCCCCCAAGGCATGGGGGGTTAGCCGCTCCATCAGGATCAGGCTTGAGGGGCGATTGCCCAAAAAGGCCCGCTGCGGGGCGAGGGTGGCGATGGTGGCGGCATCAACGCCCGACGCGGTCAGTTCAGCGCGGACTTCGGCCTCGCCGCGCCCGACCATCAGGGCCTCGGCCTGGGCCAAGACATTGGCCAGGAGCTTGGTATGGGCTCCGGCGGGACCCTCATCATTATGGGCCATAGCGATAAACTCCACCGGCACCACCTCGGTGCCCTGATGGAGCAGTTGGAAATAGGCGTGCTGACCGTTGGTGCCCGGCTCGCCAAAGACCAGAGCGGCGCTATCGCGGGTCACGGGCTGGCCCGTGGAGGTCACCCCCTTACCATTGGATTCCATCTCGAGCTGCTGCAGGAACGAGGGCAGGAGGCGAAGGCGCTGGGCGTAGGGCACCACCGTGCGGGCGGCGCGGCCAAGGCCATTACGGTTGACGATCTGGGCCAGAGCCAGCAGCACCGGGGCGTTGCGCTCGAGCGGGGCGCTCAGGAAATGGGCGTCCATCTCAGCAGCCCCGGCCAAGAAGGCCTCGAACGCCTCCCAACCCAAGGCGATGGCGCAGGACAGACCCACAGCCGACCAGACCGAATAGCGCCCTCCGACCCAATCCCAAAAGGCAAAGACCCGCTCAGGCGCGACCCCAAAGGCCACGCATTTATCGGGCGCGGCGGAGACGGCGGCGAAATGCGATCCGGCCCTTTCGTCTCCCAAACTTGCCGCCAACCACTGGCGCGCGGCCAAGGCATTGGCCATGGTCTCTTCGGTCGTGAAGGTCTTGGACACGGCAATGACAAGGCTTTGGGCCGGATCAAGCCCCTCGAGCGCAGCGGCTATGTCCGAACCATCGACATTGGCGACAAAGCGCAGATCAATCTGCGGCGACAGGGGCCGCAAGGCCTCCCAGACCAGTCGTGGCCCAAGATCGGACCCGCCAATGCCAATATGGACGATGGTGGTGAAGGGCAGGCCAGTCGCGCCCCGGACCGCGCCGGAACGCACCGCCTTTGCAAACTGAGCCATGGCCGCACGCCCCGCCTCGACAGCCGCGGAAACGGGCTCACCCTTGGCCTGGAAGGCGGCACCATCGGGCGCGCGCAAGGCCGTGTGCAAAACCGCCCGCCCCTCAGACAGATTGACCACCTCACCGCCAAAGAGCCGCGCCCGCGCTTCATCAAGATCCGCCGCCTTGGCCAGATCGAGCGCAGCCTCAAACAGGGCCTTGTTCCAAGACTGTTTGGACAGGTCTAGAAACAGCCCCGCCGCATCGAGCGTCAGGCGCTGCAGACGATCAGGCTCGGCGGCAAACAGGTCGCTGATGGACTGGCCATCGGCCTTTTGTGCCTCAGCGTCAAAATTGTCCCAAGCGGCGGTCATAGCGGTCATGTCAGGGTCTCTCGTGCCTATAGGCTCTGGTACCCCGTCCGACGCTGAAACCCAACTTAAGATCGGGGACGATGTCCTTGCTTTCGATGCGGCCCATCCTTCGACAGGCTCAGGATGAGGATAGGGATGAAGTGACTCTCAGTCTTCCTCATGCTGAGCCTGTCGAAGCACGAGGAAGGGGCCCTACGGCTTCGCCCCAGCCTCCAAGGCCTCGATCACGGCCCCTTCTGTGAGCAACTGCGGTAGGACCACCGGCGCGCGGCCACCGACGCCATAGACGAGGTAGAGCGGAACACCGGCGCGGCCCTGTTCGGCGAGGGCCTTGGCGATGACACTGTCGCGGTTGGTCCAGTCACCGACCATATAGACCGCGTTGGTGGACTTAATGAGGTCTGCGACAGCGGGACGCGACAGGGCCGCGCGATCATTGACCTGACAGGTGATGCACCAGGCCGCTGTGAAATTGATCAGGACGGGCCGACCTTCGGCACGCAAGGCCGCTAAACGGTCTGGTGAAAAGGGCTCTGAGGGCAGTTCAGGCGCTTCTTCCGCCACCGGTGCAGCCGTTGGGCTCGGCAGTTTGGCAGCGGCAAAGATCAAGGCACCCGCCGCCGCGACAGAGATCAGGGCCAGCAATAGCGACAGACGCGGCTTTCCGCCTGCGAGGCTCGAGCGCTGCGCCAAGCCATAGAGCCATCCGGAAAAGGCCACCGCCACGGCGGCGGCAAAGAGGAAGACCAGAGCATTGGTCCCGGCCTGAAGGGCAAAGACCCAGGCCAGCCACGCGGCTGTCCCATATAGGGGAAAGGCCAGAGCCTGTTTCAAGCGCTCCATCCATGGTCCCGGACGCGGCAGGCGCTGGGTCAGCCTGGGCGAAAAGGCCAAGGCTGTGAAGGGAGCGGCGAGGCCTAGCCCCAAGAACAGGAAGATCAATAGGGCAGCAGCCGTGCCTTGGGTCAGGGCAAAGCCGATGGCTCCGGCCATGAAGGGGGCGGTGCAGGGTGCCGCCACCACCACGGCCAGAACGCCAGTAAAGAAGGCTCCGGCTAGACCCGAGCGCGCGGCCAGCGACGAGGAGCCTGCTGCTCCTTGGAGGCTCGCACCAACCTCGAACAGTCCTGAAAGATTAAGCGCGGTAAGCAGCATGACCAGACAGAGCACGGCCACCACGGGCGGCGACTGGAGCTGAAAGCCCCAACCGACGGCCGCGCCTGCTGCCTTGGCCGCGATCAAGGCTCCGGCCAGCCCTAAGAAGGTCGTGACCACCCCGGCCAAGAACGCCAACCCTTGGCCCTTGGCGTTAGAATGGTCGCCGCCATGCGCCGTCAGGGCAGCGGCCTTCATCGACAGGATCGGAAAGACGCAAGGCATCAGGTTGAGGATAAGACCGCCCAGAAAGGCGAACAGGACCGCGAGCGGCAGGCTCATGGCCTCTTGGGCCTCTGGCGCCTTGTCGGTCGCCGTCGGAGCCCCAAGACCCGCAGCACCGGCCAGCGGCTCGCCCGCCTTGGCCTCGATCTGATAGGCCGCGCCGCCCAGATCAATCACACCCGCCAAGGCGGCTGGCGCTGGCCCTTTCTTGAAGCCATAGCCTGCCGGGAGGGTCAGGGTCAGGCCGTCGGGGCCGCGCTCGATCGTCTGGGGCCGAGCATGGTCCAGAAGCGTACTATCGAAAGCAAAGAAATAGGCGTCCGGGAAATTGCCGCCGGCCAGAGGTGCGCCGGTGATGGACAGTTTCACCACGTCCTGATCCCGCGTCATCACCGCCTTGAGGCCCGAGAGCTTAGGCGCGGCGGTTAGGGTGTCAGAAATGGCCTTTGCGGCCTTGGCATCGATCTTGGGCGCACCGGAAGCGACCACGACCTCGGCGGTCAGGCTGGCCTGTTCGGGGATACAGATGTCCTTACAGACCAGAAATCCGGCCTCGGCCTTCAGGCTAATGCGTTGGCCCGGCTTGGCATCGGCAGGCACCGTGATCGAGACCGGCAACAGGGCCTCGCCCTCATAGCCATAGTTCATCAAGGTGCCGAGCGGCAGGCGCTTAGGCGTCGGCCAAATGATCTGGCCCGCCTGCCAACCAGAGGGCAAGCGCCAATCCAGCGTCGTCGCCTGACCCGCATCACCGGGATTGCGCCAATAGGTGTGCCAGTCCTTGGCGATGGTCTGACGCAAGGCCACTAGGACCTCACCGCCGGGGACCGCTTCGCCGCTGACGATCAGCTCCGCCTTCACATGCCCCGTATCCACCACCGCCGCGATGGCAGAGGTCGGCAGCCCGGCCACGGTCAGGCCGAAACCGGACAGGGCCAAGCTAAGGAGAGCGGCTTTGAGGGCAGTGAACAGAGGCTTCAACCGTAAAATCCTTCAGGTCCGGCAAACCGGGATCATCGCCCGGTAGAGCTAAGGCCAGTTTGTCTTGGTGCCAAGCCCTGTTCACGTTCAAGGGCTCTCGACATTGACGACAACCACGCCATGATCCCCTCCAAACATAGGGTTCTTGAGGATAAAAACAGCATGACCACCAATTGGCCGACCAACAAACAATGGATTTTGCGCAAGCGTCCTGAAGGCGACATCAGCGCCGAGGATCTGGATCTCGTCGAAGCCCCCGTGCGCGATCTTGAGGATGGCGAGGTTCTAGTGCGCAATATCTATCTGTCGCTCGACCCCACCAACCGCATCTGGATGAGCGATCAGGATCAGTATCTGCCCCCGGTCGAGCTGGGCGAGGTCATGCGCGGTGGGACCATTGGCGTGGTCGAGGCCTCGCGTTCAAGCCGCTTTCAACCCGGCGATCTGGTCAATCCCGGCCTTGGCGGCTGGCAGGCCTACACAATTGGACACGAAGACGCCGTCAATCCGGTGCCGACCCTTCCCGGCATTCCCCTGACCGCGTTCATGAGCGTTCTGGGTGCCACAGGCCTGACCGCCTATTTCGGCCTAATGGATATTGGCAAGCCACAGCCCGGCGAGACCGTCGTGGTCTCTGCGGCTGCGGGCGCGGTGGGCTCGATTGTCGGCCAGATTGCCAAGCTCAAGGGCTGCCGGGTCATTGGCATTGCCGGGGGTCCTGACAAGTGCCGCTGGCTGGTTGAGGAACT
>CANCJE010000071.1 GCA_947378235.1 Caulobacteraceae bacterium | reverse complement strand
CCGGCGCGATCGGCAACGTCATTGATGGTGATAGCAGCGACGGACGTGGCCTTGACCCTTTGAACAGATACCGACAACGGACAAGGACCGCTCGGCACCGCGCGACCCTAATGCACAGCGGGGGGAAAATAAACTGCGCCCGTCGCAATCGGATCGATCTGAGCCTGCGCTTTACCCCGCGCCCGCGCCCTTCTATAGCACAGGGCCTAAGAGCGGACCGCAATTTGGGCGAACAGGAGACGGGGTGCATGGCCGATTGGCCGCTGCGCAGATTGGCGAAGGGTCGTCACCTTTGGGCCGCTTCAGCGGTCGTGGTCAGCCTGTCCGCTATTGCCGTCGTCGCGGTGTCCGAGGCACCGCGCCCAATGACCTCATCCGCGCCCAAGCGGGTCGTGTCGCTCGACTATTGCGCCGACCAATTCGTCCTCAAATTCGCAGACCGCAGCCAAATCCTCGCCCTCTCGAGCCAATCCCAGGCCAGCCATTCCTATCTGCGCGATACGGCCAAAGGCCTGCCGCAGGTCCGCTCCCGCGCCGAGTCGGTTCTGGCCCTAGAGCCGGATCTGGTGGTGCGGACCTATGGCGGCGGACCGGACGCCGCACGGTTTTTCCAAGCCTCCGGCACGCCGGTCCTACAGCTGGGCGAGGCCGATCAATATGAGGGCATCCGCGGCAATCTTCGGCTGGCAGCCAAGGGCCTTGGCCATCCAGAGCGCGGTGAGGCCGCCGTGCGCCAGTTTGATGCCACCCTTGCCAGCGCCAAGCGCCAAGGCCCACCTGTCGAGGCGCTCTATGTGACTTCCGGCGGCGTTCAGGCGGGGGCCGATACCAGCCTTGGCGAGATGATGGCGACGGCGGGCCTTGTCCCCTACGATGATCGCCATCGCGGCTGGAGCGAACTGCCGCTGGAAAGGCTAGCCGCAAAGGCCCCGAGCATGGTGGTGACCGGCTTTATGAGCTTGGGCGAGGTGGACCTCTTTCCTTGGTCCTCTGCCCGTCATCCCCTCGTGCGCCAGAGCCTCAAATCACGCCCCACAGTCGCACTGCCCGGCGCAGTGACGGCCTGTTCGGGCTGGTTCCTCGCCGATGCCACCTTGGATATGGCCAAGGGCGGGGATGTTTCGCGCGGTAAGCGGCCATGAGCGCTGGACCGACCGATCATAGCCGTAGCCTGATCCCTGCCCTCGCCATCGCCAGCCTTCTGGCCGTGTTCTTGGCCTGTAGTTTGGGCGAGACCCCCATGGCCTTGGGCAAGGTCCTCGCCAGTCTGTTCGGCGGCGGGGATGCCACCAGCCAGACGATCGTCTGGTCCATTCGCCTGCCCCGAGCGCTGGCAGCCTGGATCGTCGGGGCCAGTCTTGGCCTGTCGGGGGCCGCGATGCAGGGGCTACTGCGCAATCCCTTGGCGGAACCGGGTGTTCTGGGTGTGTCGGTGACAGCATCGCTGGGCGCAGTCATCGCCATCTATTATGGCTTCAGTGCCAGCTTTGCCCCGGCCTTGCAGATCGGCGCTGTGGTTGGGGCCCTGTCGGCCACCGCCCTGATCGCCTTTGCGGCCCAAAGGGTGCGCGACATGGTCGGCCTGATCCTGATTGGGGTGGGCCTGTCCAGTCTGGCTGGCGCGCTCCTATCGCTCCTCATGAACCTCGCGCCCAACCCCTTTACGCTAAACGACATGGTCAGTTGGCTGATGGGGTCGGTGGCCAATCGCAGCCTGTCCGACATTGCCCTGTCCGGCCCGATCATCGCGCTGGGAGCCCTCGTTCTGCTGATGACCCGGCGCGGTCTTTCGGCCCTGACCTTGGGCGAAGAGGCGGCCCATGGACTTGGGCTCGATCTGACCCGAACAAGGGTTTTGGTGGCGGTGGGCTGTGGTCTGGCGACGGGAGGATCTGTGGCTCTGGCCGGGGCCATTGGCTTTGTCGGTATTGTCACGCCCCATCTGGTGCGGCCACTGGTCGGGTCTGATCCGGGCCGGGCTCTGGTTCCCTCGGCGCTTGCAGGCGGGGTCCTGCTGGTGCTGGCCGATGTGGGCGCGCGCTTGGTGCCCAGCGATAATGAACTTAAGCTCGGCGTCGTCGCCGCCTTGGTTGGCGCGCCCATCTTCCTATGGATCGCAGCGCGGCGCAGTGCGCAGGGCAAGGCCCAATGACCGCCCCGCTCCTGTCCCTGCAAAAGGCTGTGGTCCGGCGCGGCCACAAGCAAATCCTCAAGGGTCTCAGCCTCGATCTCTATCCCGGTGAATTGGTCGGGCTGCTCGGCCCCAATGGCTCGGGCAAGACCACGGCAGCGCGCAGCCTGCTGGGTCTGGTGCCTCTATCGAGTGGCAGCGCCCTGATCGGCGGCGATCCTGTGGCGAGTTTGAGCGCCACCGCCCGGGCGCGGCGCGTGGCCTATCTGCCGCAAAGCCGCCCCGTCGCTTGGCCCATCGCGGTCCATGAGGCCATCGCCCTTGGCCGGTTCGCCTATGGGGGTCAGACCGGACGGCTTAGCGTCCTTGATCAGGCGGCCGTCGATGAGGCGGTTGAGGCCTGCGATCTGAAAGGGTTGCTTAATCGCGACATTACCACCCTGTCGGGCGGAGAGGCAGCGCGGGTCCATGTCGCTAGAGCCTTGGCCGCCAAGGCCCCGGCCCTGATTGCCGATGAGCCGACCGCCGCCCTCGACCCGCTGCACCAATGGACGATCATGCAGGTTCTAGCCCGGCAGGCGGCGCAAGGCAGCAGTATCTTGACTGTGGTTCACGATGTGACCTTAGCGGTTCAGTTCTGCACCCGCGTGGTGGTGATCAAGGATGGCGAGTGCCTAGCCTCTGGACCACCCGCTGAGGTCTTGACGCCCGACCTGTTGGCAAAGGCCTATGGCATTGATGCGCGCTGGACCTGTGACGCCGATGGCTCGGCGCTGGTGGTGCACGGTCCGGCGGCTCGAGGCGTCTAAAGAAAAAGGGGCGCGCCGCCGATCGCAGCACGCCCCCGTTATCCGTCTTAACTAGCCGTTCGGCTTGCCCTTCTTGGAAGGCTTGGGCTTCTTGGTGAAGGGGGCCTTACCCTCGAAAGCCGCCTTCTTATCAAAATAGGGCTTCTTGTAAGGCTTAGGTGCGCGGGGCGCTTCGGCTTCACCGGGACGATCGACCGGTGACCAAGGCTTGGCCGCAGCATCCTTGGGCGGACGTGGGGTGAAGGGCTTGGCCGCAGGGGCCTGTTCGCGCGGCGTGAACTTGCGCGGCGCCCGCTCGCGAGGTCCGCCTTCATCGGTGCGGGCCGCTTGGGAACGGGGTTCGTAGGCACGGGGCTCTTGAGACCGGGGCTCTTGCGGGCGCGGCGTATAGGGCGGCTTGCCACCTTGTGGGCGCTGTTCGAACGGACGATCCTGAGAGCGTGGCTCATAGGCGCGTTTTTCGCGGGCCTGAGGGGCTGGGCCGCGCTGATCGCGCGGCGGACGGGGACGCTGCTCACGCGGACCGTCGCGGTTGGCCGAGGGGGCCACAGCCGGTTCGATACGCAGATCATTGTCGGGCGCACTCTCTGCCGCTGCCTTGATGGCGGCGGTAAAGCGGGCTTCGGCTTCTTTGGTGATCTCGAACTTGGTTTCCCGGTCAAAGATCTTGATCGCGCCAATGTCTTTCTTGGTGATGTGCCCCGCGCGGCAGATCAGCGGGATCAGCCATTTGGGGTCCGCATTATTGTTGCGGCCCGTCGATAGGCGGAACCAGACCACATCCTCAGCCGCCATCCGCTCTGGACGGCCACCATCGCGGTCACGATCAAAGGCCCGGTCGCGGTCCTTGTCCTGCGGCGAGCGCGAGGGCGGGGCCATGCTGGCACGGGGATCATCAAACAGATCTTCAGGCGCAGGAAGGGCCGATTGGCGCAGACGGATCAGCGCGGTCGCGATCTCCATCGGCGTGCGCGTTTCCATGATGGCGTTGGCGAGGCTCAACTCTTCCTCGCTCGGGGCCTCAGTCAGAAGCGGGTCTTGCAACATGCGCTGCAAATCGCCGGCGCGGATCTCTTCGGCGGAGGGCGGACCGCTCCAGGTCGCTTCGATATTGGCAGATGAAAGAATCTGCTCGACCCGGCGACGGCGGCTATAGGGGGCCATCAGGACCGACACGCCCTTGCGACCTGCGCGGCCCGTCCGGCCACTACGGTGCAGAAGGCCAGCGCGGTTCACGGGAAGATCGGCATGGATCACGAGCCCAAGGTCGGGCAGGTCCAGACCGCGTGCAGCAACGTCGGTGGCGACACAGACGCGGGCCCGGCCATCACGCAGGGCTTGCAAGGCATCGGCCCGCTCGCGCTGGGACAGTTCGCCCGACAGGGTCACAACCTCAAAGCCACGCTCCCGAAGGCTGGAATAGAGCCGCCGTACGTTTTCGCGGGTCGAACAGAAGACCAGAGCCCCCGGCGCATCGACGTGACGCAGCACATTGACCACCGCCCGTTCGATCTCGTTGGGGGCGCAACTGATGACGCGATATTCGATATCGCCATGGGGTTCGTTCAGGCTGGTCGTGTCGATCCGCACCGCATCGCGCTGATAGCGGCGCGCAAGGGTAGCGATGTCTTTGGCAATGGTGGCCGAGAATAGCAGGGTCCGGCGCTCGACCGGCGCGGCATCGAGAATGAATTCCAGATCATCGCGAAAGCCGAGATCAAGCATCTCGTCGGCCTCGTCCAGCACGGCAACCTTCAAGGCCGACAGGTCCAGGTGGCCGCGCTCAATATGGTCGCGCAGACGACCGGGGGTGCCAACGACGATGTGGGCCCCGTAGCTGAGCAAGCGCTGCTCACGCCGCGCATCCATGCCGCCGACGCAAGACACGACGACCGCGCCCGCCTTGCCATAGAGCCAGGTCAGTTCGCGGCTGACCTGAATGGCCAATTCACGCGTTGGAGCAATGGCGAGGCACAGGGGCGGGCCAGACTGGCCCATACGCTCAGCATCGCCCAGCAGGGTCGAGGCGGCAGCGAGGCCGAAAGCAACGGTCTTACCCGAACCGGTCTGGGCGGAAACAAGAAGGTCTTGATCGGCGGCCCGCGCTTCAAGGACGGCTGCCTGCACCGGAGTGGGGTCCTTGTAACCCTGCTCAACGAGTGCGCTCTGCAGCGCGGGGTGGGTGGTGGAAAAGGGCATAAAGGTCCTGACTGATGTGCCGGGCGCACACAAACGATCGCCCGGGAACAGCGCGCGGGGAGGCGCGCTGGCGCTGCTTTAGGGCAATAGGGCTATTTTCTCAACCAAAGCATTGATTCAGCTTAAAGATAGGTCTCCGAATCGCGATTCGGTGAGGCCATAGCGCCCTATGGGCCACAGGGTCACCGAGATTTGGTCGCAAAACCTATTGGCTGGCCCAGACAATGGGCGACAACCAAACCACCTCATGGGGCGTGAAATGACATGTCTTCTGAGGGGATTGTAACAGTGACAGGACCAGAACCTGCTCGGTAACCTCTACCAACTGCCGGACCAACAGTTCACCCGACTGGACCTTGACCACGACCCGATCACCGGGCTGCGCCTTGAGGCCCGGATGCACGATGATGCGGCTTCCGTCGCGATAGACCGGCTCAAAATCTTGGCCCTTGATCTGCAAACTGTAGGTCCCCGCCTCCGTGAACCCGGGAAGGCCATCAAGGGCCCATCCGGTTCCAATTGGATGTCCGGTCAGATCAAAAGGATCGGACTGTGAAGCCGCAGCCAAGCCCATCAGGGGGACGTGGCACGGGGCCTCGCCTTGCCCACCATCGGCCAGGGCGGCAAATTCAGCGAAACTGATCCCCGCCGCCGTAATCAGCTTGGCCAGACTTTCGGTCGAGGGCCAACGTGGTCTGGGCGGGCGATCTTTGGAGAGGCGCTTGGACCGATTGAAGCTGGTCGCATCCAGCCCCGCCAAACGGGCTAAGGACGAGGGCGACAGGGACAGGCGCGCGGCCAAGGCGTCAATCGCCCCCCAGATCTGTGCATGTGACAGGGCACTCATCACCGGCTCCGGCGCGGTTGGGGCCAAGATTGGACCACTCCAGACCCAAACAGCTTAACCGGTCTAAAGCGCAAGAAAACACGTAGCACGCGCAATTGACGGGCAACAGACCCCTGATCAGAGAATATTGGCTATCGGTTAATCGGACCACTTGACGTTAACGTAAGGGGCATCTAGCGTTTCGAAAACAAGATGATGGGAGACATGACATGACCTCTGATCTGAGGCGTCCAGAGCGCACCTTCACCATTCGCAATCTATGCGTCGAGTTTCGCGTCACCCCGCGCGCCCTTCGGTTCTACGAAGATAAGGGCCTGCTCTACCCGGCGCGTGAAGGCCTCAACCGGGTCTATAATCATCGCGACCGCGCCCGCCTGCAACTGATCCTGCGCGGCAAAAGGGTGGGACTTAGCCTCGCCGAGATCCGCGAAATTCTTGATCTCTATGACGAAAATGACGGCGGTGCCGCCCAGATGGCCAAGTCGCTTAAGAAGTTCCGCGAAAGGATCTTGGCCCTCGAAGCCCAACGCGACGATATTGACGGCGCCATTGAGCAACTGCGCGGCGGTTGCGATCGCATGGAACGACAATTGACTCAGTTGCGTCCAGATCTTTTGCCTCGCGCCGCAGACTATGATCAGGTCCTGCGCGCCAGATTGGATGGCGTGGCCGACAATGCCCACGCCGACTAGGCTGTCTCGTTGAGCGCTTAACCCCAGAGTTTCGGAACCTTCATGACCTATCGTGCCCCTGTCCGTGATCAGATGTTCGTCCTGCGGGATGTGTTGAACATTGCGCAATATGCCGACCTTCCCGGCTTTGCCGACGCGTCGGTCGAGTTGGTCGAACAGGTCCTCACCGAAGGGGCGAAGTTCTGTGAAGAGGTTCTCGCGCCCCTCAATGGCATAGGCGACAAGCAGGGCTGTGTTTGGTCGCCGGACCACACGGTCAAGACTCCTGATGGGTTCAAGGCCGCCTATAGGGCCATGGTCGATGGCGGCTGGCCCGCCATCGGCGCTGAACCCGAGTTCGGCGGACAAGGCCTGCCCGCGGTTGTGACCCTGGCCTATAGCGAGATGTCCTCGGCGGCCAATATGGCCTTTGCCATGTATCCGGGCCTGACCCATGGCTGCTATTCGGCCATCCTTGCGGGCGGATCGGATGAGCAAAAGGCCCTCTACCTTCCCAAACTGGCCACGGGTCAGTGGGGCGGGACCATGAACCTGACCGAGCCCCACTGCGGTACCGATCTGGGCCTCTTACGCACCAAGGCTGTGCCTCAGGCTGATGGGTCCTATCGCATTACCGGCCAGAAGATCTGGATCTCCGGCGGCGAACACGACATGGCCGAGAACATCGTCCATCTGGTGTTGGCCCGCATCGAGGGCGCGCCCGCTGGCGTGAAGGGCATCTCCCTGTTCATCGTGCCCAAGCACATTCCCGACGCTCAAGGCCATCCCGGCGCACGCAACAGCGCCAACTGTGTCGGCCTAGAAGAGAAGATGGGCATCCACGGCAATGCCACCTGCGTCATGTCCTATGAAGACGCGACCGGTTGGCTGATCGGCGAGGAAAATAACGGCCTCAAGATCATGTTCGTGATGATGAACGAGGCCCGTCTCGGGGTCGGCCTGCAAGGCCTAGCCCAAGGCGAAGCCGCCTATCAGGGGGCTGTGGCCTTCGCCAAGGATCGCCTTCAGGGCCGCAGCCTAACCGGCCCCAAGAACGCCGACGGCCCGGCTGATCCCATCATCGTCCACCCCGATGTGCGGCGGATGTTGATGGAGTCCAAGTGCATTCTCGAAGGCGGCCGCGCATTCATGCTTTGGACCGGTATGCACGGCGATCTGGCGACCAAGAGCCCCGACGCCGATGTGCGCCAAAAGTCTCATGACTATATGGGCCTGATGACCCCGGTCCTGAAGGGCTTCTTCACCGACAAGGGCTTCAAGATCGCCTCGGACTCGCTGCAGGTTCACGGCGGTTCGGGCTTCACCGAAAGCTACGCGGCCTCGCAATATATGCGCGATGTGCGCATCACCTTGATCTATGAGGGCACCAACGGCGTTCAGGCCCTCGATCTGGTCGGTCGCAAGCTGGCTGCCAGTGGTGGTCGAGCGGTGATGAGCTTCTTTGCCGAGATTGACGCCTTCATCGCCGATCATGACGAAGACGAGACGCTCAAGGTCTTTGTCGAGGGCCTCCAGACCGCCAAGGCCCAACTGCAAGAGGCCACAATGTGGCTCATGTCCAATGGCCTGCAAAATCCAGACAATGCCGGGGCCGCGTCCAGCGACTATCTGCACCTCTTTGGTCTGACGGGCACCGCCTATATGTGGGCCCTGATCGCCAAGGCCGCCGCCGCAAAAATCGCCGAAGGATCAAGCGATCCCTTCTATGCCGATAAGCTGATCACGGGCCTGTTCTTTGTCGAGCGGGTCCTGCCCGATACCGGATCGCATCTGGCCAAACTCAAGACCGGCTCAGCGACCATGATGGCGCTTGCCGCTGACCGCTTCTGAACCACATATCGATCAACGACATAAAAGACAGGAAACATCATGGGCGTTCTGAACGTTGAAAAGCCAGCCTTCATGGACATTGAAGAGCTCAACATCTTTGAAGCCGCTGTCGGCCGCTTCTTTGATGATCATGCGACACCGGCCGACGTCCAGCGCTGGCGCGACAATGGCGTGGTCGACCGCAAGCTGTGGAACATAGCCGGTGAAGCCGGGCTTCTGGGCGTCTCCTTACCCGAGGAATATGGCGGCTCTGGTGGTGACTTCCGCCACGAGGTCGTGATCATGGAGCAGATGGGCCTGAAGGGCGTCGAGGGCTTCGGCATCACCCTGCACAACGCCATCGTCGCCCCCTATATCAACCACTATGGCTCCGAAGAGCAAAAGCAGCGCTGGCTGCCCCGGATCATCTCCGGAGAGTTGGTCACGGCCATCGCCATGACCGAGCCCGGCGCCGGGTCGGACCTGCAAGGGGTCAAGACCACCGCCAAGAAGGACGGCAACCACTATGTGATCAATGGTCAAAAGACCTTCATCACCAACGGCCAAACCGCCAACCTGATCTGCGTCGTCTGCAAGACCGATCCAACCCTTGGCTCCAAGGGCACATCGCTGATCATGGTCGAGACCGATGAGGTCGAGGGCTTTGAGCGCGGCCGCAACCTGCACAAGGTCGGTCAAGAGAGCCAAGACACCTCAGAACTGTTCTTCAATGATGTTCGGGTCCCGACCTCGAACCTTTTGGGTGCCGAAGAAGGCAAGGGCTTTGTCCAACTGATGCAACAATTGCCTCAGGAACGCCTGATCATCGCCATCCAAGGTTTGGCCATGATCGAACGGGCGCTGCAGGTGACCATCGACTACGTCAAGGACCGCAAGGCCTTTGGCCAGCGCATCATCGACTTCCAAAATACCCAGTTCAAGCTGGCCGAAGCCAAGACCGAAGCCACCGTCGCCAAGGTCTTCGTCAACCACTGCACAGACCTTCTCATGGCGGGAAAGCTGGACGCGGCGACGGCCTCAATGGCTAAATATTGGGTCAGCGATCTGCAGTGCAAGATCGTCGATGAGTGCCTGCAACTGTTCGGCGGCTACGGCTATATGACCGAATATCCCATCGGCCAGATGTATAAGGACGCCCGCATCCAGCGCATCTATGGCGGGGCCAATGAGATCATGAAGGTGCTGATCGCCCGCACCCTCTAGACTCCAATTTTGACTTTTCTGATCATTCTGAACGGGCGGGGCCAATAGCCTCGCCCGTTTGCTTTGAGTTCAAACAAGAACTGTTTGGCCCGTTGGCGGGGCAATATCGGTAATTTTGGATATTTTTTGCCGGTCTGAAGGCGAAAACCCGCACCTATTATCTGTGATAGAGCAAATAATTTTATCTACTTCGATATATCGATAGTGCTACATTAGGGGCGAACTCTTAGGTCCCGCCAGCGTAGCTTAGCTCTCATGTCTGATGATAAGTCCGTGCACGAACGTCCAAAGGCGACCGGCGACATTGTCTATGGACAGAGCTTGGATGCCGATGAGGCCGGCAGCTTTGATGATCTAACCGCGGCCATCATGGCCACGACCGTAGCTCGCGTGGGCTATTGGCGGCTGCTGACTCCAAGCAACAACATTATATTTTCTGAGACCATGTACGAGATCCACGGCCTGTCGTCGGATCAGCCCGTGACGGCCTCATCGATGCTGGAACGGTTCGTACAAGAAGACCGCCACCTGATGGGCCAGATGGTCATGGCGGGGCTCAACCAGACCGGCCCTGCCTTTGCAGAGTTCCGACTCAACCACCCCACCCTTGGCGTGCGTCACCTCTGGTCCCGCGTCGAGCGTGAGCCGAGCTCGAAATCTGCCCATCCAGCCCTATTCGGGATCACGATCGACATTACCGAATTGCGCCAGAAGGATCAGGATCTGGTCGAGAGTGAGCGACACCTGAGGTTTTTGACCACCTATAGCCGCGACATGATCATGCGGGTGCGCGGCGATGGAACCTGCACCTATATCTCCCCTGCTGTCGTAACGGTCACTGGGTATGACGCGAAGGATATGGTCGGACATCGTCCGACACGGCGGGTCCATCCTGAAGACTGGAAGCTCGCCATTGCGGCCGTGCGCTCGATGATCGCCAAGGGTGAGAATAGCAACCGCATCCCCGTAGAATATCGCTATCTGCACAAGACCAGAGGCTGGATCTGGCTGCAGAGCAACATCCGGTTTCTACTCGGTCCAAATCGCGAGGTTCTCGAATGGATCGACATTGTTCGCGACATTCACGACCGCAAGATTGCCGAACAAGAGGCTGAAGCCGCCAAGGCAATTGCGGAGGCGGCGGCACGGTCAAAGTCTGAGTTCCTGTCGACCCTGAGCCATGAACTGCGCACGCCGCTGACTGGCATTATCGGCCTGAGCGAAATGATTGGCACCGATGGCGGGCTCAATGACCGGGATCGGCACTATCTGGACTTGGTTCAGAATGCCAGCCGTCAGTTGATGGCCATCGTCAATAATGTGCTGGATATTAGTCGTCTTGAATTTGGCACGGTGCGTCTGGTTGAGGAAAGTTTCCGCCTATCGGACACGCTGGCCAATGTCATTGAGGTCATGACCCCAGAGGCCCGCGCCAAGGGTCTCGCCCTCAGCGTAGACCTGCCCGACACGATCCCTCTGACGGTCGGCGATCCGGGCCGGATCAGTCAGATTCTGTTCAATCTGGTCAGCAATGCCACCAAACATTCATCCGGCGGCGAAATCGGGCTGAAGGTGGTGCTGAAAACCCAGCAGGACCGGGCGAAAATTCGCATCAGTGTCACCGATACGGGCACGGGCCTCGACCCCGTCCTCTTGCCGCGCCTGTTTGATCGGGTCACGGTCGCGGATGCTCCGGTCCAGGCCAAGACCGGCGGTGCGGGCCTTGGCCTTTCGATCAGCCGTCAGTTGGTTGAGTTGATGGGCGGCACCATTGGGGCTGAAAATATCGCGGGTGGTGGCGCTCAGTTCTGGTTTGAGCTGGACCTGCCGCTCGATGCCGCTGAACCGCTAGCGCCGACCCTGCCCGAAGCGGTACCCACCCAGCGCATGAGCATTCTTCTGGCCGAAGACAATGCCTTTAGCCAAGAGCTGATCAAGACCATCCTTAAGCCCTTGGACTGTGAGATCGAGGCAGTCGAAAATGGTCAGAGCGCGATCTATGCCGCCCAGCGCAAGAATTTTGACCTGATCCTAATGGATATTCGCATGCCGGGCATGGACGGCCACGCCTCGACCCGCGCCATCCGCGCCATGGGCGGCGACCATGCCACGGTGCCGATCATCGCCCTGTCGGCGGCCGAAGAGTCTCAAGATATTGATGATTGCTTGGCTGCGGGGATGAACGACCACGTCGCCAAACCCATCTTGCCCTCAGCGCTCTATGCCGCCATCGGACGCCATAGCCGAGCCTGATACCGACCAGAAGCCGATATCAGGCCCGCTGGAACCCTATAGGCCGTCGAACAGCGCCGTCGACAGATAGCGCTCTGCAAAACTTGGGATGATCGCAACGATCACCTTGCCAGCATAGTCATCTCGGCTGGCGGCACGGAAGGCGGCGGCGAGGGCCGCGCCTGACGAAATACCGACCGGAATACCCTCGATGCGCGCGGCCTTGCGGGCCATGTCAAAGGCATCGTCGTTCGAGACCTGGATCACCTCATCAATGACCCCGCGATCAAGAATGCCGGGCACGAAGCCTGCCCCAATACCTTGGATCTTGTGAGGTCCCGGCTGGCCGCCCGACAGAATAGGCGAGGCTTCGGGCTCGACGGCGATCATCTTCAGGCCAGGCTTGCGGGCACGAAGCACTTGGCCGATGCCGCTGATCGTGCCGCCAGTGCCGACGCCAGAGACCACGGCGTCCACGGACCCTGCCGTATCGTTCCAGATTTCTTCAGCCGTCGAGACGCGGTGGATCAGGGGATTGGCGGAATTTTCGAACTGCTGCGGCATCACCGATCCGGGAATTTCGCTCAGCAGCTCTTGCGCCCGATTGACCGCGCCGCGCATGCCCTTTTCCGCCGGGGTCAGCTCGAGCTTGGCGCCCAAGAGGGCCAGCATCTTACGGCGCTCGATGGACATGCTTTCCGGCATCACCAAGATCAGCGGATAGCCCTTGGCGGCGCAGACAAAGGCCAGCGCAATGCCGGTATTGCCCGAGGTCGGCTCGACGATGGTGGTGCCCGGCTTGATCAGACCCTGATGTTCCAGCGACGCGATCATCGAGGCGCCAAGACGGTCCTTAACGCTGGCGATCGGGTTGAAAAACTCCAGCTTGGCCAGCACCTCACCCTTGGGCTTAAGCTCTGCCGTCAGGCGCGGCAGGCGCACCAAGGGGGTGTCGCCGATGGTGTCGATGATGGAGTCATAGACGCGCCCCCGACCGGCTCGGCGGTACTGTGCGGCGTCGAAGGCGTTGTCATTGGAAGACGAAGACATGATGGTGATCTCGCAAA
>CANCJE010000070.1 GCA_947378235.1 Caulobacteraceae bacterium | reverse complement strand
CAGGCGCGGCTTGTGGCCCTGCTGGATAATCTGGGTAAGGGCGCTTCGGGGGCCGCTGTCCAGAACCTGAACCTGATGCTGGGCTTGGATGAGGGCGAGGGCCTGATCTAAGTCCAAGCCGAAACCCTCTCCCGCCGGGAGAGGGCCTCAGATCAATGGATTAGGACAGTTTCACCAGCATCTTGCCGATGTTCTCGCCCTTGAACAGCTTGACGAAGGCGCTGGCGGCATTTTCGACGCCGACATCAATGGTCTCGCGGTACTTCAGTTGGCCCGAGCCGATCCATTCAGCCATGTCCTTGACGAACAGGGCCTGTTGCTCTGGGTGATCGGAGACGATGAAGCCTTCGAGGCGCAGACGCTTGCCGACGGCTTGGATCAGGTTGGACGGGCCCTTGGACGCGTCTGTATCGTTATATTGCGAGATCATGCCGCAGAGCGCAAAGCGGGCGAAAGGACGGGCTGCCGTGATGGCTGCTTCCAGATGCTCACCGCCGACATTTTCGAAATAGACATCGATGCCCTTGGGGGCGGCTTCCATCAGAGCTGCCGTCAGATCCTTGGTTTTCTTATAGTCGATGGTCGCATCGCAGCCAATTTCCTTCAGGTAGGCGATCTTCTCATCACCGCCTGCCGAGCCGATGACCGTGCAGCCCTTAATCTTGGCGATCTGGCAAACCAACGCGCCAACGGCGCCGGCGGCTGCCGACACGAACACCACATCGCCAGCCTTGAGGGCCGCGATCTTCAACAGGCCGACATAGGCGGTCATGCCGGGCATGCCCAGAACGCCGAGGAAGGCTTGCGGCGGCATGCCGTGGGTGTCGATCTTTTGCAGGGTTGAGGCGGGAGCCACATAGGCCTCGCGCCAGCCCCACATGGACGAGACAATATCGCCGGGCTGGAACTTAGGATCGTTTGATGCGACCACCTCACCAACCGCGCCGCCCTGCAGCACTTCACCGATCTGGAACGGGGGCACATAGCTTGGGCGGTCGGTCATGCGGCCGCGCATATAGGGGTCAACCGTCATATAGAGGTTCTTGACCTGAACTTCGCCCGCGCCGGGTGCAGGCACCTGAACAGTGGCGAGGGTGAAGTTGTCGGCGGTCGGCGTGCCGACGGGACGGGACTTCAGATGGACTTCACGTGAGGTGAGGGTGGTCATGGCGCTTCTCCCAATCGAACAGCGCGGGGTCCGCGCAGGTTTCAAACAACTGTTTAGCTTGGATTGCGCCTCGGCTCCAGCCTCATCGGTCAGGTTGCACATCCATTGGCCCTCCGTCGCGGCGCAGTGTAGACAGGGGGCTTAGGATTGAAGCTGAAGGACCGAATCTCATGACCCAGCAATTGCGCGCCGGCGTGGTCGGTGCCGGTGTCTTTGGCGGCTATCATGCGCGCAAATATGCCAGCCTTCCGGGTGTGACCTTGACGGCCATCTATGATCCCGACGATGCGCGTGGGCATGCCTTGGCGGCGGAGTTGGGGGCCGTGGCCTGCACCGACATGACGGCCTTTCTGGACCTTGTGGATGTGGTGACGGTCGCGTCGCCCGCTGATACTCACGGACCTGCAGCCCTTGCGGCCCTGACGGCGGGCAAGCATGTCTATGTCGAAAAGCCGCTGGCGACCAATCTGGATGAGGCTGAAAAGTTGACCGCGATGGCGGCCAAGAAGGGCGTGGTTCTGGCCTGCGGTCATCAGGAACGGATCGTCTTTCAGGCCATGGGTCTGATGGATGTGCCCGAAGCGCCGCTTGCGCTAGAGGCTGTGCGCCGGGGGATCTGGAACATCCGCGGCACGGATGTGTCCTGCGTTCTTGATTTGATGATCCACGATATTGACCTGGCCCTGAGCCTCGCCCGCTGTGAGCCCATCGCGGTTGAGGCGGAGGGCCGCATCGATCAAGGCCCCTATCTGGACGAGGTTGAGGCCGAGGCCACCTTCACCAACGGTATGAACGCGACCTTCAAGACCTCGCGTATTGCTGAGGCCCGTGAGCGGACCATGCGGATCGTCTATCCCTCAGGCGTGGTCGAGATTGATTTCCTGACCCGGGCCTTTCGCAACACCACTCCCTTCGCGCTCAATGCCGACTTCACCGAGACCGCGCAGGGTAAGGACCCTTTGGGCGCCAATGTTGCGGGCTTTCTGGCGGCGGTGAGGGGGGAGGCCCCGCGTCCGCCGGTGACCGGGGCTGAGGCGGCGCTGGCGCTGGACCTGGCCTTGGCGGTGGAAATGGCCGCTGGGGCTTGACCTTGGCTTAGCCGCACTAACTCTATTGGATAGACTAGGAGATTATCGATGCTGCGATCCATTGCCCTTTCAGCCCTCGTCGCCGCCGTGGCCTTTGCTGCCCCGACCGATCAGGCGGGTGCCGCTGAGCCCATTCCGGCCGTCGCCTATGGCTTCCACTTTACGGACATTGAAGGGGGTAACCTCTCGATGGAACAGTTTCGAGGCAAGGTCGTTCTGGTCGTCAATACGGCATCCCAGTGCGGATTCACGCCGCAATATGATGGCCTTGAAAAGCTCTATACCGACTACAAGGCCAAGGGCTTCGTCATTCTCGGTGTGCCCTCCAATGATTTTGGGGGCCAGGAGCCGGGTTCCAATGCCGAGATCAAGAAGTTCTGTAGCGTGAACTTCAACATCGATTTTCCAATGGCCGCCAAGGCTGTGGTTCGCGGCGACAAGGCCCATCCCTTCTACAAATGGACCAAGGCGAAGTTGGGTTCTCAGGCCGAGCCCAAGTGGAATTTTCATAAGATCCTGATCGGGCGCGATGGCCAGCCGATTGCGGGCTTCGGTTCGATGGTTAAGCCTTCGGACAAGGTCCTTTTGACCGCGATCAATAAGGCCCTGTAGGCAGGGCTTTCCCTCGCGCGCCTTCGGCTCTAAGTTGGCGTCGCGCGTGAGATGGCGGGCGAGGATACAGGACTTAAGATGAGCGGTCAGACGGACTGGGTAGAACTTCTGATGTCATCAACGGGGCGTATTGCGCGCATGCCGTTCCTGATCGCTGGAGCCGGGCTGATCGCACTCACCGCCCTGTACGAGTCCGTCGCGGGGACAGCGCTGCATTTGCTGACCGGCTGGTTCGTCTATCCCGTGATCCTGTTTGCCGCGGCTTGTATCCTATCCAAGCGTCTGCATGACCGGGGACGGTCCGGTTGGTGGGCGGCTCCGATCCTGATCGGGATTATCGCCATTCTGCCATCGCCATCCAGTTTCTTTGACTTCCTGTTCGGCGTTCTGGTCTTTTGGGCAACCATTGAATTGGCAGTCATGCCCAGTGAGGACGGAGCCAACCGCTTTGGCCCCAACCCATTCAATCCCCACACTGACGCGGCGGCGATCTAATCCCTAAAGGGGCGGGCGGGCCTCTTGGGTTGGTCCGAAGATGGTTTCAAAGCCAGAGCGTAGGGCCGCGTCGGCCTCATCCATGGTCACGGGCAAGCCAAGGTCAACGAGACTGGTGACGCCATGCTCTCGGATGCCGCACGGCACGATGCCGTCAAAATGGCTGAGATCGGGCTCAATGTTCAAGCTTATGCCGTGGAACGAGACCCAGCGGCGCAGTTTCACGCCGATGGCGGCGATCTTATCTTCTTTCGTCGGAACGCCTGGAGCCTTGCGGTCGACCCAAACCCCGACGCGGCCGGGCTTGATCTGGCCCTCCACATTAAACTGTGACAGGGCGCTGATCACCCAAGCTTCGAGCGCCGCCACGAAAGCGTGAACGTCCCGCCCTCGCTCGCGCAGGTCCAGCATCACATAGGCCACGCGCTGGCCTGGGCCGTGATAGGTATATTGCCCGCCGCGTGCGCTTTCGAAGACCGGGAACCGGTTTGGCGCCAGAAGGTCACCGCCCTTGGCCGATATCCCTGCCGTGTAGAGCGGGGGGTGCTCGAGAAGCCAAACCAACTCACCCGCCTGTCCGTCCGCAATCTCAGCTGCGCGGGCCTCCATTGCTGACACGGCGTCAGGATAGTCGACGAGCCCCGTCGACACGGCCCATTGCGTCGGGGTCGGGTCTGATCGCAAAAAGGTCGAATTTGGCGAAACAGATGACGACAAGGCTGCTGATCTCCTGAACTTTAACTTCCGGTCAAGTATGTCGTCGCAATGTGGAGCCTAGTGAGATGCGGCGATAGCTGATTCATCGGCTGATTCGCGTCGAACGGTGTTTTTAGGGGTTTGGGCGTGAGTCAGGTCAATTCGGTCAATGTTGAGATCTCGGTGGTTCTAGGCCGCTCGATCCTTCCCATGCAGCAACTTCTGCGCATGGGACGTGGAGCCGTCATTCCGTTGGACGCCAAGGCGACCGATGAGGTCTGGATTTTGGCTAATAATCACCCTGTTGCCCGGGGTGAAATTCAAATCAGCGACGATAAGATCGCCATTAGCGTCACCCGCGCGGCTGACCTTTATGATTTTTTGGCGGGTGGTGCAGGCTAGCGCAGCCTCTCTATCGCATTTTACACACAGTCTTTTTGCCTTTCGCGCAATCAGCCCTTCACAGATGCGTCGTGGTTTGGTAACCCCCGCCGCTCACTGCTATGCGGTCGTGGCGGAATTGGTAGACGCGCAGCGTTGAGGTCGCTGTGGGGCAACCCGTGGAAGTTCGAGTCTTCTCGACCGCACCAGTGAGTTTAGGATAGGCCCTCGGCGTCTTCGGACCCCGGGGGTCCTTCCCACAGTCCGTCAGCCGGGGATCATGGGTCCTCAAAGGAGGGTCCGATGACCCGAAATGCGGGCGACCTGACGGCCCTTAGCCAAGGGCCTAATCCGGCTGAAGATCTCGAAGATCTGGCCTTGGGCGATGACTACGCCCTAAACCCTGCCTATATCGACATGGTGGTTGATGCGGCTGATCGCGGCGATGCGGTGAGGCTGCGTGAGCTGATCGATGCCCTTCGTCCCGCGGACGTTGCGGACCTTATGGGCTTCTTGTCAGCCGAATACCGATACGAACTCTTGGCCTTCATCGCGCCAGAGGCCTTGGCTGAGATCCTCTCCGAACTCGACTATCACATCCGCGAGGATGTTCTGGAACAGGTGACCCCGGCTGCGCTCGTGCGCGCCCTAGAGGAACTGGATTCTGACGACGCCGCCGATCTGGTCGAAGACCTTGAAGACGATAAGCGTGATGCCGTGCTTGCGGCCATGTCCGAGGCCGACCGGACCAGTATCCAGACCTCACTCGCCTATGAAGAGGAGAGCGCTGGACGCCTTATGCAGCGCGAGGTTATGGCCGCGCCGCAGTTTTGGACCGTGGGTCAAACCATCGACCACATCCGCAGCTCCGCCGATGACCTACCAGACCTTTTCTTTGACATCTATGTCGTAGATCCATCCTACAAGCCGCTTGGCGCGGTGCCGGTTAGCGTGCTGCTGAAGTCGAACCGGGAAACGCCGCTGGAACTGATCATGGAGCCGGTGACGGAAATCACCGTCGATATGGACCAGGAAGAGGTGGCCTATATTTTCGACAAGTATCACCTGATCTCGGCTCCGGTCACCGATCCGGGCGGGCGTCTTGCCGGCCAGATCACGGTCGATGACATTGTTGGCGTTATTCAGGAAGAGAGCCAAGAAGATATCCTTGCTCTCGCGGGTGTGACCGAGACCGGCCGTGACGCCACGGTTTTGGATGTCACCAAGTCGCGGTTCTGGTGGCTGTTGATCAATCTGGGCACCGCCGTGCTCGCCTCCAGCGTCATCTCCCTGTTCAGCGGTGCCATTTCGCGCCTGGTGGCCTTGGCGGTGCTGATGCCGATTGTCGCCTCCATGGGCGGTAATGCGGGGACCCAGACCCTCACGGTCGCCGTGCGGGCGCTTGCGACGAAGGAGCTGTCTTCCATCAATATGTGGCGCACTGTATGGCGCGAGATCGCGGTGGGGCTGTTGAACGGCGGGGCCTTCGCCCTCTGCGTCGGGGCCGTGGCCACGTTTTGGTTCCATGACCCGCTCTTGGGTCTCGTCATCGGCATGGCCATGGTCATCAACCTTCTGGCGGCGTCGCTGGCGGGAATTCTCGTGCCCCTGTCGCTAGAGCGTTTAGGCTATGACCCTGCTGTCTCCTCGACCGTGTTTGTGACAACTGTCACAGATGTCGTGGGATTTTTCAGCTTCTTAGGTCTAGCGGTTCTAATTCTGCTCTAGTCGGCATGAAACTTGCCGGTTTGTGAGCGGGTCAGTGCGGCCTGTTTCATATTGGGTCATTGGACTTTATGGTGTCGTCCTATCAGATCTCCAGCGAGACTATCGCGCAGATCAAGCTGCTGGAGGGGTTTAGGCCCCGGGCCACGCCGCTGGGGGATGGACGCTGGGCTGTGGGTTATGGCCATGTTGCCTCGACCCAGCGAACCTCGATCGTGACCCGCGCCCAAGCGGACCTGCTGTTGCGCTATGATTTGAACGTCATTTCAGAGGCCCTCTCAGGTCTGATCTATACGCCTTTGAATTCCAACCAGATCGATGGCTTGGGCAGCTTTATCTACAATGTGGGGCTTGAGGCCTTTGCGACCTCGGATGTTTTGCGCCTGATCAATGCCGGTGCCCTTCTCGAGGCGGCCAGCGCGATGGAAGCGTGGTGTCATGCGACGGTCGGCGGGCGGTCGCAGGAGGTCGATGGCCTGATCCGTCGGCGGGCGATGGAAAAGGCCCTCTTCCTCAAGCCCGAAGGGGGATGGGTGCCTGTGCCCAGCCGTCTGGTCGTGCCCTATGCCGACCCACCCTGTCTGTCCCATGACAGCACAGTTGCGGAAACTGAGACTGACCCGGTGCCGCCAAGACACCAGCCTGAGAACATCGGCGAGACGCCCGACGCGCCGGTCGATGTGGTCGAGGTGGTCGCGGCTATGGCCGTTGACCCAGCCGCTGAGGCATCCCCTGAGGCAGTCTTGACACCGTCTCAGCCTACCGAGGCGATGCCGGACCCTGATGTGATTTTCCCAGCCACATCATCGGTCGCTCGCCGGGCTGTGCAAGCCAAGTCTAGGGCCAAGTCTAGGGCCAAATCCGGTCGCAATCCAGTTGCGGTGCAGATGTCGGTAAGCCGGATCCTGCTCTATGGATTGATCGCGGCCGCTGGGGTTGCCTCCATCGGGGCAGCAATCAGTCTGGGACTTGAAACCCCACCATTGGAGGCCGCGAGACCCGAATTTGTGGCCCGGCT
Source organism: Caulobacteraceae bacterium (assembly GCA_947378235.1). GTDB lineage: Bacteria > Pseudomonadota > Alphaproteobacteria > Caulobacterales > Caulobacteraceae > CAISGS01. Next base: position 5,832 of record CANCJE010000070.1, on the reverse strand, counting down.
CTGGACAATGACGATTGTGGGCCTGTCAGCCTTGGCTTTTGCCATTGCCCAGCTGATGGGGATGATCAACCCGAAGGGTTGAGCGGGTAGGGTAGTGGCCTTCTGCTCAAGGCCTATGCTAGAAATCGGTCATGACCCAGACCTCAGCACCCTCGATGGATTTCGGCCTTGGCGAGACCGCCGATGCTATCCGTGATGTCACCGCGCGCTTCGCCGCCGGGAAAATCGCGCCAATTGCCGCCAATATTGATGACAGCAACAGCTTCCCGCGTGAACTTTGGCCCCAGATGGGCGAGCTTGGCCTCCATGGCATCACCGTGTCTGAAGAGGATGGTGGTCTGGGCCTAGGCTATCTTGAGCATGTGGTGGCGATGGAAGAGATCAGCCGCGCTTCAGCCTCGATTGGCCTGAGCTACGGTGCCCATTCCAATCTCTGCGTCAATCAGATCCGCCGCTGGGGCACCCCTGCGCAAAAGGCCCGCTATCTGCCCAAGTTGATCAGCGGTGACCATGTCGGGGCTCTGGCCATGTCGGAGGCCGGTTCAGGCTCGGATGTCATCTCCATGCGCCTGAGGGCCGACAAAAAGGGTGACCGCTATGTCCTTAACGGCACCAAGTTCTGGATCACCAATGGCCCCCACGCCGACACGCTGGTGGTCTATGCCAAGACCGACCCTAACGCCGCCAGCCGGGGCGTCACCGCCTTCCTGATCGAGCGTGGTTTCAAAGGCTTTTCCACCTCGCCCAAGCTCAACAAGATGGGGATGCGCGGATCCGACACCTGCGAGTTGGTGTTCGAGGACTGCGAGGTCCCGGAAGAGAACGTCATGGGGCCCGTGGGCGGCGGTGCAGGGGTCTTGATGAGCGGCTTGGACTATGAGCGCGCCGTGCTGGCCGCCGGGCCTCTAGGCATCATGCAGGCCTGTCTTGACGTGGTTCTGCCCTATGTGCGCGAGCGCCAGCAGTTCGGCAAACCCATCGGCAGCTTCCAACTGATGCAGGGCAAGATTGCCGACATGTATGTCGCGCTCAACTCCGCCCGCGCCTATGTCTATGCCGTCGCCAAGGCCTGCGACGCGGGCCAGACCACCCGCTTTGACGCGGCAGGCGCGATCCTGTTCGCCTCCGAAAATGCCGTCAAAACCGCGTTAGAAGCCATTCAGGCCCTGGGCGGCGCAGGCTATACAAAGGACTTCCCGGTTGAGCGCTTGCTGCGCGACGCCAAGCTCTATGACATCGGCGCGGGGACCAACGAGATCCGCCGGTTCCTGATTGGGCGGGAATTGATGGGGGCTTGAATTTCCACCTTAGCAGTGTAGGGTAGAGTGATGAGGGACGAGCGCAAAATTGTTAGAGACGCAGACGGTCGGTTTCAATGGAAACGACCGGGCGTGCCGCCGTTTGGCCCTATGAGGTCCAGTACGCTTTCGACCGCCGAAATTCGCAAAGCCGTTCGTGCTGTTAAGGCGGAACGCGAAAAGCAGGTCGAGTCTCATTGAGCGAGGACTATGATCGGTCAGTTTTTATAAACTGTCCCTTTAGTCCTGATTATGCTGACTTTTTGCATGTCTATATGTTCACCGCGCTCTATTGCAATGTTCGACCTAGATGCACGCGAGAATATGACAATGCTGCGGATGATCGTATCGATAACATTGTTAAATTGATCCAAGAGTGTCGTTACAGCATTCACGACCTTTCGTTTGTAGAACTCGACGAACAATCAAACCTTCCTAGGCTCAACATGCCCTTTGAACTGGGTCTCTTTATGGGGGCTATCAGGTTTGGTGGCGAGCATCACAAAACTAAATCTTTTGTGATGCTCGATAATGTTGAGCATGACTCTAAAAAAGCCTTGTCTGATTTGGCGGGCAAAGACCCCAAATTTCATGAACGGAATTTACAAAAAGCTGTAACGGCTGTCCGTGATTGGTTAGCAACCGAAGTGAGGGCCGATCTCCTCCATAGTGGTAAGTTAATTTACGAAGCCTATAATCGTTTTGTTTTCGACCTTCCGGCTCTTGCGCTGAGATTTAGACAAGATGCTGACAACTTAATTTACATTGATCGATTAAGTTTGATGAACAGTTGGCTTGCTGAGAACGTTCAACCCCCCAAATGAAAAACGCTGCGGAGGGCTTCCTCCGCAGCGTTCAACAATGTCAGCAAAGTCGCTGACCTTCAGCAAGGGGTCAGCCGAGACTGTTTCCGTCGCCGAAGTTCTCCAGAGACTTCGTGATACGACATTGAGACACTGGATCACCTCCTTTCACTGTTAATCAGGGACTCACAGTCTGTCCCGTCCGTGCGAAAAGGCAAGGGGTGAAGCGACCCAAGACCCAGAATCAAAAACGCCCGGCGGTGAGGCCGGGCGCATGATCGTTTAAGAGGCGAAGATGCTACTTAATCTTGCCTTCTTTGAACTCGACATGCTTACGCACGACGGGGTCATATTTGTTCATCACCAGCTTTTCAGTCTTGGTGCGTGCGTTCTTCTTCGTCACGTAGAAGAAGCCGGTATCCGCAGTGGAGTTCATGCGGATCTTGATTGAAGCCGGTTTAGCCATGGTCGAATCCTTCGGGGGTTCGCCGCACACGCTGCGAACCGGGAAATCCAAGAGGCGCGGACAATACCCTTCGATCAGGCAATGTCAACGCTATGAAGCAGATTAACGCAATCCTGTGCGTTTTGGTCCGCCATTGCGATAGGTGAACAGAAAGGCGGGCTCACCAGCCGTCGGGGTCTGTACGTGGCGTACGACCGCTTCGGTGATGTCGAACATGGGCAGTTTGAGCGATTCCGCCAGCGGACGATAGGCCAGATCTGCCAGTTCAGGCGTGGCCTCCATCTTTCCCTCGGTCAGGGCCGCGTCGGCCTGAAAGAAGCGGGCGTGAAAGCGGATCGGGCTTTCGGTCGGGGTTATGGCGCGCGCAATCAAGGTCAGGTGCGAAAAGTCCGCTCCAGCGCCCGAGGCCAGCGGGAGGATCAGCCCGGTCTCTTCCTCGGTCTCGCGCAGGGCTGCTGCTGCCAGAGCGTGGGCGAGGCGCCGGGACGCGGCGGTCAGGCGGATACAGGCCTCTGACAGGGGCACGGCGGGGCGCACCAGACGGTCGGCCTCGTCCAGCTTGCCGCCCGGAAAGACGAAGACGTCTGGCGCAAAGGCAGACTTGCGCGGTCTGCGCCCCATCAGCACCTCTGGTCCGTCTGATCCCTGCCGGATCAGCACCAGACTGGCGGCATGACGCGGCGTGGCGGGCTTGGTCTTCACGTCGACAGTCCCGCTCATAGATAGCTCAACTGACGTGCCCCGCGCAGAAAGCGCACAAAGGGTGCCGGGCGGTGAGGGTCCTCGATGCGTAGGGCCAGCTCATGGACGACGAACCGCGTGATGTTGGGCAGGTCGAGCGCCAAGGCCTCGTCCAGATCGACCCATGCGATCTCGTCCAACTCGCCGCAGTCAGGCGCGCGCTCAAGACTGATCAGATGCTCAGCTTCGGCCATAAAGAAGCGGGCGTCAAAACGTTTGGGCCGGTAGGGCGGAGTGATGGCGCGGGCGATGAAGTCCAGCGCCCCCAGATTGGCCTCGGCCCCCAGCGCCATAAAATCGCGCCAAGGACCGGCACCGGGGCGCACGGGCGCGGGTTTGGCCAGCAGAAGCCCGACCTCTTCAAAGGTCTCGCGCACAGCCGCAAGCGCCAAAGCGCGGGCACGGGCAGGCGGGGCGGTCTGTTCCACTCGTGCGGCGACTTCTGGGCGAAGATCGTCGCAATAGGGGGCGCGAAAGTCGCTGCGGTCGATCCGGCCACCGGGGAACACCCATTTGCCGGGCATGAAGTTGTGGCCCTTGTTGCGCCGTCCCATCAAAAGACGCGGCTTTTGCGCATCACGCCGCACAATGATCAGGGTGGCCGCATCCTTGGGCCGCACGACCTTCTGGTCTTCGGTGCGCATGGCCCCGTCAGAGCGCGGGTCGTAATTGGGGTCGAGTTTCGGTTCGGTCATGGGCCTAGTTTAAGACGACTTTAGCGAAGGGAAAGTCTGACCTAAGGGAAACCTTGCCAGCCCTTGACCCTGCAACAGCTAGGCTCCATCGTCCGTCATCAGATTTTCAGGGGAAAGATCATGCGAATCCTTACCGCAGCCGCCGTTGCCGCGCTCAGCCTCATCGCCAATTCGGCCCTCGCCGCAGGGTCAGCGACCTCATCAGACGCCATCTTTGCCGCCGCCCATGCGATCCAGCCCAAGGTTGTGGCTTGGCGCCGCGACATTCACGAACATCCCGAGTTGGGCAATCGCGAGTTCCGCACCTCAGCCCTCGTCGCCGCAGAACTGACCCGCTTGGGCTTTGAGGTCCGCACCAAGGTTGCCACTACGGGCATCGTTGCCGTGCTCAAGGGCGGTAAGCCCGGCGGCGTTGTGGCCCTGCGTGCCGATATGGACGCCTTGCCCGTCTATGAAAAGACCGGTCTGCCCTTCGCCTCCAAGGTCACCGCCGACTATGATGGCCAGACGGTCGGCGTCATGCATGCCTGTGGTCACGACACCCATGTTGCCATGCTGCTCGGTGCCGCGACGGTTCTGTCCAACATGCGCGCCAACATCCCCGGCACGGTGGTCCTGATCTTCCAGCCCGCCGAAGAGGGCCTGCCGCTCGGCGAGGTTGGCGGCGCCAAGCAGATGGTGCTCGAAGGGGCGCTGGAAAATCCCGCCCCATCGGCCATTTTCGGCATCCATATTGGCCCCGGCGACCTGGGCAAGCTGAACTATCGGGCCGGGGGCTTCTATGCCGCTGCTGACCGCTTTGACATCGCCCTCAAGGGTCGCCAGACCCACGGCGCGCGTCCATGGGATGGGGTCGATATTGTCTCGCTCGGGGCCTCAATCGTCACAGCCATGAATCAGATCGCCGCTCGTCAGATCAATGTCACCTCGTCGCCCACCGTCATCACCGTCGCCACCGTCCATGGCGGCGTGCGCAACAATATCATCCCCGAAGACCTGAACATGTCCGGCACCCTCCGCACCTTCACCGACGAGCGCCGCACCGACGTCATTGCCCGCATGGCCAAGACCGTCAAAGATCTCGGCGACTCCTACGGGGCCAGCGCCACCTTGACCATGAACGAGCCGTCATACCCGGTGACCTATAATGACCCAGCCTTGGCCAAGGCCATGCTGCCAACCCTGACCAAGGCCGCAGGCGGAGCCAAGAACGTCGAGTCCGAAGGGGACCTGGTAACGGGCGCCGAAGACTTCTCCTTCTATGCTCGCAAGATCCCCGGCGTCTTCTATCAGCTCGGCGGCCGCAAACCCTCGGTCGAGGCCAAAACCGCCCCGGCTAACCACTCGCCCTATTTTGACATAGACGAAAGCGTCCTCGAAATCGGCGTCCGCACCCATGTGCTGCTGGCTCTGGACTATCTGGCCAGCCACAAGGGGAAGTAGGGGGCGTTCTTAGAGCGCGTTAAGAAAACAAGGCCCCCTATGCCGCTTCGCGCCACTTCCCCCAGAGGGGGAAGATTTTCGTATCTTTGATCTTCGCCCTCTGGGGGAAGTACCGGCGTAGCCGGGGTAGGGGGTTCTTTCTTAAGAAAAACAAGGCCCTCACCCTACCCTCTCCCACAGGGAGAGGGCTTATCGGTTGTAGCCCTCGCCCCCTTCAGGGGGGGAGGATTGGGTGAGGGGGGCATCCACTCGCTCTCCGCCGCGTTGCCCACCAAAGCGGTGATCTAGCGGCGCTTTCCGCCTGAGTGAAAGGGTCTGGATCCCCGCCTTCGCGGGGAACACGGAAGAAAGGGAAACAAGGCCCTGATCCTGCCCCATCCCCGCGT
>CANCJE010000069.1 GCA_947378235.1 Caulobacteraceae bacterium | reverse complement strand
CAAGCCAAGTGGCTGGGCCTGCCGTCCGAGCAGAGGTTCCAAGGCTTTGGCGTCTCGGCCTGTGCCACCTGCGACGGGTTCTTCTATCGCGGCAAGGAGGTTGTTGTGGTCGGCGGCGGCAATACGGCGGTCGAAGAAGCCCTGTTCCTGACCAACTTCGCCTCCAAGGTCACCCTCGTCCATCGCCGCGATAGCCTTCGCGCGGAGAAGATCTTGCAAGAGCGGCTGTTGAACCATCCCAAGATCGCCACCGTCTGGAACAGCGCCATCGACGAGATTGTCGGCAACGAAAATCCGATGGGCGTGACCGGTGTACGTCTGAAAAATCTACAGACCGATGAGACCAGCCATCTGGCCTGCGACGGTGTGTTCATCGCCATCGGCCACGCCCCATCGTCAGAGCTGTTCAAGGGCCAACTGGCGATGGACAGCGCGGGCTATTTGGATGTGACGCCGGGCACAGCCTCTACCGAGATCGAAGGCGTCTTTGCCTGCGGTGACGTCACCGACGACATCTATCGCCAAGCCGTCACCGCCGCCGGCATGGGCTGCATGGCCGCGCTTGAGGCGGTCCGGTTCTTGGCTGAACAGGACCACCACGCGCGCGGATAGGTCGCCCGCGCTCTAAGCCTCGACCAGAGCGGCCTTGGCGGCCACCGGCAAGCGATTGCCCGCCGCCTTAGCGCGGGCCTTGCCCCGCTCGATTTCCTTGATCAGGTCGGTGCAATAGTGGTTGAAATCGACCTGAATCGTGTGGCGGGCCGAAGCATAGTAGCCGCCGAGATAGAACTCCTCGTCCTTGGCCGTGACACTGGCCTGTTCGGCGTCTGATGGCAGGTGATATTGGCCGGTCAGATAGGCCGCTACCAGCTTGGCCTGCTGCTCAGCAAAATTGACCAAGGTCGGTAGGGGCTGGGCCAAGCCCATATAGAACAGGTTTGCCGTTCTGGCGGGCACCATGCGCTTGAACAGCGGAAGGCGGTTGTCGGCGTCGGTCTTAAAGGCTGGGTCTGTGAAGAAGGGGAAGCTGATCTTATAGCCGGTGGCATAGATGATCGCATCGACCCGCTCGACACTGCCATCCTCAAAGCGGACATTGGGGCCTTCAAAGGCCTTGATGTTGGGCTTGAACTTGATGTCACCGCATCCGGCCCGGGTCAGGAATTCGCCCGACACCGAGGGGTGGGCCTCTAGGGGTTCATGGTCGGGCTTTGGCAGGCCATAGTCTTCCATGTTGCCGATAGCCTTCTTGATCGCCTTGCGGGCGAGGTTTTGGCCCAGCTTGCGCGGCATCCAAGCGGGCATTGCCGCCTTATCGGCAGGCCTTCCGTTCATATATTTTGGCAAGACCCAGACCCCGCGCCGCGCCGCAACCCAGAGGGTCTTGGCGATGGGCCGCTGAGACAGCTCTGAGGCAATATCCATGGCCGAATTGCCCATGCCGACCACGACCACATTCTTTCCGCGCATGTCATAGGGATCGAAGGGGTCGCAATAGGCGTGGGCGTGAAAGGCGACGCCGTCAAAGGTGCCCGGATAGTCAGGCGTGCGCGGGTCCCAATGGTGGCCATTGCAGACGATCAGCACGTCATAGCGCCGGGTCTCGCCGGTCGATAGGGTCACATCCCACAGACCATCGGCACCGCGCTCGGCCTTGGTCACTGCCGTATTGAAGGTGATGGTCTCGCGCAGACCAAAATGATCCACATAGTCTTTGAAATAGCCCAAGAGCTGGGCGTGATGAGGGAAGTCTGGCCAGTCAGACGGCACAGGATAGTCCTCAAAGGCCAGACGCCATTTGGAGGTGTCGATATGCAGGCTCTCATAACAGGCGGAGTGACCGTTCGGGTTCTTATAGTACCAGTTGCCGCCAATATCGTCGGACATCTCAAAGCAGTCATAAGGAATATGATTATCCTTCAGACGCTTGGCCGTGGTGAAGCCGGAGCAGCCCGCTCCAATGATGCAGGCCTTAGGCAATTGCGCGCCCATGAGTTCGTCTCCCCAATCGTGACTTATCATTGTTAAGCTGAGCCTAGCAGCCTGTCAGGGGGAGTCAAATAGGCGCGCGAAACAAGGCCTTCACCTTCTACCCTGGTCCCCGCGAAGGCGGGGACCCAGACTCTTTCACTCAGGTGGTTAAAGTGGTGAGAAAATGAAAACAAGAAAGGCCCTCACCCAACCCTCTCCCACAGGGAGAGGGCTAGAACCGATAAGCCCTCGCCCCCTTGGGGGAGAGGGTGGGGTGAGGGGGTGTTCATCCACATCTCTCCGCCGCGTTCCCCGCGAAAGCAGTGGTCCAGCGGGCCGCTTCCCGCCTGCGTGAAAGGGTCTGGGTCCCCGCGAAGGCGGGGAAAACGGATTTGATGGTTTTGTCCTGTCCTCTGCCGCGTCATTGCGAGGCGCATCGCGCCGAAGCAACCTAGGGGAACATCAACCTAGGTCCGCGCCAGACCCCTGGGTTGCTTCGCTGCGCTCGCAATGACGAGGGTAGAACAAACAAGGCCCTCACCCAACCCTCTCCCGCAGGGAGAGGGTTAGAGCGGATAAGCCCTCGCCCCCTTGGGGGATAGGGGGGCATCCCGCCCTCTCTCCGCCCTAGTGTCCGCATGGGTTCCGACCGCCCGCTACTGCCGGTCCTTCGCTGTCTTATCCCGGATGGCCTTAAACTCGGCACCGGTCTTCCATTCAGGCCAGCGACTGCTGTCGGCGAGGTCGTGGCCGAGGGTGTAGAGGAGTTCGAGGTCTTGGATCGCACCGGAATAGTCCCAACCCGCCTGCCATTCGTCGTCGGGTTGGTGATAGCGCTTGGTGATGTAGTCGTTACGAGCGGCGATGCCGGCCTTCTCGCCGCCCTTGATCAGGTCCTCACCGGCTCCGGCATGCAGGGCTGGGACGCCGCGCTTTGCGAGCGAGAAGTGATCTGAGCGGTAGTAATGGCCAGCCTCAGGAACAGGGTCGAGGGCAATGACCCGCCCTTGGGCCTTAGCGGCCTTGGCCAGATCGTCCTCAATCGTGCCCTTGCCTGCGCCGACCACGACCACATCATGGGTTTTTCCATTCAATGGCAAGCCATCCATGTTCAGGTTCACGACGGTGGTGGACAGTGGAACCAGCGGGTTGGCGCCGTAGAAATCTGAGCCCAAAAGGCCCTTTTCTTCGGCTGTGACCGCCACAAATAGAACCGAGCGACGGGTGGGCGGCGCGGCCCTATAGACCCGCGCTAGTTCCAATAGACCCGCAATGCCTGACGCATTGTCGAGCGCGCCATTATAGATGTCATCGCCATTGGCGTCGGGCAGTCCTCGGCCCAGATGGTCCCAATGGGCCGTATAGAGCACGGTCTGGTCTGGCTTGACCTTGCCCGGCAGGCGGGCGGCGACATTGTAGCTGGTGATGGTTTCTGCCTTCATCGCAAAATCACTGCTCAAGGTGACATTGCCAAGTGTGACGGGCTTGAAGTCCGCCGTCTTGGCCTGCTCTTTCAGTTGGGCAAGGTCCAGACCGGCCATGCGCATCATATCGGCGGCGACATCGCGCTGGATCCAGCCCTCCATAGGGGCCGTGGCATCGGGATCATCATGTAAGATGTCGAACTGATCAGCGGACCACGAACTCTTGACCGTCGCCCAGCCATAGCCCGCCGCCGCAGGCTCATGGATGACCAGGACGCCAAGCGCGCCTTGTCTGGCGGCCTCTTCGAACTTGTAGGTCCAGCGGCCATAATAGGTCATGGCCTTGCCATCAAAGGCCCCTGGCTTGGCGGTCTCAAAGTCGGGATCATTGACCAGTACCACCATGATCTTGCCATGCAGATCGACGCCCTTAAAGTCGTCCCACCCGCGTTCGGGGGCCTTGACGCCATAGCCGACAAAGACAAGCGGGGCCTTGTCGATATGGACGTGGTCTGCGGCATGGCGCGAGCCAAGGACCAGATCGGTGCCGTCGACCATCGGCCGCGTCCAGCCATTGAGGTTCAACTGCGCGGTGACGGGCCGGGTAATGGTGAAGCGGTTGAGCTTAACCGGTTGGGTCCAACTGCCATTCTTGCCACCAGGCTGAAGGCCAAGGGCTTTGAATTGCTCGGTAATATAGGCGACCGACTTCTTCTCGCCTTCGGTCGCGGGACCCCGGCCCTCAAAGGCGTCAGAGGACAGGATGCGTATATGGTCGGACAGCTTTGACGCCTGAAGGGGTACGACAGTCGGGCCTGCCAGCGCGGCGGTAGCGAACATCAGCCCTGCGGCGAGGGCCATCGTTCCAAGTCCGGTAGGTTTCCTGTCAGGATGCATTGCTCGTGGTCTCCAATGGGGTGCTGTCGCCACGCTACCGGATTCCCGTCCTTGCGGGAAATGGGGTTTTTGAGGATGCGCAAACAAGGCCCTTACCCAACCCTCTCCCACAGGGAGAGGACCAAGAAGGAAAGCCCTCGCCCCCTTCAGGGGGAGAGGGTTGGGTGAGGGGGCACTATTGGGACGCTTGCTCGTGCTTCGACGGGCTCAGCATGAGGAAGAGTGAGGGATTGGGGCTTTCCCATTCATCCTCATGGTGAGCCCGTCGAAGCACGAGGATGTCCCCGGCTCACTCTGTCCATGTGACACATAATCCTCATGAACCGAGGTTAAGACTGAAAATAGGGGTCCGAGCGCCTTTAGGGGTTGGTAAACAGTTGTGTTTACTCTGCCCATTTCGCATGTGCGAGATGATAGCCATTGTCTTTGTTGCAATTGGCCCTAGGTCCTGCATTTGGACCGGCTAACAGGTAATATTATGAAGCGTCTGGTTTTGATGATGGCTGTGACCCTTCCGTTGGTCGGAGGGTGTGCAACCCTTCCGGCGGCAGGTGCCCTTCCAGCCGGATATGAAGGCGCAGACGCCAATGCAGCCGTTGATCCAACGGCGATTGATGCGTGGTGGACGCTCTATGGCGACCCTGAGCTTGAAGGACTCGTGACCCAAGCGCTGGCCTCAGCGCCGGATGCTCAATTGGCACAGTCGCGTTTGGCCGAAGCCCGGGCCCTGCGTTCCGCCGCGCTCTTTAGCTACAATCCTCAAGGCAATCTGCGGGGCCAGACCGGCAAGACCGAAACCGATCAATTGAGCGGTGGCTCGCCGCTTCTGTCGACGGCCGGTGAGACCAAGAGCGCCGCCGCTAGCTTCGATGTCAGTTGGGAGATCGATCTGTTTGGTCGGCGCCATGCGGCACGCGGTAAGGCCAATGCCGATATGACGGCCGCACGGTTTGAAGTCGAAGGGGCCCGCTCTAGCCTTGCGGCCAATGTTGCCCAGCAGGTTTTCCAAGTCCGCGGCCTTGATATTCAACTGGCCGATGCGGACGAGACGGTTCGCATTCAAGGCGCGCTCTATCGGATGGCCGTCACCAAGGCTGACCGTGGTCTGGTATCCAGTTCGGATGCAGAGCGGATCAATGCCGATCTCAGCCAAGCCAAGGCCGAGCAGGCACGGCTCAAGGCCGAGCTTCAGGCCGCCAAGCGGAGCCTTTTGGTACTGGTGGGCCGGGGCAGTGAGCCCACCTCATCGCTCAACTTGACCTCAGCCTTGGGTACCGTACCAGAGGTGCCCGCGACCGTTCCAAGCAGCCTGCTGCAGCGCCGCCCTGATGTGCGCGAGTCCGAGGCGCGCCTGCGATCTTCGATGGGTCAGCGCACCTTGAGCCGCCTTGCCCTGTTCCCAACCTTCACCCTCCTGCCCGGCGCAGGTTGGTCCGATGCGCAGACGCCGCGTTATGGCTCGACCACCTCGTTCTGGTCCTTGAGTGCTGGAATGTCGGTGCCGATCCTCGATCTACCGCGCCTTGTGCAGCAGATCAAAATCCAGAATGCCCGCACCAATCAGGCCGCTATTGGCTATCAGAAAACGGTGCAAACGGCCTTTGGCGAAACCGAAAATACCTTGGCGCGGCTCAGTGCCGATCGCGTGCGGGTTCGCCTTCTTGCCGCCGGTGAGGCGAGTGGACGAACCGCTTATCTCGCTGCGGAAAAGAAATATGCTGCCGGTTTGATCGATCTGGCCACCGCTATGGACGCCGAACGCGCCTGGCGGGGGAGCCGTTCTGCCATGACCGCTGCTCAAGTTACCGCCCTTCAGCGCTCCGTTCAGGCCTTCAAGGCCTTGGGCGGCGGCTGGCCGTCTACGCCTGAAACCGCTGGTTCCTCCCGATGAGACCTTTACCTATGACCCGATCTCCCCTCCTGACCGCCCGTACATCGGCGGTTTTTCTGGCCTTGGCTGTGGCAGCCTTTGGACTGTCCGCTTGCGGCAAGGGTTCCTCTGGCAAGACCAAGATCGAGGGGGCTGCCACCGCGCCTGCGGACATGCGCTCGGTGCGGGTGATCAAGGTTGAAAGCCGCGAATTGACCGGTGGTCTGGTGGCGAGCGGTGTTCTGGTCTCGCGCGAAGAGGCGGCGGTTGGATCTGAACTGGCGGGCTTCAGGGTCGCGCGGGTTCTGGTCGAAGAGGGCGCGGTCGTTGCTGCCGGTCAGCCCTTGGTGCAACTGGATGACACGCTGATCCAAGCGCAGATCGAGCAGCAAACCGCCTTGGTGGCCCAGCAGGCTGTTGCGGCCCGCCAGTCCCAACTGCAAGCCGACCGCGTCCTTGGCCTTCAAGGCCAAGGTGTGGTGTCTGAAGAACAATTGCAGCAGCGGCAGTTTCAAGCGGAGAGCAGTCGAGCGGCCTTGGCGGCGCAAACCGCCATTCTCCATGATTTCAAAACCCGTCAGGCGCGGATGACCATTCGCTCGCCGGTTGGCGGACGCGTCTTGGAGCGCACGGTGCGCCCCGGCGACATCTCAGGTGGCGGCACCTATTTCAGGATCGCTCGTGATAATCTGGTCGAACTGGATGCTGAAGTGCCAGAGCGCAGCCTATCAACCGTCCATGTCGGCGATGGGGCAGAAGTGACCCTGCCTTCGGGTAAGACCGTAGAGGGCAAGGTTCGCTTGATCAGTCCGCGTATCGATGCCCAATCGCGTCTGGGCCGTATCCGTGTTCTTTTGCCAGTTTCGAGTGACCTGCGTCCAGGGGGCTACGCTCAGGCTGCCTTCAACAGCGCCATGCGTAAGGCAACGGTAGTTCCCGAAGCGGCAATCCGATTTGACGCTGAAGGGGCGTCGGTCATGGTCGTGGGCGAGGGCAATCGCGTTAAGCAAGTCAAGATCAAGGCTGGCCAACGCAGTGGCGGTTATGTCGAACTGCTTGACGGACCTGCGGTCGGCACGACGGTGGTAAAGGGCGCTGGCTCGTTTGTTATGAGCGGTGATGTGGTCAAGCCCTATGTTGAGACCACGACGGTGAGCCTCCGCTAATGGCTCAGCTTCGCGTTTCCACCTGGTCGATCAAGAACCCGATACCGGTTGCGGTTGTCTTCATTGCGCTAACCATCGCGGGCCTGTTTTCCTACGGCGCTCTGCCGATCAAGCACTATCCCGATGTGAACTTCCCGGCTGTGGCAATCACCGTGGTTCAAAGCGGTGCAGCGCCAGCAGAAATGGAAAACCAGATCACCCGGCCGATCGAAAATGCCCTGGCCGGGCTGTCAAATGTTCGTGGCATTCGCTCGTCCGTCGTGCAGGGCGTGTCGACCACGATGGTGTTTTTCGAACTTGGTCAGGACCTTCAGAAAAAGACTGACGAGGTGCGGTCTAAGGTCGATCAGACCAGAGCCATATTGCCGCGTGAAATCGACTCTCCGATTATTCAACGGCTCGAGATGGATTCCGCGCCGATCCTGTCTTATGCCGTCTCAGCTCCTGGCATGAGCCAAGCCGAGTTGAGCTGGTTCATCGACGATACGATCACACGACACTTGCAGAGTGAAAAGGGTGTGGCGCAGGTCTCCCGTGTCGGCGGCGTTTCGCGTGAAATCAACATCGTGGTCGATCCACAGCGTCTCGCCGCCTATGGCTTGACCAGTTCCGAGATCAATCAGGCCCTCGCGGCGTTCAATCTCGATGCCCCCGGTGGCCGTGCTGAAGTCGGCGCTCGTGAGCAGACCCTTCGAGTGCTAGGCGCTGCGACAACGGTTGAGGCCCTGCGCAATCTGACGATCCCAGCAGGCGGGCGCTTCATTCGCCTGTCTGATGTTGCCGACATCGGTGATGGGGCTTCGGAGCCCCGTGGCCTTGCCCGGCTCGATGGTCGTCCCGTGGTGGGCTTTGAGGTCATGAAGACCAAAGAGGCCAGCGATGTTCAGGTCGAGGACCATGTGGTTGCTGCCGTCGCCAAGTTACAGGAAGAGCAGACCAAGGCCGGACGCGATATCAAGTTCTTTAAGATCTTCTCGGTCGTTGATGAGACCCGCGACAGCTATCACGCCACCCTCGTGTCGATGGTGGAAGGCATGGGCCTAGCCGCCTTGGTGGTGCTTCTATTCCTGCGGGAATGGCGCTCGACCATGATCACGGCCATGGCCATGCCCCTATCGCTGATCCCAACCTTTGCCTTCATGGCCATCATGGGCTTTAGCCTGAACGTGGTCACCCTATTGGCCCTGACCATGGTGATCGGCATTCTGGTCGATGACGCCATTGTTGAAATCGAGAATATCGAAAAGCGGATTCAGGCCGGGGCAAGGCCCTATCGCGCGGCGATGGAAGGGGCGGACTCTATCGGTCTGGCCGTTGTCGCAACGACGGCCGCGATTGTGGTGGTCTTTACGCCCGTATCGTTCCTGCCCGGTATTTCAGGTCAGTTCTTCAAGGAATTTGGCCTCACAGTTTCCGTGGCCGTTCTGTTCTCGCTGGTGGTGGCGCGCTTTGTGACGCCGGTGATGGCGGCCTATCTGCTGAAGCCGGCGAGTCACGCCAAACCGCGTAAGCCCTTTGATGGTTTCTATCGCAAGTCGCTTGATTGGGCGCTGGACCATCGTTGGATTTCGGTCGTCATTGGCGGCGTGATCTTTGTCCTGAGCATCATGTTGACGGGTCTGCTGCCCAAGGGGTTCCAGCCCGCTGACAATGCCAACTTCTACTATGTGAAGGTTCAAGGCCCTCCCGGTGCCACGCTGGTGGATATGGAACGCACCGTTCAGGAGGTCACGCGGATCTTTAAGGCGCGGCCAGAAACCAAGATGGTCTTTGCACAGGTCGGGTCCGGCGTGATGCAGACGGGACCGGGCGGAGGCGGTGATGCTGCGGACGTGCGGGACGCGACAATTACGGTGGTCTTGAACGAAAAGCGCGATCTCACCGTCACCCAGATCAAACAGGTAATGAGGCCTTTGGTCCGGGAGATTCCTGATGCGCGAGTGAATATGCTCGGCAATTTCGGTGGCGCTGACGTCTCGATTGTTTTGACCGGCGAAGATGGTGAGCTGCTCGAGCGCACTGCCCTGCAGGTTGAACGCGAAATGCGCGGTCTCACGGTGATCGCCGATCCGCGGCCCTCATCTCCGCCAAGCGGCCCCGAAATTGTCATTCGCCCGCGGGTTGCTGAGGCGGCTCGTCTGGGTGTCACCGCTCAATCGATTGCGCAGGCCGCACGGGTGGCGACGGTCGGTGATATTGACGCCAATGTTTCAAAGCTGAACGATGGAGAGCGCCGTGTCCCTATCCGCGTTCGTCTGGCCCTTGATAGCCGCACCGATCTAGAAACCATCAAGGCGCTTCGTGTGCCGACCGTGACGGGCAAAACTGTTCCTCTGGACGCGGTCGCAGATGTCACCTTCCAAGCCGGTCCCGCCAAGATCAACCGCTATAACCGCAAGCGGCAGATCACCATTGAGTCTGATCTCAATAACGGTGCCCAACTCGGAGAGGGCGCTTCGGCGGTCGAGGGTCTTCCGACCATGAAGGCCCTGCCAAAGGGCGTGACTGAAGCACAGGTCGGTGACCAAGAGGCTATGAAAGAGCTGTTCGGTGCGCTCGCAGCCGCGATCTTTGCCGGTATCAGTATGATCTATGGCGTGCTGGTCTTGCTTTTCCGTAGCTTCTTCAAGCCCATCACGATCCTGTCGGCATTGCCGCTCGCGATTGGCGGCGCCTTCTTGGGTCTGTTGTTCATGGGATTGGCCATCAGTCTGCCATCCTTGATCGGGCTGTTGATGTTGCTGGGTCTTGCGGCGAAGAACTCGATCCTCTTGGTCGAATATGCCATTGAGCAGGAACGGTCAGGCGCAAGCCAGCGCGAAGCCCTACTGGAAGCCTGCCGCGAACGCGCCCGCCCGATCATCATGACCACGGTGGCGATGGCCGTCGGTATGCTGCCTACGGCTCTGGCGCTGGGCAAGGGTTCGGAGTTCCGTCAGCCGATGGCTGTGGCCGTGATCGGCGGTCTCATCACCTCGACCATCCTGTCGCTGGTGCTGGTGCCGGTGGTCTATGAAATGGTCGATGATTTCGAACTTTGGCTCAAGCCCAAGCTGGCCAAGCTGATCACCCCGAAGGACGCGCCGACCTTCGAAGCTTGAGCCTATCTTCCTCGTGCTTCGACAGGCTCAGCATGAGGAAGATTTAGAGGTCTGTTCCATTCATCCTCATCCTGAGCCCGTCGAAGGACGAGGATGTCATCCCAAACAAGGCCCTCACTTGGGCCCTCTCCCCCAAGGGGACGAGGGCTAAGAACGGCAAAGCCCTCGTCCCCTTGGGGGAGAGGGTGGGGTGAGGGGGTCTTCTTCGTGCAAATGCAGCGTGTGTAAAATCTGCGTCATTGCGAGGCGCATCGCGCCGAAGCAACCCAGGGCAACATCACCTAAGGTCCAGGTCAGCCCCCTGGGTTGCTTCGCTGCGCTCGCAATGACGCGGTTAAAACATGGCCCTCACCTTCTACCGCATTCCCCGCGAAGGTGGGGACCCAGACCCTTTCACGCAGGCGGTGAGTGTGGTGAGAATAGAAAACAAGGCCCTCACTTGGGCTCTCCCCCAAGGGGGCGGGGATAGGGGGCCTTGATGTCGGGTTAGCGCAAGCCTTTGTTCCACAGGGCATGCCTGAGATGTCGCAATGACGCAGCCTGCGACCCCTGTATGTCAGACTGTGCCTTCCCACATGTGAGGGGGGTAAAGGCCTCATCACAGGTCAAACCCAGAAAGAATGGCACACCATGGACGCGAACAATCAATCCGCAGGTTCAATCAATATTGGCATCGACGGGCCACAGAGGGCTGAAATCGTCAAGGGCCTCTCGGCCCTTCTGGCTGACAGCTATACGCTCTATCTGATGACGCATAATTTCCATTGGAACGTCACGGGGCCTCAATTCAACAGTCTGCATCTGATGTTCATGGCCCAATATACCGAGCAATGGACAGCCTTGGACATGATTGCAGAACGTATTCGCGCCCTTGGCCACCCCGCACCGGGCACCTACAAGCAATTTGTTGGTCTGACATCCATCAAGGAGGTCGAAGGCACGCCCAAGGCGAACGACATGATCCGCCATCTGGTGGCCGCCCAAGAGGCAACGGCCCGTACGGCTCGCAACCTGTTTCCCACGGTCGAGGCGGCCAAGGATCAGCCCTCAGCCGACCTGCTGACGCGCCGCTTGGAGGTCCATGAAAAGACCGCTTGGATGTTGCGCAGCCTGCTTGAAGATCAATAGACCTTAGGGACGGCGAGGGAATTCCCCCGCCGTCCCACTACGCTTACTTCTGGTTCCCTTTTTCATCTCGACACCCGCGCAAAACCTGCTACGAATGAATTGTCATTAAGAATGCCAATATAACGGGTGGGGTCGGAGATGAGCATTTTGGTCTGGGGCGTGGCGCTCGCTGCCTATGGATTGTTTCTGGCCTGGTACGTCAATTGGCGCGGCCCCGTCAGCAAGGCTGAGGTCGAGACGCTGATGACGGCGCTTGAGGCGGCGACCCACGAAAATGACCGCAATGACATGTCGATCATGCGCAAATTCCTCGAGACCGACGATGGCCGCGAGTTCTTTATGGTCAATCTGGTCAAGCTCGCCCCCGGCAAGGTTCCAGACCCGATCACCGGTGAGCTCAAGTCCTCCCGTGAGGTGATGGACGGCTACACCAAGGTCTTTTTCCCCGCCATCTTCGCGCGGGCCAGTCACCCCGCCATCATGGCACGCAAGGTTGGTGGCTATTTCGATGCTTGGGGCACCGAGCCTGACCCGAGCTGGAGCGCGATGGGCTATATGCGCTATCGCAGCCGCCGCGATATTGCGCAGTTGGTCACGGATCCCAAGTTCGGTGGGGCGCATGATTTCAAATTCGCGGCCATGCCCAATACCTTTTCCTTCCCCACCCAGCCCATGTTGCTGGCCCTGATCAGTCCGCGCCTGTGGGTGGGTTTGGTCATCGCCCTGGTCGCGGCCTTTGCCCAGATCGCTGTGCTGCTCGCTGCGGCCTAATTTTAAGACGAAAGATCATTGCCATGAAGGTGTTGCGTACCCCTGACGACCGCTTTGCCAACCTGCCGGATTTTCCGTGGGAGCCGCACTATCTGACCATCCAGGATGAGGATGGCAGCGACATTCGCATCCACTATGTCGATGAAGGCCCGCGTGACGCAGAGCCTATCGTGCTGATCCACGGCAATCCGACCTGGGCCTATCTCTATCGCCACATGATCCCCGGCCTGTTGGCAACAGGGCGTCGGGTGATCGCAGTCGATCTGGTCGGCTGTGGTCGCTCGGACAAGCCAGCGGCCAAGAGCGACTACACCTTGGCGCGGCACTATGACTGGATGTCCAAGTGGCTGGTCGGTCTAGACCTCACCAATGTCACCCTCTTTTGCCAAGATTGGGGCGGGACCATCGGGCTCTATCTTGTGTCCCTGTTCCCAGAGCGCTTTGCCCGCGTCATCGTCTCCAACTCCGGTCTGCCCTTGGGTCAGGGTGAGGGCGAGTTCATGAAGATGTGGGTCGGCATGATGCGTGAGGCTACGGAATTTCCTTGGCACATGCTGGAAGCTGGCATGGAACGCAAGCTCACGCCCGAAGAGTTAGCCGCCTATCATGCGCCGTTCCCGACCAGCGAATATGAGTCCGGTCTGATCCAGTTTCCGCTCTTGATCGCCGTGCAGCCGGACAATCCCGGCGTGCCCCTGAACCGCGAGGCTTGGGCCCGTCTGGCCCACTTTGACAAGCCGTTCTTGACCCTCTTTGGCGATCTAGATCCGGTTTCCAAGGGCTGGGATAAGCTCGCCCAGAGCTACATTCCCGGCGCCAAGGGCCAAGCTCACCATACGGTTAAGGGGGCCAACCACTTCATTCAAGAAGATGCCCCGGCAGAGTTGCTGGAACATTTCATTCCCTTCCTTGATGTGAACTGAAAGGCGTTGCCGATGGCGAT
>CANCJE010000068.1 GCA_947378235.1 Caulobacteraceae bacterium | reverse complement strand
CCGGTCTGAATGATGCGGCCCGCCTCCATGATCGAGATCTGGTTGCCGAGCTTGAGCGCCTCGTCCAGATCGTGGCTGACAAACAGGATGGTCTTCTGGACCCGCGCCTGTAGGCCCAACAACTCATCTTGCAGGCGGCTACGGATCAGGGGGTCGAGGGCCGAGAAGGGCTCGTCCATCAACAGGATATCGGCATCGGTGGCAAAGGCGCGGGCCAGACCCACCCGTTGCTGCATGCCGCCCGACAGGTCATCGGTCTTGCGATCGGCCCACTCGCTAAGCCCGACGAGGTCTAGCTTCTCATCGACGAGACGGCGGCGCGCGGCCTTGTCCCTCCCTTGGAACTCGAGACCCAGCCCGACATTGTCACGCACGGTGCGCCAGGGCAGGAGGGCGAACTGCTGAAAGACCATCGCCACCGATTTGCGCCGCACGGCCCGCAGGGTCTGGTCGTCGCAAGAGGCGACATCGACCATGCCGCCGAGGTGGCGGACCTTGACCTGTCCACGGCTAACCTGATTGAGCCCGTTCGCGGCGCGCAGAAGCGTGGATTTGCCTGAGCCAGACAGGCCCATCAGGACCGAAATTTCTCCAGCCTTGACGCTCAGCTTTGCATCCGCAACGCCGAGAACGACTCCGGTTTCCGCAGCAATGGCGCTGCGATCTGAGCCGCTGTCGAGCAAGGTTTGCGCGCGAGCCAAGGCCTGATCTCGCCTCTTGCCAGAGCCCTTAGCGAACAGGATGTCGACCGATTGAAAGTCGATGGCGGTGGTCATGCTACTTCTCCACCGACTTGGCGCGGGTCATACGGTCGAGGATGATGGCTACGAGCACGATGGCAAATCCAGCTTCAAAGCCCATGCCGACCTGAACCGTGTTCAGGGCCCGCACCACTGGAACGCCAAGACCGCCCGCCCCGACCAAGGCCGCAATCACGACCATGGACAGGCTGAGCATGATGCACTGGGTGATACCGGTCACGATGGTGGGCATGGCCGACGGCAGCTCAATGGTCGTGAGCAACTGCCACTTGGTCGCGCCAAAGGCTTGCCCGGCCTCGATCAGGGGCCTTGGCGTTGAGGATATGCCCAGATGGGTGAGGCGCACGGGGGCGGGCAGGGCAAAGATGATGGTCGAGATTAATCCCGGCACCACGCCCAGCCCGAACAGGACCAGGGTCGGGATCAGATAGACGAAGGTCGGTAGGGTCTGCATCAGGTCCAGAACTGGATGGAGCGCCCGATAGAGCCAAGGCCTGTGAGCAGCCGCTACGCCCAAGGGGACCCCGATCAGGGTCGATATGAGGGTGGAGAAGAGGACCAGTGACAGGGTCTCCAACATCGCCTCCCAATAGCCCTGATTCATGATCAACAGCAGGGCCGCCGCCACGAACAGGGCGAGCCGCCACGACCGCTGAAGCCCATAGGCTAGGCCACAGAGCGCGACCACAAGCGCCAGTGGCGGAACCTGTTTGAGAAGGCTGGTCAGACCATCGACGGCCCCGTGCACAACGAGGGACACGCCTTCAAAAAAGCCCCGTCCCCCCGTCTTCACCCGCTCGACCAGATCGGTCATGAACGGACCAATCGGGATCTTATGGGCTGTGATCCATGTCTGGCTGTCGCCCAAGGTCGCTGCCGGTGCAACAGAGGCATGAAGGGCCCGCCCATCATAGGTCTGGACCCCCTCTAACCATCGCGCGACGGTCTGAGGGTTCTTGGCGATCCAAGCCTTGGCGGCGGCCTTAGGCTCTTGATGGTCATCAAGGATCGCCCCCATCAGCAGGCTTTCATCGGCCAAGGTGAAGGAGAGGTTTTTCAGCAGTCGTCCAACGTTCGGGCACTCCGCGCTATAGCCCGCACGGGTGTTGGTATAGATGGTCGCGCCGCCGAAATTGGGGCCAAAACTGTCGTCTCCGCCGGTCAGATAGCGCATCTGAAAGCGGGTATTCATAGGATGCGGCTCCCAGCCCAGAAACACGATCGGCTTCCTATCGCGCACGGCCCGTTCTAACTCGGCCAACATGCCCTGTTCGGAGGACTCCACCAGTGAGAAACTGCCCAATCCCTCGGCGTTCTTGGCGATCAGGCTGAGGACCTGACGATTGCCATCATTGCCCGCTTCAAGCCCGATAATGCGGTGGCCCAGAGCGTCACCAAACCGAGCAATATCGGAAAAGTCCTTGAGGCCTGCATCATAGAGATAGGACGGGACGGCGAGGGTATATTTCGCGCCGGTCAGGTTGGCGCGCACCACCTCGACCGAGCCATCCTTGAGGAAGGGCGCGCGGTCCTGTTCCATCGAAGGCATCCAGTTGCCGAGAAACAGGTCAATGTCGCGGTTCTTCATGGCCGAATAGGTGACCGGCACCGACAGGACCGTGATGGTGGTCTTGTAACCGAGCCCTTCGAGCAAAGTGCTAGTGACCGCCGTTGTGGCGGTGACATCTGTCCAGCCTATGTCGGACATCCGTACCGTCTGGCACTGAGGATGGTCTGAATCCGCGCCCCAAGCGATCCCGGCGCTCAGGCCGATGGCGGCCAAAGCGAGCGCGAGCGCTTTTCCGATGGTTCTCAACCCCATAGGCCTCAATCTCGATCTTCGCTGGTTAATGTTTAGGTCCAGACTGGGGCAGGGGAGGTCCGGGGGCAAGGCCACGGGGTAACAAAAGCTTGGATCAATTGGCCTTCATCTGCCGTTTCGCCAAGGCTTCCTTGATCCGGATGCGACATCCATCGGATAGCTTGTCTATGTTCTTGATCAGGCAGGCCTTTACCGCTTGGCGATCGCGCTGCTCCATCTGGGATTGGCAGAACTTTACCAGATCCGGTCGGCAGGCGGTGCGGGCATCTTGGGCGTGGGCGGAAGATGCGAGGACCAGTCCCGTCACGACCATTAGTACAGACAGTTTCATCGATAGACTCCTCAACTGGCCCTTAGCCTCAAGGGCGATTGTTGAGCACAGTCGTGCCAAGCGGTAAAGAAAAGGGCAAGGGCTAGCCGATATTGACCGGATGTTGCCTCACATATTTTGGCGCATTCAATGTAGAAACATAGTAGGCCTTTGGCCGTTTCGGACGACCTAGGTCACAAAGGTCCATACTGAGAGTCCTCATGAGCGACGTGCCATCCCCTCCAGAAGCCCAAGTCTTTACCAGCGCTGAGCGCAAGATCACACTCGTGGGGCTGATGATTGTATTGCTCCTATCGGCGCTCGACCAGACCATCGTCTCGACCGCCATGCCGCGCATCGCCATGCAATTGAAGGGCTTGGATCTCTATGCCTGGGTCACGACCGCCTATCTGTTGAGTTCGACCGTGATGGTGCCGATCTATGGCAAGCTGTCGGACATCTATGGTCGCAAGCCGATCTTGATCACGGGCGTGGTCATCTTTACGCTCGGATCGTGGCTCTGCGGCATGTCTGGTGAGTTCAACCATGGCGTCCAAGATGGCAGCGGCATGGTGCAACTGATTGTCTTTCGTGGCGTGCAAGGCTTGGGCGGCGGGGCCCTTATGATCTCTGCCTTTACCATCATTGCCGATCTGTTCCCGCCAAGGGAGCGAGGCCGGTTCGCGGGTCTATTCGGCGGTGTGTTCGGTTTGGCTTCGATCCTTGGACCGGTTTTGGGCGGGTTTTTCACCCAGATTCCTTGGGTGCATCTGGGACCTGTCTCGTTCGAGGGATGGCGTTTGATTTTCTATATCAACCTGCCCCTTTCATTGCTCGCCCTGTTCATGATCATCGTCAAGATGCCCGTCTTGACCCGCCGTGTGCCGGGCAAGGTGGATTGGGCCGGTGCTGCCCTGATCGTTGTGACCTTCATTCCGTTCCTTTTGGCGCTGAGTTGGGGGGGGCGCGACTATGCTTGGAACTCGCCGCGTATTTTGGAGCTCTTGGCCCTATCAGCGGTGGGGCTCGTTGGCTTCCTCTTTGCGGAGACCCGCGCCAGCCACCCGATCTTGCCGCTAGGACTGTTTCGCAACCCGACCTTCACGCGGGCCAATTTCTCGCTGCTTCTGGTCTCAGTAGCCTTTATGGGCGTGGTGTCGTTCTTGCCGCTCTATATGCAGCTTGGGCTTGGCGCTAAGCCCTCAGAGAGCGGTCTCGCGATGCTGCCCCTGATGCTGGGCATGATCATCTCGTCGGTGATTTCAGGGCGCATGGTCAGCCGAACGGGACATTTTAAGCCGGTGCTCCTGACCGGCCTTTGCATTCTGGTCTTAGGCCTATTTTTGCTGGTGCAATCACAGCCCGGGCGGCCGCTCTGGGATGTCAGTTGGCGCGTGTTCATCATGGGCGTAGGCCTTGGTCCCACCCAGAGCCTTTTCAATCTGGCCATTCAAAATTCAGTCAAGCCGCAGGATATCGGCGTTGCAACTGCCAGTTCTCAGTTCTTCCGCCAAGTGGGTTCGACCATGGGCGTGGCCATCTTCGGCACCTTGCTGACGACCAATCTGGCCAGTGCTGCCAAGAAGATTTCAGGAAGTTTGGCCTTCAAGCTCGAAGATTTGGAGCGCCTCGCTGCCACCCGTGCTGTCGGGGCTGCGGGTCCGTCGGCTGTGGATCAGACGGTTCAGCGGATCCTGTCCATGGCCATCCACAATATGTTTGCCGCGGGCATTCTGGTGCTGCTCGTGGCCTTTTTGCTGAGCCTCACTATCCCAGGAGTTCGCTTGGCCGGACGGGGGCCTCAGTTAGAGGGCGAGTAGAGCCATCTACATCAGGCCCAGCGCCTTGAAGCTCGCCACGCCGTCGCGGCCGACGACCAGATGATCGTGAACGCTGATCCTAAGGGTGCGGCCAGCCTCGATGATCTGCTTGGTCATGTCGACATCGGCTCCTGACGGACTGGGATCGCCCGAAGGGTGGTTGTGTACCAGAATGATCGAGGAGGCTGACAGTTCCAGCGCCCGACGCATCACCTCGCGCGGATAGACCGGCGCATGGTCCACGGTGCCTTGGCCAAGCTGTTCATCCGCGATCAGCTGGTTTTTCTTGTCGAGGAAGAGGACCCGAAACTGTTCGCGCGCCTCGCTGGCAAGCATGACCCGCACATAGCCCAGCAACGCCGTCCAAGACGAGATCACAGTGCGCTTACGCAGGCCCGCCCTCATCTGGCGCAGCGCCCCCTCCTGCATCAGCTTCAGGTCCAAAGCTGCGGCCTCACCAATGCCTGGCACGCTCTGCAGCTCTTCGAGTGAGGCCCCCAGTACACCGGCCATATCGCCAAACCGGGTCAGGAGGGCCTTGGCCCGGGGCTTCACGTCTCCGCGTGGAAAGGTGCGAAATAAAAACAGTTCGAGAACCTCATAGTCCGGCAAGGCCTCTAGCCCGCCCTTGCGCGCCCGTTGCCGCAGACGATCTCTGTGGCCATAGAGGTCATGGGCCACAGCCGTATCCTCAAAACCCTGTTCGTCCTGGGGCATAGATTTGATCCGACTTGGGGCTCAGCGATCCGGCGATCGGCGCAGGATAGACCGGTCGCGACGGATCGTCATGACCTAAAATAGCGAAAAATTTAAAACGGTTTTGAGTATAAAAAACTCCGCGTCATTGCGAGGCGCATCGCGACGAAGCAACCCAGGGGAACATCTGCTGAGGGCTGTCTCAGTCTACTGGATTGCTTCCCTTTGCTCGCAACGACGCATCAAGGAAACAAGGCCCTCACCCAACCCTCTCCCTCAGGGAGAGGGCTCTTCTATTCTTAGCCCTCGCCCCCTTGGGGGAGAGGGTTGGGTGAGGGGGTGTTGCCGTCATCCCAGCCCTACGTCCGTAAAAAGACGAGGATGGTCACACCATCAAGCAGGCCGGAACAGGCCTGCGGGCGAGGCGGTGAAGACCTCATAGCCGTCTTCGGTGACGCCGATGGAGTGCTCGCACTGGGCCGAGAGGGACTTGTCGCGGGTCACCGCCGTCCAGCCATCGGCCAGCAATTTCACCTGGGGCTTACCCAGATTGACCATGGGCTCGATGGTGAAGAACATGCCGGGCTTGAGCACATCGCCCTCGCCCTTGCGGCCAAAGTGCAAAATGTTGGGATTGTCGTGGAACACTTGGCCAAGGCCGTGGCCACAGAAGTCGCGGACAACCGAACAGCGCATCGATTCAACATAGGACTGGATCGCCCAGCCAATATCACCCAGCCGCGCGCCGGGCTTCACGGCCTTCATGCCGCGGTCCATGGCCTCATAGGTCACGTCAATCAGGCGGCGCGCGCGCGGGGCCACATCACCGATGGGATACATGCGGCTCGTATCACCATGCCAGCCATCGACAATGACAGTCACATCGATATTGACAATATCGCCGTCCTTCAGCGCCTTGGGCCCTGGAATGCCGTGGCAGACGACGTGGTTGGGCGAGATGCAGACCGTCTTGGAATAGCCGCGATAGAACAGGCAGGCGGGCAGAGCTCCGTTATCTAGCACAAATTCCCGCGCCAGTCGGTCCAGCTCGTCGGTCACAGCACCTGCCACCACATAGGGGGTCAGCATGTCGAGGCATTCCGCCCCTAGCCGCCCAGCCCGCCTCATGCCCTCAAAATCCTCTGGTGTGTGGATCTTAATAGACGAGGTGCGGATGCGCGCTTCCAATTGGTCGAGATCGGACATGGTCTGCTCCAGAACCGCTGGAAACCCAACGGTCTTTTCTAGATCGCAAGTCTAACACAAAAGTTCAATGGGTTGGATGGGGAAGTGCTGGGCGACAAAACAAGGCCCTCACCCAACCCTCTCCCACAGGGAGAGGGCTAAGAGATGAAAAGCCCTCGCCCCCTTGGGGGAGAGGGTGGGGTGAGGGGGTATTCATCCACTCACCCAACAGTCTCTTCGTGGCGAGCGCGGTATCGGGGGCTACTGCGCCACCATGGCTTCGGCCTGTTTCAGATCGACTGAGACCAACTGCGATACGCCCTGCTCGGGCATGGTGACGCCGAACAACCTGTCCATGCGCGACATGGTCACCGGATTGTGGGTGATGGCGATGAAGCGGGTCTGGGTGCGCTGGCGCATTTCGGCCAGCATATTGCAGAACCGGTCGACATTGGCGTCGTCCAGCGGTGCATCCACCTCGTCCAGCACGCAGATCGGGGCGGGATTGGCCAGAAAGACGCCGAAGATCAGGGCGGCTGCCGTCAAGGCCTGCTCGCCGCCGCTCATCAGCGACATGGTCGACAGGCGCTTGCCCGGGGGGCAGGCAAAGATTTCGAGGCCAGCCTCGAGCGGGTCGTCGGACTCTATCAGGCGCAATTCGGCCTGACCGCCGCCGAACAGGGCTTGGAACAGGGTCTGGAAGTGGCCGTTGATCACGTCAAAGGCGGCCAGCAGGCGTTCACGCCCCTCGGCATTGAGCGACTCAATCCCATCGCGCAGACGCCCGATCGCCCCGGTCAGGTCGGCCCGTTCCGAGCGCATGGCGTCGAGGCGCGTGGCATATTCGACACTTTCCTCTTCGGCCCGCAGATTGACCGCGCCGATCTGGTCACGCTCGCGTTCCAGCGCCATCAGGTGGGCCTCGATGCCGCTGGCGTCGGCGGGCACGGCGGTGGCTTCTTCCGCGATACGGCGGCCCAGCTCGTCCGGTTCGATGCGGATGGTGTCGCGGATCGTCTGTGCCATCTCGGCCAGTCGCTCGCGCGCGGCGTCAAGGCGTGCGGATAAGGAGGCGCGAAGCTCCCGCGCTTCAGAAGCCCGTTGCTCGGAGGCCCTCTGCTCGCGGTCGGCTTGAATGCGCAGGCTGTCGGCATTGGCCATGGCCTCGCCAGCCCGATCACGGCGCGCTTCAGCGACGGCATATTCATCGAGAAGCTTCAGCTTGCGCTCTTCCAGTGCCTCGGGAGCGGTGCGGGCCTCGATCAAAGCGGCCTCGACCTCCAGGCGATCCTTGGCCAGAGCGTTAAGGCGGCTATCAGTCGAAGCGGCGCGACGCGTCCAGTCGGCCCGGTCGCGGTCCAGCGCCTCCATCCGCCGTGCTCGGCCAGCCCGTTCGCGGCTCTCATTGTCCAGCGCAGAGCGGGCGGCACCCGTCGCTTCGCGAGCCCGTGTTGAGGCCTCGCGCGCGGCGGTCAGTTGCGGGGCCAGATCGTCACCGGCGGGCAGGGCGCCGAGGTCGGCCTCGGCCTGGGCAGCAAAGGCCTTAGCCTCATCATATTCAGCCTGCAGGCGGATCAGGGTCTCGGTCAGGGCTTGGGACCGCGCATCGCGGCGCACAGCGTCTCTAGCCAGTTGCTCGACCCGGTCGCGGGCCGTTCCCAGCGCACGTTCAGCCTCGGGCGGTGCACGGCGGGCATTGCGCAGGGTCTCATCGGCCGTTCGCACGCTTTGGCTTGCGGTCTGATGGGCTAGGCTAGCCTCGGCGGCGGCGGGCGATAGCTTGGCGACCTCAAACTCGACCTCGGATAGCCGGGTGCGCTGTTCGAGCCGAACGGCCGCAGGCTTGGGCGCATCGGCGCGGGCGACAAAGCCGTCCCAGCGCCAGAGGTCACCCTCTTTGGAGACGAGCCGCGCACCTGCGGGCAGGGCCGCTTGCAGGCGCTCTCCATCCTCACGCGAGACGACGGCCGTGAAGGCTAGCCGCGCGGCGAGGGCGGGCGGGGCCTTGATCAGGGGCGCGAGCGGGGTTGCGCCCTGCGGCCAGGTCGGACCATCCGTATCGCGCCCGCCCCAGAAGGAGGGGGCCTTGCGGTCCAGTGAGGCGTCAAGATCATCGCCAAGGGCGGCGGCGAGAGCGGCCTCAAAGCCCCGGTCGGGCGACACATCGTCCAGTGCGGGGGCAAAGCCGCCCTTACGCGGTTGAGCGGTTAGTTGCGTCAGGCCCCGCGCTTCGGTCTTGAGGCGTCCGAGTTGATCTTCGAGTTTGCGGGCGGTTTCACGGGTCGCGGCCTCAGCGTTCGCGGCCTCGGCCCGTTCGGTTTCAGCAGCTTCCACGGCGGCGCGGGCCAGGCGGAGGGTCGCAAGCGCGGCGTCGAACTTCGCTTTGGCAGCCTCGGCCTCTGGTGCCGTGTCGGGGCCAAGATTGGCGCGGTCTGCTTTTGCGGCTTCGAGCGCGCGGTCGGCGCGGGTGAGACGGGTGCGGGCCTCCTCGGCCCGAGCGGTCGCAGCGCGGCGTGCGGCCTGCTCGCCCGCCGCGCGGGCGGCGAGCTGTTCGACATCGGTTTCAGCCGCCGCGCGGGCCCGCTCAGCGGCATCGGCAGCGGCCTGAAGCTGCGGCATTCGCTCAGGCGCAGCGGCGATGCGCGCGGCAAGGTCGCTGCGTTCCAGTTCGATCTTGCTGAGGGCTGCCTTGGCGTCGTCGACAATCTGAACCTCGCGGTCGCGGTCCTCGTCAAGGCGGCGAAGATCGTCGCTGAGACGGCGCACGGCCTCTG
This sequence comes from Caulobacteraceae bacterium, assembly GCA_947378235.1. GTDB lineage: Bacteria > Pseudomonadota > Alphaproteobacteria > Caulobacterales > Caulobacteraceae > CAISGS01. Next base: position 4,029 of record CANCJE010000068.1, on the reverse strand, counting down.
CCGCCTGAGCCGCATCGCGCTCGGCCCGGTCTTTTTCGATGGCCAGGCGGTGCAGGACCGCTGCTGCGACCTGTTCCTCTTCGCGCAAGGGGGCGATGGCCTGTTCCGCCGTCAGAGCTTGAGCGGCTGCCACCGACGCCTCCCGCGTGGTGATCTCGACGGCTCGCCCGGCCTCTTGGCTCTCGCCATCGACCCGCACCAGCACGTCACGCGCTTCGGTCCAGCGCGAGAACAGCACAGCCCCTTGCAGGGCCCGGATCTCGCCGGACAGGCGCTTATATTTCTCTGCCTGCCGGGCCTCGCGCTTGAGGCGGTTAAGGGCCGTTTCAAGCTCGTTGGTGACATCACCAAGACGCGACAGATTGGTTTCAGCGGCCCGTAGGCGCAGTTCGGCCTCATGGCGGCGGGTATGGAGGCCAGAGACACCGGCAGCCTCTTCCAAGATGCGCCGTCGATTTTGCGGCTTGGCGGCAATCAGTTCGGAAATCTGGCCCTGCCGGACGAGAGCCGGGGAATTGGCACCCGTCGAGGCATCGGCGAACAGGAGTTGAACGTCTCGCGCCCGCACCTCGCGGCTATTGACCCTATAGGTCGAGCCTGCCCCCCGGTCGATGCGGCGCACCACCTCGATGGTCTGGTGATCGTTGAACTGGGCCGGAGCGGTACGGTCACTGTTGTCGATGGTAAGGGTGACTTCGGCATGGTTGCGCGGCACCCGTGTGCCTGCGCCCGCAAAGATCACCTCATCCATGCCGCCCGCACGCATGGCCTTGGCCGAATTGGCCCCCATGACCCAGCGCAGGGCCTCCAGAAGGTTGGACTTGCCGCAGCCATTGGGGCCAACGACACCCGTGAGTCCGGGTTCGATCCGAAACTCGGTCGGTTCGACAAAGGACTTAAAGCCCGAAAGGCGGAGCCTCTGAAACTGCACGGGCTAGGTCTGAAGGCCTATTTTGCTGACGTTTGAGCAGCGGCGATGGCCGTGTCAAAGGCGGTGAGGTTTTGCTCACCATCGAGCTTTTTGCCATTGATGATGAAGGTCGGCGTGCCGGAAATATTATCCTGCTTGGCGAACTTCTCGACCCTGGCCGCAAGGGCCTTGAGGGCCTTCTCGTCCGAGACGCAGGCCATAAATTGCTCTTCGGTCATACCGGCAGATTTGGCCACCCGTACCAAGGGCGAGCGCATGTCACCGGTGCGGAAGATTTCCTCTTGGCTGCGGAACACGCCGTCCAGAACGCTGAAATACTTATCTTTTCCGGCGCAACGCGCAGTCAGGAACCCGGCGGCGGCCAGTTCAGCAGGCGGCGTGATGAACTCACGAAACACATATTTCACCTTACCGGTGTCAATATATTTGGTTTTGAAGGCCGGAAAGACTTCGGCATTGAAGGCCGCGCAGTGTGAGCAGCTGGCCGAGGCATATTCGATGACTGTGACCTTGGCATCGGCCTTACCCATGGTCATCTCGTCATCGGTAACCGCGCCGCCCTTGCCTTGACCGCAGGCGGCGAGGCTTAAGCCAGAGAGAATGACGAGCATTAGGCGGTTAAAGGCGCGCATCGGCAGGGTCCTGTGTAAAAAACATGACATTAAAGCGCGATTCCCTCGGCGTCGCCCATAGGGACTTGATCGGCGGGGGCTCGACCCTTGTTGAGGGCGATTACTTCTTAGCTTTGGTCGTCTTTTTGGCGGCAGCGATGGCGGCGTCGAGGTCGGCGAGGCTGTGCTCCCCAATCAGCTTTTGGCCATTGATGAAGAAGGTCGGCGTGCTGTCAAAATCACCAGCCTTGGCAATCCGCTCGACGCGGGCATTGAGGCTATCGAGCGCGGTCTTGTCGGTCAGACAGGCCATGAATTGATCTTCGGTCAGACCAGCAGACTTGGCGACCTTCAGCAGGGGATCGCGCAGGCTCTTGGTCTCATAAACCTCTTGTTGGGCGTGGAAGACGCCGTCCAAGGTTTTGAAATAGTTTTGTTTTCCAGTGCAGCGCGCCAAGATAAACCCGGCAGCGGCCAGTTGCACCGGTTCGGTCAGGACCTCGCGGAAGACATATTTGACCTGGCCTGTATCGATATATTTCGCCTTGAAGGCAGGAAAGACATTGATCGCAAAGACCGCGCAGTGCGGGCAACTTGCCGAGGCATATTCGACCACGGTGATCTTAGCCTTGGGGTTGCCCATGATCATGTCGTCATCATTGACCACAGCACTTTGGGCGCTCTGACCATAGCCGACCATGAGCAGGCTTGTGACCATGACAAGAAACAGGGCTTTTAATCGGCGCACGGCAGGTCCTCTCGGCGTTCAAATCGCATTGTAATCGCTAACAAAAGGCAGGGCTATAGACCGCGATCTGGGGCACTCAGGCCTCAGCGACGGATCTTTGTCAACGCTCAGCGCGGTCGCCATTGCGCAGAACTTCCCGGCCCAGCTTGGTGAGGGCGTCTTTTAGGGGGCTATCGGGGGCTTTGGCTAAACCATTTTCCAACTCAGCCTCTTGAGCCGCGTCTAGCGGAGCCTTGCGACGGCGGGCCTTGACGGCGGCCTCGGCCTTGGCCGGGGCGGCGATCCTAGCCTTGACCGGACCTTGAACGATCCGCAACTTGCCGACTGAGCCGGCGCCTAAAAACAGGTTCACCCGCGATAGGATTTCTGGTGCCTGATGCTGTACCAGCGCTGCAGCGGGGCCATCAACGCGAATTTCCAGTACGGCGACTGAGGTTCCGCTGGCGGTGGGGCGAGGCTTGCTCAGCTTGACTGGTTCGGTGCGTGCGGCGAGCGTCTCACCGACAATCTCTTTCCACCGCGCCTGAAGGGCACCGGGGCCTTGGCCAAAGCGGGCGTCCAGCGCCTTGATCAGGCCCGCCAAGGCCTTGCCTGCTGGTGGTGCGGACCGCAAGGTCGCGCGGGTCCGCTTCCGTGCCAAAATACGCACAGCCTCGTCAGCAGAGGGCAGGGACCTTTTCATTGTGCTAGACTAGGCCTTTGAAGCGATAGAGGCAAAAATAAAGGGACCTCCTAAGAGATCCCTAAGGCCCAAAGGGCATAGTCCAAAGGTCGCGTGCGACCGAGCAGCCGAGGCTGTTCAGAATAGGTAGACCCTTCACCTTCAAATTGCAATTCTTTTTCGACTTCTGTGGCGTTTAAACACGGTTAGAAAACAAGGCCGATTGAATTTTGGAGACTATGATTTGCAGATCAAGGGCTGAAATTTTTGGATAGATGGGCCGATTATGTTTGGCGATGATGGGCCGTAAACGATTGACGTGAACCGTGTAGAGGTGATCGCAGACGACGTGACTTTGAATCCGATTTTGCCTGACAGAGGGGATCGGATTAACTGTGAGTGTGTGGGTATGGTTCGCATCACTTTGCGATTTACTGGTCACGGGAACGATAATGCAGGTGCCGTGTAGGTTTTGAGCGGCTCGGATGATGATTTCGGGATGTTCACCCATAAATTCAGGGGGGTAGACGTCATGTGGAAAGTCGATCCAATAGACCTGACCAACACGCGGACGACTATTGATGCGCCGGTGTCTTCGACTGGCTTTGATCCATCCCGCCGCTAAGAGATCGGCATCTGATGGGAAGGCGGTCATTCTCAATTCTGCACAATTTAAGATAAGAATAAATTTTTAGCATCTTTAAGGGTTAATAGCGAAGCAAATTAAAGCGGCCTAATCTGTGCCCATGATTCAAAACCCCGACCTGATCCGTTCAAACCTCCTTGGCTGGTACGATGCCCACGGGCGCAGTCTGCCTTGGCGGGTGGGGCCAAGGGATGGGGCTCAGGGCGTTCGGGTTGATCCCTATCGGGTTTGGCTTTCAGAGGTGATGCTGCAGCAGACCACCGTGCCCCACGCCACGCCCTATTTCCTGAACTTCACCCAGCGCTGGCAGACGGTCGAGGCCTTGGCGGCAGAGGTGGATGGCGAGGTCATGGCCGCTTGGGCGGGGCTTGGCTACTATGCGCGCGCGCGCAATCTGTTGGCCTGTGCTCGGGCGGTCGCGAACCAGCATAG
>CANCJE010000067.1 GCA_947378235.1 Caulobacteraceae bacterium | reverse complement strand
CCCAAGCGCTGAGGGGGGCGAAGTTGCGGCCCCGTTCGTCGCCCATCTTGTGACTGCGCCAGGTCACTCCGGTCTTGGTCCCCTCGGGCAGGGTCTTGAGCCAAGCGTGCCAGTACGCGACCTTGGCGGGATCCGGTTTTAGAAAACCTGCAGGACGTTCGAAATCGGCGATGGTGGAGCGGAGCAGCGGCAGGAGGTCGCCGAGGGGGAGCCACAGGTCGCCTTCTACCGGCGCGCTGGGCGAGCGATGGCGGCGCGCGAGCTGAGCTTGGGTCTGATGACCGACGGCCTTCACGGTTGGCCAACTGCGTTCGATCAAGCCCTTGAGCCTCTGGTCCGCACAGAGGGTCAACCGACCGGTCGGGCCGAGCCGCTCTAACAGGTCGGGGACCATGCCCATAAAGGCAATCTCGTCGCCAAGGCCCTGTTCAGCCATCACCACCAAGGCGTGGCCTGCGAGGTCCGATTGCCCGTCCCATCGCGGAAGGGTCAGATCGAAGATCGCAGCGCTGGGTAAGGCCAGATCATGTCGCACCTGATAGGCGCTCCAGCCCGCCTTCAGATCGCCCTTGGCCAGAAGGATCGTGGCCCGCAAGAAGGCCGCCGTGGCGTGGGTCTCGGCATCAAGCGGCTGGGCGAGGGCCTGCTCAACCCGGTCCAGCGCGGGGTCCAGATCGCCCATGTCGGCCAAGGTCCAGGCCAGATCATACCGGATGCGCGGGTCATTGGGCTTGAGGCGCAGGGCCTCTTGCAAGGCTTGAGCGGCCTGTTCGAGCCCTCCGCTTGCCCGGGCCGTCTTGCCCGCCAACTGCCAGCGTTCCGCCTCTAGCGGCGCTACACCGAGGGCTTGAACGGCGAGATCGTGCGCCTCTTGCACCCTGCCGAGGGCCAAGAGGGCGGTGCATTGGGCACTAATCCCGGCAAAATCCCCCGGCCGCGTCTGCGCAAAATAGCTGGCAAGGGCGAGGGCCTCATCCTTCATACCCAGTCGCGATGCGGCATGAGACAGGGCTAGGGCAATATCGACATCATTGGGATTGAGGCCAAGCGCCCGTTCATAGGCCTCAAAGGCCTCAAGGGTGCGTCCAGCCTCTTGGAGGATCAGGCCCAAGGTCCGCCATGCGGCGCTGGTCTTAGGAAACCGCTCCGTCGCCTGCCGCGCGATCCGTTCCGCCAAGGCGGGGTTCTGGTCGGCAAGGGCCCTGTGCGCACGGTCCAGCAATGATTTAGGCATGAGCGGCGCACCTTTAGTTTAGCCAAGTCTTGTATGGCCAAGCGGCGCTAAAATTGAATTAACCCTATTTGGGGTCAAGGCGTCGCCGTGATCGCCTCTTGGCCGATTGACCCTCCGTTGAGCATATGACGTTATGGGTGCCAATTGATAATGGGGCCTAAGCGGTCCCCTTAGGAGGAGCCTTCCATGCAATTCAACAATCGGGTTCACCCCAGCGCCGAACAGGCCAAGGCCTTTTTCAGCACGCCAGAAGACGGTCCTTTCGTTATGGTCAATCTGCTGAAATTCAAGCCCAAGGCAGACTATGCCGATGGGTCAGACGCCGACATTTCGGGCTTTGAGGCCTATCTGCGCTATGGCCGCAAGGTCCGTCACCATATTATCAAGGTTGGTGGAACCCCCGGCTATTCGGGACCGGTCACTGGCTTGATGCTGGGGGAGGTTGAAGAGCTCTGGGACATGATTGCGCTGGCGGAATATCCCTCCCTCGCGGCCATGCAGGAGATGGTGCAGAGCCCAGAATATCAAGAGATCGCCAAACATCGTGACGCGGGCCTAGCCGGTCAGTTGAACATCAAGACTAAGGGCACGCTGGGATGAGCCTTGCCTTTGATCTCTATTGGTCCTTCCGCTCGCCCTATTCCTATCTGGTGACAGACCGGATTGTTGCCCTAGAGCGGGACTATGATGTGACGTGCAATCTGCGGGTCGTCTATCCGATCGCGGTGCGCCAGCCTGATTTCTTCGCCAATAATGACCCGCTGTGGATCACCTATTTTGGCAAGGACATCCATCGCAGTGCCCAGTTTGCCGGCGTGCCCTTCCGCTGGGCGCGGCCTGACCCCGTCTATATGGACCCGCAAACCCGGACCTATCCCAAGGAACAGCCCTATATCCATCGCCTCTCGTGGCTGGGTGTCGCGGCGAGTGAGCGGGGCAAGGGCATGGCCTTTATCGAGCAGGTCGGCCGTTTGATTTGGGACGGAACGGTCGCAGGCTGGAACGTCGGGGACCATTTGGCGCAGGCTGTGGCCCGAGCCGGTCTCGACCTTGCAGAGCTTGACGCAGCCATCTCAGCGCCCGGAGAGGCCGAGCGTCTGGACGGCATCATTGCCGCCAATCAGGCCGCGCAGCGCCAAGGCGGTCACTATGGCGTACCCCTGATGGTCTTTGAGGATGAGCCCTTCTTTGGCCAAGACCGCTTCGACCAGCTGGTCTGGCGAATGGGCCAGAAGGGTCTCTCCAAGCGTTAGGGCGAGGTGGGCCGCGCGCAGATGATGGGCCAAATTGCCTGATCCTTGGCCATCAGCGCGCGGCCATTGCTAGTTTCTAGGCCATCTGGCGGAATATCGACCATCCGGCGCACTCATCCTTCAGTCCGCGTCCCTTGCGTCCCTAAGCTCAGCCTCAGGACGGCAGGGGGCTATTGATGGAACGGACCGGTCATAAGACAACGCGGCGGCAGCTATTGAGCGCCATCGGTATGCTGGGCGGCACAGCGGCCCTCTACAATATGATGACCACTTTGGGTCATGCCGCAGAGACGCAGTTTACCGGCCCGCCCAACCTGTCCGGCGCGCGGCCGGGCGCATCGGTCATCGTGCTCGGGGCCGGACTGGCGGGCATGGTCGCGGCCTATGAATTGACCAAGGCGGGCTACAAGGTCCGGGTCCTCGAATATCAGCCTCGCGCGGGTGGTCGGAACTGGTCGTTGCATGGTGGTGACACCTATACAGAGCTTGGCGGGGCCACCCAGAAGGTGGGCTTTGCAAATGGTAACTATCTCAATCCCGGCCCGTGGCGCATTCCCCACCATCACCGCACCTTGCTTCACTATTGCAAGAGCTTTGGCGTGGCGCTGGAGCCTTTCATCCAGTTCAACCACAATGCCTATGTCCACAATACCGATGCCTTTGGCGGCAAACCCCAGCGGTTCAAAGCCTTGGCAGCGGATTTTGAGGGCAATGTCGCCGAGTTGCTGGGCAAGGCCATCGACCTGAAGGGTCTTGATGCCGAGGTGACCGCCGAGGACCGAGATCGCCTGAAGGAGGCCCTGCGCAACTGGGGCATGCTCGACCACGATATGCGCTACACCAAGGGACTGAAGTCAGCGTCGCATCGGGGCTATGACCGCCCGCCCGGAGGCGGCGTCAATGGCGCGCCGACCCCATCGGATCTCTTGCCCTTTGACGAGGTTCTGAAGACCGGCATCTGGAACAATATGGCCTTCTTCATGAACCATGAGTTCCAAACGACCATGTTCCAGCCCGTCGGCGGTATGGATCAGATTGGTAAGGCCTTCGCGAAACAGGTCCAGGCCCTGATCACCCATAATGCAAAGGTCACCAAAATTTCTCAGGATAAGAAAGGGGTTACGGTCAGCTATTCAGACACGGGATCAGGTCAGATTTCCGAGGCCAAGGCTGACTACTGCGTCTGTACCATCCCGCTGACCGTGCTCAGCCAACTGGACAATGGCCTGTCGCCCAAGATGCAGGCAGCTGTGGCCGCGGTGCCCTATTCCAACTCGGTCAAGGTTGGTTTGGAGATGAAGCGGCGCTTCTGGGAAGAGGACGCCTCGATCTATGGCGGTCACAGCTTCACCAATCAGGGCATCAGTCTGATCTCCTATCCCAACAATAATTTCTTCAAGGATGGACCGGCAGTTCTGCTTGGTGCCTTTGCGAGCGGCATGGGCGGTTATCAACTGGCGGGTATGACGCCGGAGCAGCGGATTGAGGCGGTGCTCGAGCAAGGCTCGGTTTTCCACCCCGAGAGCTATCGCAAGGAGTTCATGAACGGTGCGTCTGTGGCCTGGAGCCGCGTGCCTTGGGCGCTCGGCTGCTGCGCCCGTTGGACCGAAGAGACCCGCAAGGAGCACTATCAGACCCTCGTCTCGATGGATGACCGTATCGTACTGGCCGGAGAACATGCCTCCTATGTTGGCTGCTGGATGGAGGGCGCGCTCCTGTCTTCGCTAGACGCCATCTCTCGTCTTCACAAACGCGCTCTGGAGGCTTGATCATGCGCCCAATGTCACAGGTTGCAGGCCTGATTGCCGCTGCCCTTTGCCTCGTCGCTGTGCCCGCCTTGGCCGATGAACCCGGTCCGGGGGGCAGCAAGCCTCCGGTTCCGGTCTCGGGCGAGCAGGTCTACACCATGGTCTGTCAGTCCTGTCATATGGCCGACGGTAAGGGTGGTGTCGGTGCTGGCTCTATTCCTTCGCTCGCCAACAATCCCAAGCTCAAGATCGCAGCCTATCCCATTTCAATGGTCGTGAACGGACGTGGGGCCATGCCTTGGTTTAGCGATACGCTAAGCGCCAAGCAGACGGCAGAGGTCCTGACCTATGTCCGCACCCATTTTGGCAATGGCTATATCAAGCCCGTGACCGAAGCCGATGTGGCGCTCATTCCGGCGACACCCAGGACGGCGAGCCACTGATTTGGGCTAGCACCAGCTGGCTTGATCGGGCGTGGGTGAGCGCAAGAGCTCTTGGATATTGGCCTCAAGAATGCGGTAGCCGACATTGCCATAGAGCTTTTGGCGGCCGTCATTGAGCACGACGGTGGGGCTGCCTTGGATGTTCATGCTGGCCGCGGCTTCATAGTCGCTGGCAAGGCTCGCATAGGCGCTGCCGTCATGGATCAGGGCTTCGATCCGAGCGATATCGACCCCGGCCTGTTCACCGATCTGGCACTGCACGGACCATTGACCAATATCGCGCGCATCGCGAAAGAAGGCGGTGCGCATGGCTTGAAGGCTGGTCTCAAAGGTCCCCGCTGCGAGGCGATCTGCCGCTTCATCCCTCTGAACCGCCTTGAGAAACAGGTGCGCGCCGGTCGAAGAAGCGGGCTTTGCGATCCGCCAGATATCCGGGTTGATGGTCACTTCGGGAAATTGCTGGGCCACATCCATCAAATGCCGGTTAAAGCCCTCATATCCGCCCTTGTCGCGCCAACTGGTGCTCATCTTGCGCGCCGTGTCGCCAAAGATGGAGCAAAACCGATGGTCAAACCTTATCTGGTCGCCAAAGGCTTCCTTCAAGGCCCGCACCCGCATCTCGGAAAAATAGGCCCAGATACAGAGGACGTCTGAGAAATAGACAACAGGCACGGCGGTCATGAACAAGCTCCTTTGGGCGGATCAGGTGCAGATAGTCTATAGGCCATGGCTCATGCCGAGGGTGATCATCAATTTTGTCGCAAGGCGGCTAATCGTGACCGTGAGACGCATATGGCCTGCGGGCCTGTTTGATGGAGAGACCTCATGAGCCAGCCTCTAGTGAGTGTCTTTGATCTGTTCAAGCTAGGGGTAGGGCCTTCCAGTTCCCATACGATGGGTCCGATGACCGCCGCTGTGCGGTTTTTGGGCTGGCTTGAAGCGCGGTTCGAGCGCACGGCGCGGGTTCAGACCACCCTCTATGCCAGTCTCGCCCTGACCGGACGTGGCCATGCCACCGACCGCGCGGTGATCCTTGGGCTCGAAGGCCTTGAGCCTCGGACCATGGACCCGGACGCCGCCGACTCCTTGATTGCGCGCGTCGCGGAGGAGGGGCGGCTAAATCTCGGCGGGCGACGCATGATCCACTTTGATCGCGCCACAGACCTTCTCTGGGAAGGGCGAACGCGCCTTCCGCAACATCCCAATGGGCTCAAGTTCTCGGCCTTTGACGCGGCCGGTGACCTCCTTGGCGAGCGCACCTATTTCTCCATCGGCGGCGGCTTTGTGCGCGATGAGGATGAGATGGGGCGCAATACCCCCAATGAGGGCTTAGCCAACATGCCCTATCCCTTCGAGTCTGGTGCTGAACTGTTGGAGCAGGCGCAAGGGGCGGGGCTGACCATTGCCGAACTGATGCTGGCCAACGAGCGCGCCCTGCGCTCAGACGATGCGATCTTTACCGGCCTGGAAGAGATCGTGGCGGCCATGTTTGCCTGTATTGACCGTGGCACGCGCATCGATGGCATCTTGCCTGGAGGCCTCAACGTCAAAAGGCGGGCGAGCAAGATCCTCGCCACCCTGATCAGCAATGCTGACCGGCAAATCTCTGATCCCTTGTCAGCGCTGGACTGGGTCAATCTGTGGGCCTTGGCGGTCAACGAAGAGAACGCCGCCGGGGGGCGCGTGGTGACCGCCCCGACCAACGGCGCGGCCGGGCTCTTGCCAGCGGTGCTGCGCTATTATGACCGGTTCCATCGCGGCACGGTGGAGGGACGGCGGACCTTCTTGCTGACCGCTGCCGCCATTGGCGCGCTCTATAAACGCAATGCTTCGATCTCGGGGGCAGAGGTTGGCTGTCAGGGGGAGGTGGGTGTGGCCTGCTCGATGGCCGCCGCAGGACTGGCTGCAGCCCTAGGGGCTAGCAATGACCAGATCGAGAACGCGGCCGAGATCGCGATGGAGCATAATCTTGGCCTGACCTGTGATCCCATCGGCGGACTGGTTCAAATTCCCTGCATCGAGCGCAATGCGATGGGAGCTGTAAAGGCCATCGATGCCGCGCGCCTTGCCATGCTCGGTGACGGCCAACATACGGTCAGTCTCGACAAGGTCATCGCCACCATGAAGCGAACCGGCGAGGATATGAACGCAATCTATAAAGAAACCTCGTTGGGTGGACTGGCGGTTAATCTGGCCGAGTGCTGAGGCTCAAACAGGGGCAAAATTTATGCCGCCGGACCCACTAGCGGCAGTGGCAATGTCAATATATGCTCCTTGCCAATAATGACCGATGATGGGCCTGTAGATCTAAGCAGGCTGATCTTTCTGGGAGGGACCTATGCGGCTTTGGACCTGGTTGGGCGGGATTGTTCTCGTCATTGCGGTAGCCTTTGGATGGGTCGCCACCCACAAGGAGGCGGTCTTTATGATGATCGCCCATTCACAGCTTCCAAAGGTTGAGCCTAACCAGCCTGTGACCTGGGCCGAGGGTCCTGCGACTGCGCCTGAGGGCAAGCGTCCACCCAATGTCATCGTCATCCTCGTTGATGATATGGGCTATAACGACATCACCTTAAACGGTGGCGGTATTGCCGGTGGTGCTGTGCCCACCCCCAATATTGACTCCATTGCCCGCGAGGGTGCCAATTTCGCCAATGGTTATGATGGCAATGCGACCTGCGCCCCATCGCGGGCGACCATCATGACTGGTCGTTATGCCACGCGTTTTGGCTTTGAGTTCACCCCGGCCCCGGTCGCCTTCCAAAAGATGGTCGGAACCCAAAGGGAAGAGGGCTCGATCGCGGCTCCGACCTTCTTTGCGGATCGGGTTAAGGACATGCCGCCGGGGACGACCAAGGGGGCAGCGGCCTCAAACAATCTGGCCGTACCGACCAGCGAAATCTTCATTCCGGCCCTTCTGAAGGCCAAGGGCTATCACACTTTGCATTTCGGTAAGTGGCACCTCGGTTCGGTCAAGGGGACCCGTCCAGAAGAAAAGGGCTTTGATGAGAGCCTTGGCTTCATGGCGGGCGCGGCGATGTATCTGCCTGAAAATGATCCTGACGCCGAAAATTCAAAGCAGGCCTGGGACCCTATCGACCGCTTCTTGTGGCCTAACCTGCCCTATATGGTGCAATTCAACGGCTCCAAGATGTTTGCCCCTAAGGGCTATATGACTGACTACCTCACCGATGAGGCGGTTAAGTCGATCCATGCCAACCGCAACCGTCCCTTCTTCATGTACTTCACGCCCAATGCGATCCACACCCCGCTGCAGGCGAAGAAGGAGGACTATGATGCCCTGCCACAGATCAAGGATCACCGCCTTCGGGTCTATGGCGCGATGATGCGCAATCTCGACCGCAATGTCGGACGCATCCTCAAGCAGCTGAAGGACGAGGGGATCGACGACAATACCCTGATCATCCTGAGCAGCGACAATGGCGGGGCGCACTATATTGGGCTGTCAGAGATTAACCGGCCCTATCGCGGCTTTAAGGCCACCTTCTTCGAGGGCGGCATACATTCGCCCTTCTTCATGCGCTGGCCCGGAACCATTCAGGCCGGTAGCCAGTTTCCCTATCCGGTCGGTCATATCGACATCTTGCCAACGGCTGCTGCTGCTGCGGGTGTCGATCTGCCAAAGGACAGGATTATCGATGGCGTCGATCTGATGCCGTACCTGCAAGGCAAGGCAAAGGGGCGTCCGCACCAGACCCTGTTCTGGCGTTCGGGTCAGTATGAGGTTGTTCGTGATGGCGATTGGAAGCTGCAATATAATGGCGCTCTGAAGAAGCTGTGGCTGTTCAATCTCGCGGTTGACCCGACGGAGCAGAACAATCTCGTAGCCTCTGAACCGCAGCGTGTTGCGGCATTGCAGGCCTTGTTGAAGGCCCATAATGCAGAAAGCGTCAAACCGCTCTGGCCATCTCTGCTCCAAGGACCTGTAACGGTCGATCATCCCAGTGGCATGCCGACCAAGCCCGGCGACGAATATATCCAGTGGGATAACTAGGTCTGAAACTGAAAGGGCAGAGCAACCGTTTACGGCGGCTCTGCCCTGTTTTTTAAATTGGATCGGGTCGGTCTATTCTGCAGCGACGGCCTTGGGGATCGCGACGGTGAACCGGTCCTGCCAGGTCTTGAGCGTGGCGCTATTGTCGTGGTGCCAAGGGTGGAAGCCCGGGCGATACCAATCCCAATAGGCTTTCCAGCTTTTGCGGAAGAGGCCGGGCTTACCGAACAGGTAGCCTAGGACGCTTAGTTTGGCCTTCCAAGGCTTCATGCCATCGGCGATCAGCAACATGCTGGAAAATGTCGTAATGTTGGACACAAACATGATGGTCATGATCATCATGATCCGGACGCGCAGGCCATAGCGCTGACTGGGCTTCCAGCTTTTGGAAATCTCTTGGAACACGTCAAAGGCCACGGCCTTATGTTCGGTCTCTTCCATGGCGTGCCATTGCCACAGACGTGCGAGGTCTTCGGGAACACCGTCCCAAAATTCGGGCTGTTCGAGGAACAGGTCCGCCATCATGGCCGTGAAATGTTCCATGGCGATGGTCACGCCGAGCATGGCCACGCGGCCACGCGTGCGCAGGAAGGTCAGCCGACCTTGGATGTTGGCCTCGATCTCGTCGATCGGATAGTGGCTGCGATCGAGCCCCGCATTGAGACCGACATGTTCGCGCGTATGGATCGCCTCCTGGGCGATAAAGCCCTTGGCATCTTCGAGCAGCTTTCCAGACAGTTTGGATCGGTAATTGCGCACCGCGTCCATGAACAGCCGCTCCCCATCGGGGAAGGTCAGGGACAGGGCATTGAACACCGCTGTCGCCACCGGGTCACCGGCCATCCAAGCCTGCCCGTGAGAGGCGTCGGTTGCAAAGTGTATATCTCGCGGAGAAACCGCAAGTCCGTTCGGAGTTTGCATTGTCTTGTTACCCGGCGTGGAGTTTACTGACGGCTTCTTATTGGGGGAGGATCACTTATAATGACAAAAATGTCAACATTATCCCCAGCCCCTAGGGCGCGCCTGCGCCGTACCTCTGAGGGTGCGCAGGACAATATCCTCGCTGCCGCTGAGAAAATCCTTGTTGAATCAGGGCCTCAGAACTTGAAACTGGTCGAGGTTGCGCGCCGGGCGGGCGTGGTCAATGCGACGGTTCTGCACCATTTTGGCTCCATAGACGGGGTTCAAGCCGCCCTGATGACCCGCATGATCGCCGATCTGGTGAGTCGGATCTTGGCAATTACCAACCAAGTCACCGATCCTGCGGCCTTCGCAGCCCAGTGCACGGAGGCGCTCTTCGACGCCTTTGAGGCTAAGCCGGTTGCAAGGTTGGCAGCGTGGCTGGAACTGACCGGGGAGTCGCGGCGATTGACGACGGTGCGTGAGGCAGTTCGCAGCGTGCTGTCGACGCGCATGGTCGAGCAAACCGGAATGCCGGTCGCCATTGTCGAGGATTTCATTCTTCTTTGCCTCAGTATGGCACTGGGTGCGGGCCTGTTCGGCGCGACCCTTGGTAGCCTGCTCGGACGACCCGAGGGCCGATCGCGCGATATGGCGCTGGCCATCCTGCAGCGACGCGTTGGCGAGGCGACGCTGGGCCTGAAGGGCTAAAAGACCTGCCGCAGCGCCACCTTGCAGCCCAGCGCCTAAGGGTTCAAAAGAGCCAGTGAACATTGCTTCGACGAGCGATGATCACCGCCTCCGACCATGACCATCTCGTCATCTAAGTCTTTGTAATTAAGAAGGTTCGATCCATGACCCAATGGCACCAAAGCTATATCGGCGGAGGCTATGTCGCCGGGTCTGGCGAAAGCTTCGACACGATCAATCCGGCGACCGGCGAGGTCCTTGGCCGTGTTGAGATTGCAGGACCAGAGACGGTTGATGCGGCGGTTGCGGCCGCAGAGCGCGGGCAGCGGATCTGGGCGAACATGACTGGCGCAGAGCGGGGGCGTGTCCTGCGCAAGACAGCGGACCTGCTTCGAGCGGCCAATGACGAACTGGCTCTGCTCGAGACCCAGGATACGGGCAAGCCGATCCAAGAGACCTCGGCGGTCGATGTGCTGTCAGGCGCGGACTGTCTTGAATATTATGCCGGGATCGCGGCGACCTTGACCGGGCACCATGTTGACCTTGGCCCTCAAGCCTTTGGCTATGTGCGGCGCGAACCACTGGGCGTGGTGGCGGCCATCGGGGCGTGGAACTATCCGATCCAGATTGCCTGCTGGAAGGCGGCTCCGGCCTTGGCCTGTGGCAATGCCATGATCTTTAAGCCCTCGGACCTGACTCCCTTAACAGCCCTGCGCTTGGCCGAAATCTTCACCGAGGCAGGCTTGCCGGAAGGGGTGTTCAATGTGGTTCAGGGCGGGGTCGAGACCGGCCGGCTCCTGTCGCGTCATCCGAAGATCCAAAAGATTTCCCTGACCGGATCTGTCGAAACCGGCAAGAAGGTGATGGGCGATGCCGCCACGACCCTGAAGTCCGTCACCATGGAACTGGGCGGAAAGTCTCCCCTGATTGTGTTCGCCGATGCCAACCTCGACAATGCCGTGTCGGGCGCCTTGATGGCCAACTTCTATTCAGCGGGAGAGGTCTGTTCGAACGGGACGCGCGTCTTTGTCCACCGTGCCATCAAGGCCGCCTTCTTGGAGAAGCTTTTGGCGCGCACGGCTAAGATGGTCATTGGTGATCCGCAAGACCCCGCAACCCATGTCGGGGCGCTCATTTCTCGCGACCATATGCAAAAGGTCCTGACCTATATCGCGCGCGGTCAGGCCGAGGGCGCGCGTCTGCTGTGCGGCGGTGAAGCGGTTGCTGAGGGGGCCTTGGCTCAGGGCAATTTCGTCTCCCCCGCCATCTTTGATCAGTGCTCAGATCAGATGGTGATTGTGCGCGAAGAGATCTTTGGCCCGGTCATGTGCGTGCTGGAGTTTGAGGATGAGGACGAGGTGGTCGCGAGGGCCAATGACACAGACTTTGGTCTGTCTGCAGCGGTCTTCACCAACGACCTGACCCGTGCCCACCGGGTGATCGCCCAGCTTCAAGCCGGAACCTGCTGGATCAATCAGTACAATGTGACGCCGATAGAGATGCCCTTTGGCGGCTACAAACAGTCAGGCATTGGCCGCGAGAATGGTCACGCGGCGATTGACCACTATACCCAGCTCAAGAGCGTCTATGTCGCCCTCGGCGATATCGACGCCCCCTATTGAGGGACTGTTCGATGACCGCAGAATTTGATTACATCATTGTTGGGGCGGGATCGGCGGGCTGTGTTCTGGCCAATCGCCTGACCGAGGACGGCAAGCACAAGGTTCTGCTGCTGGAGAGCGGCGGCAGCGATCGCTCGATCTTCATTCAGATGCCGACAGCCCTGTCCATTCCGATGAATAATCCCCGCTATATCTGGGACTATGAGGCGGAGCCAGAACCGGCCTTGGGCGGGCGGCGTATCCATACCCCGCGCGGCAAGGTCTTGGGCGGGTCGTCTTCGATCAATGGGCTGGTCTATATTCGCGGCAACCCGTTGGACTTTGAGCGCTGGCAAGAAGAGGGGGCCCAGGGTTGGTCCTACCCCGATGTTCTGCCCTATTTTAGGCGCGCCGAAGACCGGGCCGAAGGCGGCGATGCCTATCGCGGCGAGGGCGGCCCCCTAAAGACCCAATATGGCAGCTTGAAAAATCCCCTTCACGCCGCATGGATGCAGGCGGCAGAGGCGGCGGGCTATCCGCTGACCAACGACGTCAATGGTCGCCAGCAGGAGGGGTTTGGCCGCATGGATATGACGGTGGGGGAGGGGCGGCGCTGGAGCGCGGCCAATGCCTATCTCAAACCGGCCATCAAGCGTGCGAACCTGACTGTCCTGACCCACGCTCAGGTGCTGCGCGTCGAATTTGAGGGCAAGCGGGCGGTTGGTGTGCGCTATGTTCGCGGCGGCCAAGAGGTCTTGGCCAAGGCGCGCGTCGAGGTGATCCTCGCGGGTGGAGCGATCAATTCACCGCAGATCTTGAAACTGTCGGGCGTTGGTCCCGCTGAAGAATTGACGCGGTTTGGTCTGCCCGTCGTCTGCGACCGTCCCGGCGTCGGGGAGAACCTACAGGACCATCTGGAATTCTATTTCCAGATCGCCAGCAAGAAGCCGGTGACGCTCTATTCGTCCATGAACCCCATCGCTAAGGCCCTGATTGGCGCACGCTGGATTCTGTTCAAGGATGGGTTAGGAGCCACAAACCACTTCGAAAGCTGCGGCTTTATCCGCAGCCGGGCTGGTATTCGCTATCCCGATATCCAGTACCATTTCCTGCCTTTGGCCGTGACCTATGATGGCCAGTCGATGGCCAAGCAGCATGGGTTCCAAGCCCATGTCGGGCCGATGCGGTCTAAGAGCCGAGGCTGGGTGCGGCTCAAATCGGCCGATCCATCCGCCAAGCCGGAAATCCGCTTCAACTATATGAGCCATCCGGACGACTGGACCGAGATGCGCGCCTGCGTGCGCCTGACCCGCGAGATCTTCGCCCAAGCCCCGTTCGATCCCTATCGCGGCGAGGAGTTGCAGCCGGGCAAGGACGCTTTGAGCGATGAGGCTATCGACTCCTTCATCCGCGACAAGGTCGAGACCGCCTATCACCCCTCCTGCAGCTGTAAGATGGGCCGCGAAGATGATCCGATGGCCGTGGTCGATGCTCAGGCGCGGGTCATTGGCGTTAGCGGACTGCGGGTCGTGGACGCCTCGATCATGCCCTCGATCACGACGGGCAACCTCAATGGGCCAACCATCATGCTGGCTGAAAAGGCCGCTGACCACATCCTCGGCAAGCCCCTCCTACCGCCCTCCAACGCCGACTATTA
>CANCJE010000066.1 GCA_947378235.1 Caulobacteraceae bacterium | reverse complement strand
AGCGTCTGCGCCAGACCGTTCAGTCGATCATCGACACCTCCGGCAGCATGTCGACCGGTACCGATGAGATCAGCCGCGCCTCTGACGACCTGTCGCGCCGCACCGAGCAGCAGGCGGCCAGTCTGGAAGAGACCGCCGCCGCCCTGAATGAAATCACCAACACCGTCCGGCGCACCGCCGATGGCTCGACCGAAGCCAGCCAGGTGGTCACCAAGGCCACCAAGGAGGCGCAAGAGGGCGGCCTGATCGTCAGCCGCGCCGTCGAGGCCATGAGCGAGATTTCTAAGTCGGCCAACCAGATCAGCCAGATCATCGGCGTGATTGATGAAATCGCCTTCCAAACCAACCTTCTGGCCCTCAATGCCGGTGTCGAGGCGGCGCGGGCCGGGGATGCGGGTCGTGGCTTTGCAGTGGTGGCCTCCGAAGTGCGGGCCTTGGCCCAACGGTCTGCCGAAGCGGCGAAGGAAATTAAGGCCCTGATCTCAGCCAGTTCGCGTCAGGTCGGGCAGGGCGTGGACCTGGTCGGTCAGACCGGTACGGCGCTACAGCGGATCATGGAGATGGTCGGCGGGGTCAATGCCCTTGTCACCTCGATTGCCTCATCGGCCAAGGATCAGGCCATCGGGCTGCATGAGGTCAATTCTGCCGTGACCCAGATGGATCAGGTCACGCAGCAAAATGCCGCCATGGTCGAGCAGACCACAGCCGCCAGCCATGCCTTAGCGCAGGAGGCGGCCAGCCTTTCGCGGCTGATGGCAACCTTTAAGGTCGAAACCGGATCGATGGGACGAGCAGCGGTGGCCGCCAGCGCGAACGAGCGCTGGTAAGGACGCTAGCGGGTCTTTCGGCCCGCTAGATCCCGCCAGATCTCACTAGATCTCTGGCCCGTGCCAACCGCCCTTGATCAGGCCCCGGTCGCGTAGGCGTTCGACAATCAGGTCGGCGGCCTGTTCGGGGGTCATCTTGGTGGTGTCGATGTGGATTTCGGGGGTGAGGGGCGCTTCATAGGGGCTATCGATCCCCGTGAAGTTCTTCAAGGCCCCGCTGCGGGCCTTTTTATAGAGGCCCTTGACGTCCCGCTCTTCGGCTACGGCCAGCGGCGTATCGACGAAGATCTCGATAAATTCGCGGGTCTCGACCAGATCGCGGGCCATTTGCCGCTCGGATCGGAAGGGCGAGATGAAGGAGACGAGGGTAATGAGCCCGGCCTCGACCATCAGCTTGGACACCTCGGCCACGCGGCGGATATTTTCCACCCGGTCAGCATCGGTAAAGCCCAGATCGCGGTTCAGGCCGTGGCGGACATTGTCACCGTCCAGAACGGTGGTGTGACGGCCCAGCGCAAAGAGCTGCTTTTCCACCAGATTGGCAATGGTCGATTTTCCCGACCCCGACAGGCCCGTGAACCACAGGATCGCAGAGCGTTGGCCTTTGAGGTCGGCGCGGCTGGTCTTGTTGACGTCTAGCGCCTGCCAATGGATGTTCTGCGAGCGGCGCAGGGCAAAGTTGATCAGGCCCGCGCCGATGGTGGCATTGGTCATCCGGTCGATCAGGATAAAGCCGCCCGTATCGGCATTGTCACTATAGGGATCAAAGGCGATCTGCTGGTCGAGGCTGATGTTGCAGACGCCGATCTCGTTCAGGGTCAGCGACTTGGCGGCCAGATGTTCCAGCGTATTGACGTTGATCTTATATTTCGGCTCGGTGACGGTCGCGGCCACGAGCTTGGCCCCGATCTTCAGCCAGTAGGAGCGGCCCGGCAGCATGGCCTCTTCGGCCATCCAGATCAGGGTAGTCTCGAACTGATCGGCCACTTCGGGCGGATTGCCTGAGGCGATAATATCACCGCGCGAGCAGTCGATCTCGTCTTCCAACGTCAGGGTGATGGACTGTCCGGCCACGGCCAGATCAAGGTCGCCATCATAGGTGACAATCCGCGCCACCTTGCTTTGCTTGCCCGAGGGCAGGACCCGCACCGTGTCGCCGGGGCGGACCACGCCGCTGGCAATCTGGCCGGTAAAGCCTCGAAAATCGAGATTGGGCCGATTGACCCACTGGACGGGCAGGCGCAGGTCGCCCTGCTGGCGGCGGGCCTCGTCCAGAGGCACGGTCTCCAGATGGTCAATCAGCACAGGGCCATCAAACCAGGGGGTAGCGTCGCTGCGTGAGGCAATATTGTCGCCGCGCAGGCCCGAAATGGGGATCGCCGTGACATCGTCTAGGCCGATCTGGGCGGCAAAGGCGCGATAGTCACTGACGATCTGATCAAAGATCGCCTGATCGAATCCGACCAGATCCATCTTATTGACCGCTAAAACCACCTTGCGGATGCCAATCAGCGAGACGAGGAAGCTGTGGCGGCGGGTCTGGGTCAAGATGCCCTTGCGCGCATCGACCAAGATCACGGCAAGATCCGCCGTCGAGGCCCCGGTGACCATATTGCGGGTATATTGCTCGTGACCGGGGGTGTCGGCGACGATGAACTTGCGCCGGTCGGTCGAGAAGAAGCGATAGGCGACATCGATGGTGATGCCCTGCTCGCGCTCGGCCGCCAGTCCATCGACCAGAAGGGCGAAATCGATCTCGCCGCCTTGGGTACCGACGCGCTTTGAGTCCGCCTCCAGCGCCGCCATCTGATCTTCGAAGATCATTTTGGAATCATAGAGCAGCCGCCCGATCAGGGTGGACTTGCCGTCATCGACACTGCCGCAGGTGATGAAGCGGAGCAGGCTCTTATGCTGATGTTGCAGCAGATAGGCGTCAATATCGGTGCCAATGAGATCAGAGATGTGGGCCATCAGAAATAGCCCTCCTGTTTCTTCTTCTCCATGGAAGCGGCCTGGTCATGGTCAATGACCCGCCCCTGCCGCTCGGAGGTGGTGGTTAGCAACATCTCTTGGATGATGTCGGGTAAGGTCGCCGCCGTGCTCTCGACCGCGCCGGTTAGGGGATAGCAGCCAAGGGTGCGGAACCGTACCATCTTGCGTTCGGGCACCTCGCCGGGCCGCATGGGCATGCGGTCATCATCGACCATGATCAGCGTCCCGTCGCGCTCGACCACAGGCCGCTCTGCCGCGAAATAGAGTGGTACCAGCGGGATGTTCTCCAAATGGATATATTGCCAGATGTCGAGCTCGGTCCAGTTGGACAGGGGGAAGACCCGGATGCTCTCGCCCTTGTGCTTGCGGGCATTATAGGTGCGCCACAGCTCTGGCCGCTGCTGTTTGGGGTCCCAGCGATGTTGCGCTGAGCGGAACGAGAATATCCGCTCCTTGGCGCGTGACTTTTCCTCGTCCCGGCGCGCCCCGCCAAAGGCCACATCAAAGCCGTGCTGGTCCAGCGCCTGCTTCAGGCCCTCGGTCTTCATGATGTCCGTATGGACAGCAGAGCCGTGGGTGAAGGGACCAACGCCTTGGGCGACACCCTCGGGGTTGGTGTGGGTCAAAAGGGTCAGGCCCAGCTTGGCCACAATATCATCGCGAAAGGCGATCATTTCGCGGAACTTCCAGCCTGTATCGACATGCAAAAGCGGGAAGGGCGGCAGGGCCGGATAGAAGGCCTTGATCGCCAGATGCAGCATCACCGCACTGTCCTTGCCGATGGAATAGAGCATCACCGGATTGTCGCTTTCGGCCACAACCTCACGCATGATGTGGATGCTCTCTGCCTCCAACCTTTGCAGGTGGGTCAGGGCCACGGGGGACAGCAGGGGCTTTGGCTCGTTTTCAGACACGGTCGCGCTTTCGGTGGTCATAGGCGGTTCTATTAGCGCCGATGACGTATGATACCGCATAAGCTTTTCTAAGGCACCTCGCAGCAAACCAAGAGGCGCAGAGCCAAGCCCTAGTCCATGAACGGTGTCGCGGCGATCGGGTCGAGCGGACCGGCGGCCAAAAATCCCGGATTAAAGAAGTTGGGCTTGCCATAGAGAAGGGGGCTGGCATCGAGGGCAAGGACCTTGCCGCCGGCCGCCGATAGGACCGCATGGCCTGCGCCCGTATCCCACTCGCAGGTTGGGGACAGGCGCGGATAGAGGTCTGCCTCTCCCGCCGCGACCAGACAGAACTTCAAGGACGAGCCGACCGAGACCCGATCAAGGATGGGATAGGCGGCCAGATAGGCGTCGGTCTGGGGCGTATTGTGCGACTTGGAGGCCACCGCCGTCAGGCCTTCGCTGGGCGGCGTGCGCACGGCCAAGGGGCGACGCGCGGTGGCGGTGCTGAGCGCGGCATCTGGTGAGACCTCAAGGGTCCAAGCGATCTTGGCCGTCACATCACCGGCGAACATCCGATCTTTTGCCGGGGCATAGACCACACCGAGGGTGGGGTGGCCGTCCTCGATCAGGGCAATATTGACGGTGAAGTCGCCGCGCCTCTGTACGAACTCCTTGGTGCCATCGAGCGGATCGACCACGAAGAACTGACGGCCGACATTGGGAATGCGCCCGGCGGCAGCCTCTTCTTCGGCCACGACCGGGATCAGGGGGGCGAGGCGGGCCAGGTCGGCCAAAATGATCGCCTCGGCGGCCGTATCGGCCAAGGTCACGGGCGAGGCATCGGCCTTCACCGTCACATCAAAGGCCGAATTATAGATGTCCCAGATCGCCTTGCCTGCCGCATGGGCGCTGATCACCAGACCCTCAAGCAGGGCTGTGCGGTCGATAGGGGTCAAGTCAGCGGTCTGGTCAGCGGTCATGATCGAGGTCCTCTTGCGCCCTCTTCCTAGGCACTTATCCAGCCCGGTTCAATTTGTCTCTTTGTCGGTTTGAGCCGGTGCCCGGCCCAGACTCCTGTTGACTCCCTCCGCAAAAAGAGAACAAAATAAGAACAACAAAGGTTCCAGCATGTCCGATCTACCGTCATTTCCAGAGGGGTTCCCCTTGCCCGAAAGGGGGCTGGAGGAGGTGGCGGCGGCTGAACCTCAGGACCTTGCGGCGGCGCTGGCCTTTGCTCTGCTTCGGGTGTCGCCAGAACCAGAAAAGGGGCTGCGGCGTCCGGGCCTGTTCGTTGCGGCCAAGGCTTGGTTGCGCGAGCGGGGGCGGCCCTTCGCGCAGGGCTGGCAGATGCCGACCCCCTCTGGCTGCGGCCTGATCGTGGTGGCGGTGGCCGATGAGCGGCAGGTGATTTGGGCGTTGGAAGAGGCCTTGAAGTCGGGGGCGGTGGGCGGCGCGGTGGCGGCCCTGTCGGCGCCTGATTTTGTCGCCACGCGGCGTCTGGCCTTTGCCGCAAAGGCGGGCGGGGCGGCAGCAGCGATCTTGCGCACGACGGGCGCAGAGGGTCTGAGCGCGGCTTGGCGTCGCTGGCGGATCGGGTCCTTGGCCTCGGCCCCGCAGGCCTTTGATGTGCGTGCGCCCGGCCCGGCGCGCCTGAGAGCGGAACTGACCCGGCGGCGGGATGGCTTGCCGGGGGTGTGGGAGTTGGAGTGGGACGATGACCGGCGCATCTGGCGCGACGCAAAATCTGGTCCGGCCGCAGCCCAACAGGCGCGTGGCCTGCGTTTGGCTGCCGGATTGGCCCGTGACGGTCTGGACCCGTTCGACCCGGCATCAGAAGGCTCCCGTCAGGTCGGCTGAGGCCTCTGATCAAAAGCCCATCCCCTTTGCGCTGGTCGAGCGCAATGGACGCGGCCTTTGCCTGCGGGCTGTGAATGGCGCAGCTCAAAAGCTCGGCCTCTGGCGCGGACAGTCTCAGGCCGATGCTAGGGCCATGGCCCCCGATTTAGTTACTGTACCCGCCGATCCGGCCGCAGAGGCCTTGGCCCTGCAGCGTCTGGCCCTGTGGGCGGAGCGGTTTTCGCCCTGCGTGGCCCTGATGGCCGATGGTCCGGGTGTAGAGGGATTAGCGCTCGACATGACCGGCGGCACCCATCTGTTCGGGGGGGAGACGGCCTTTATTGCCGCCTTTGAAGCGCGCTTGGCCAAGGCCGGCATCCTCGCCCGTGTGGCCATGGCCGACAGTTTGGGGGCGGCTTGGGCTCTGGCCCGCTTTGGTGGCCTGACCCAGATTGCGCCTGTGGGCGGTGCGCGCGAGGCCCTAGCTGATCTGCCTGTCGAGGCCCTGCGGCTGGACCCCGAGGCCGTGACCCTGCTCAAGCGCTTTGGCCTTCAGCGGATCGGCGATCTCTATCCCCTGCCGCGTGCGGGTCTTGCCCGGCGGTTTCGGGGGCCTCGGGCCGGAGCCATGGGCCTTAAGGTGGTCGAGCGGCTGGATCAGGCCCTTGGCTTTCGCGCCGAGCCGGTGGTGCCGGTGCGCCCGCCGCCCGCCTATCGCAGCTTTCAGGTCTTTGCCGAACCGATCACCGAGACGGCGGGGGTGGCGCTCTATCTGCCCGATCTGGCCAAGGCCTTGGCGGAGCAGCTTCAGCGCGACGGGCAGGGGGCTCGGCGTCTGACCTTGACCGGCTATCGGGTGGACGGGGCCACCACCAGCATCGAGGCCGGGCTCAGCGCCGCCTCGGCCCAGCCCAGCCATCTGTTGCGGCTGCTCAAGGAAAAGGGCTTGGAGGCTCTGGATCTGGGCTTTGGCATTGACGCCCTGATGCTCAGCGCGCCGGTCGCCGAAGCCAGCGTCGCGCAGCAAGAGGGTCTGGACGGTGAGCGGTCGGCGACGGAGGTGGCCGCCCTGGCCAGTCTGATCGATCGTCTGCAGGCCAAGCTTGGCGAGGATGCGGTCCAGACCCCCCGTCCGCGTGGTAGCTGGTTGCCCGAACGCAGCGAGGGCTGGGATGCGGCCTCTAACCTCGGCTTCGGGGCCTTCGATCCCGTGCTGCGCCCGCGTCCGATCCTGCTGTTCCATCCGCCTGAACGGGTCGAGGCCATTGCCGAACTGCCCGATTCTGCTCCGGCGCGGTTCACCTGGCGCAGGGTGGCACGGCGGGTGGTGCGGGCCGAGGGGCCAGAGCGGATCGCGCCGGAATGGTGGCGGCTGAGCCCGGCCTCACCGCGTCCGCCCCGCACGCGCGACTATTACCGCATCGAGGACGAGACCGGGCGCCGCTACTGGCTGTTTCGCGAAGGCCTCTATGGCCGCGAGGATCAGGACCGGACGCCCGAGTGGTGGCTGCACGGGGTCTTTGCATGAGCCAGTCCCATGGGCGCTGATCTGGCCTATGCCGAGCTGGATCTGCGCAGCAACTTCTCGTTTCTCGAGGGCGCGTCCCATGCTGATGAGTTGGTCCTGACGGCCAAGGCTTTGGGGCTGGCGGCGATCGGGCTGGCGGATCGCAACAGTCTGGCCGGGGTGGTGCGGGCCCATGTGGCGGCCAAGGCTCAGGGCTTTCGGCTGCTGATCGGCTGTCGTCTGGTATTTTTGGACGGGACGGAATTGATCGTCTATCCCCGCGACCGCGCCGCCTATGGCCGCCTTTGCCGTCTCCTGTCGCTTGGCAAGATGGGGGATATCCATGAGGGGGCGGAGGATCAAGATCCTGACGCCGATGAGGACCGGATTGCCAAGGGCGATTGCCGCCTGACCTTTGAACAGGCCGCAGCCCTAGGCGAGGGCCTGATCGGACTGGTTCCCGCGCCGCTGCATCTGACGACCAAGACAGCGGGAGCCTTTGAGGCCCAGATGACCGCGTGGCACAGGGCTTGGCCCGATCAGCTCTATCTGGCTGCGGCCCCCTTGCGCCAAGGCGATGACCGTGCGCGGCTGAACCGGCTGGCGGGCATAGCCCAGCGGACGGCTGCGCCCCTGATTGCCACCAATGGCGTGCTCTATCATGACCCCTCGCGCCGTCCCCTTCAGGATGTGCTGGCCTGCGTGCGGCAAGGCTGCCGGTTAGATGAGGCCGGTCTGCGCCTACAGGCCCATGCTGAACGGTTCCTCAAGCGCCCTGCCGAGATGGCACGTCTATTTCGCGGTCATGAAGAGGCTCTGGCCCGGACGATGGCGGTGGTGGATGCCGCCCGCTTCAGTCTGGACGAGCTACAATATGACTATCCCGAAGAGCCGATCCCGCCGGGCAAGACGGCGGACCAACATCTGGCCGATTTGACTTGGGCGGGGGCAGAAGACCGCTATCCTGACGGCGTGCCCGCCAAGGTGCGGCAAAGCCTGATCAAGGAGTTGGACCTGATCGCGCGGGTCAATTACGCGCCCTATTTCCTGACCGTCCATGATCTGGTGACCTTTGCCCGTCGCCAAGCCATCCTCTGTCAGGGGCGCGGCTCAGCGGCCAATTCGGCGGTCTGCTACTGCCTTGGCATTACGGCGGTGGACCCGGCGCAGATCGATCTGCTGTTCGAGCGATTCATCTCTGAGGAGCGCCGCGAGCCGCCCGATATTGACGTGGATTTCGAGCATGAGCGCCGCGAAGAGGTCATACAATATATCTATCGCCGCTATGGCCGTCACCGCGCGGCCATCGCCGCCACCGTCATTCGCTATCGCCCCCGCTCGGCCATCCGCGATGTGGGTAAGGTTCTGGGCCTGACGGAGGATGTGACGGCGGCCTTGGCCAATACGGTCTGGGGCAGCCATGGTGAGGGGGTGGCTGATGAGCATGTGCGGGCCGTGGGGCTTGACCCCCATGCGCCGCGTCTGGCCTTGGCGCTGGACCTGGCGCGCCAGCTTCTGGGCTTTCCGCGTCACCTGTCACAGCATGTCGGTGGCTTCATCCTCACGCGCGGCGATCTGGTCGAGACCGTGCCCGTCGGTAATGCGGCGATGGCCGCGCGCACCTTTATCGAATGGGACAAGGACGATATTGACGCCCTGAAGATGATGAAGGTCGATGTGCTGGCCTTGGGCATGCTCAGCGCCATTCGCCGGGGCTTTGATCTGATCCGCGATGCCTATGGCCGTGACCTTGGCCTCGCCACCGTGCCGCGCGAGGATCCGGCGGTCTATCAGATGCTCTGTCAGGCCGATTCTGTTGGGGTCTTTCAGGTCGAGAGCCGGGCGCAGATGAGCATGTTGCCGCGCCTCAAGCCGGTCTGTTTCTATGATCTGGTCATTCAGGTGGCCATTGTCCGCCCCGGTCCCATTCAGGGCGATATGGTCCATCCCTATCTGAACCGCCGGGCTGGGCGCGAGCCGGTGGCCTTTCCCTCGCCCCATCCCGACCACGGTCCGCCCGATGAGCTCGAACGGGTGCTGGGCAAGACGCTCGGCGTGCCGCTGTTTCAAGAACAGGCCATGCGCATTGCCATGGAGGCGGCGCGCTTTACCGGTGATGAGGCCAATGGCCTGCGCAAGGCCATGGCCGCCTTTCGGCGCGTGGGGACCATCGCCTTCTATGAGACCATGATGGTCGAGCGCATGGTCGAGCGCGGCTATGGGCGAGACTTTGCCGAGCGCTGTTTCAACCAGATCAAGGGCTTTGGTGACTATGGCTTTCCAGAGAGCCACGCCGCCTCCTTTGCCCATCTGGTCTATGTTTCGGCTTGGCTCAAACGCTGGTTCCCAGAGGTGTTTTTAGCCGCCCTGATCAATAGTCAGCCGATGGGGTTCTATGCCCCGGCACAGCTGGTGCGCGATGCGGTGGCCCACGGGGTGGTGGTGCGCCCGCCCGATCTCAATGCCAGTGACTGGGACTGCCGCTTGGAAGAGAAGGGGACCGCGCCTGCCTCGCCCACCGCCTCAGGCCGTCCTCGCCGCCGGGCCGTGCGGCTGGGTCTGCGCCAGATCGATGGCTTTCGGCGCGATTGGGCCTTGGCCATCATGGCCGCACGGGGCGATCAGCCCTATGCCGATCTGGAAGATCTTCGCCGTCGCTCAGGCCTCAGTGGCGCGGCCTTGGATGCGCTCGCCGCGGCTGATGCCTTGGGCTCGCTGGCCCTGACCCGGCGCACGGGCCTTTGGGCGGCAAGGGGCCTGCCGAGGGCTGCGCCTGCGCCCCTTTTCGCGGCCATGGGCTTGGAGGAGGCTGATGGCCCCGCGCCCCTGCCGCCATCGTCAGCCTCCCAAGAGGTGGTGCAGGACTATCAGACCCTGCGCCTGTCGCTGAAGGCCCACCCGCTCAGCTTTCTGCGCCAAGATCTTGGCCGCCTAGGGGTTCAGACTGCCGCGCAGTTGGCCGTGGCAGCCGATGGGGCCCGCATGATCTCTGCGGGGGTGGTGCTGGTGCGGCAAAGGCCCGGCTCGGCCAAGGGGGTCTGTTTCATGACGCTGGAGGATGAGACCGGCACGGTCAATGTCGTGATCTGGCCCAAGCTGTTTAAGGCCAACCGGCCCGTGGCGATGGGCGCGCGGCTGCTGCTGATCCGAGGCCGTATTCAGCGCGCCGAAGGGGTGGTGCATCTGGTTGCCGACAGCCTCGAAGACCGCAGCGCCGATCTGGCCAGCCTGTCCCAATCCTCCGCCACTCGCCCAAGCCCCCATGCCAGTGGTCACCGCCATCCGCGCGATGTCCGCATCCTGCCAAGGTCGCGTGATTTTCATTAGGCCTGTTGGGGCAGGGGCATGAAAAGGGGTGTTTGGCGGGCGCGGCGCTCTTCACTTGCATCCCCCCCTCTTCCTCTCTACCTCTTGGGCATGAGCCATGACTGTGCACACGATCATGAGGACGGCCCCGGTCTGTCGGGCGAAACGCTGCAGGCCGAATTGGCGGCGGCGGAGCTGCGCTGTGCGGGCCAAGACCAACGCCTGACCCAGCCGCGTCGGCGGGCCTTGGAACTGTTGCTGGTCAGTGGTCAGCCGATGAAGGCCTATGACCTCATTGCCAGCTTTGGCGCTGAGGGTCAGCCCGCCAAGCCGCCTACGGTCTATCGCGCCTTGGATTTTCTGGAAAAGCAGGGCTTTGTCCATCGGATCGAGAGCCTCAATGCCTATGTGGCCTGTCACCATGGCGACCGCGCCCATGCGGCGGCCTTTTTGATCTGTGACTGCTGCGGCGCTAGCGCCGAGATCGAACCGGTCGCGGGTCAAGAGATTGCCTCGATCGGCGAGCGGACCGGCTTTTTGGTTCAGGCCCTGACCATCGAGGCCCATGGCCTGTGCAAGGCCTGCCGCGCTTAGGGCCATCTCTAACCGCGTGACGAACGGCTGCGACACAGGCTAGACAGGTCCTAAGAGACAGGACTTAGGGAACCGGCGCGTGGGCGATATGATCACAATCGGCAAGGAAATCTGGCGCGGCGGGGTCAATACCTGGGACTGCGACGAGATGGGGCACATGAATGTGCGCTTCTATGTCACCCGCGCCACAGAGGGCCTTGCGGGCCTAGCTGCAGAGCTGGGCATGCCCTTTGCCTTTGCGCCCCACGCCAATGCCACCTTACTGATCCGTGAGCAGCATATCCGCTTCCTGCGCGAGGCCCATGCGGGCGCGTCCTTGCACATGACCGGCGGGGTGATCAGCATCAGCGAGACTGAGGCTTGGCTGCTTCAGGTCATCTATCACTCCGACAGCGGCGAACCGGCGGCGACCTTCCAGACCCGCGTGGCCCATGTCACGGCCCGCGACGGCGGTGCCTTTGCTTGGCCGCAAGCGACCCTGAAGCGGGCAGTGCGTCTGATGGTCGAGGTGCCGCCCTATGCCGCCGTGCGCTCCTTGACCCTGACCGCTGTGGAGAGCCAAGCCAGCCTTGCCAAGGCCGACGCGCTGGGCATGCAAAACATCGCGCTGGGGGGCATTATGCCTCAGGAATGCGACGTCTTTGGCCGCATGAGGCCCGAACAGTTTATCGGCCGGGTCTCTGATGGCATTGGCCGACTGGTCCAACCCCTGCGCAAGATCGTGTCAGACAATGCCGGGATCCCCTTGGGTCCGATTGGCGGCGCGGTGTTGGAATATCGCCTGCTCTATCTGGACTGGCCGATGGCCGGGGACCGTGTGGCGGTTCGTTCGGGTCTGCAAGGGGCCGATAGCCGCACCATGCGCGTCTTGCACTGGATCTTGGACCCTGAGACCGGCAGGGCTTGGGGCACGTCAGAGGCGGTGGTCATCACCTTCGATCTGGACGCCCGCAAGGTCGTGCCCATCAGCGACACAGCCCACGCGCTCCTGTTGGATCAGGCCACACCGGGCTTGACCCTTTAGGGCGCTAGGCTGCAGCCTCGGCCAAGGCTTGACGCACCAGATCGGGGCGCTCCAGCGGCAAGAAGTGGGTGGTGCCGGGCACGGTGCTGATGTTCAAGACACCGCGCCTGTTGGTTTTGACAAAGTCCTCATGCGCGCCAACGCGGCAGGTGGAGCCATGTTCGGCCTGAAAGATCCTCACCGGCCTCTGAACCTTGGCCAAGATCGGCCAAGGCCGGTTGGCCATGGCGGAAAAGTTTGAGGCTTCCCAGGCGGGTGCGCAGGCCAGTTCCACCTTGCCATCGGACCGGTCAACAAAGCCGCCCTCAACATAGTCGGCCAAGCTCTCGGCAGGCCAGGTCTTGAAGGCTCCGCGCCCGGTATAGGCCGCCAGCACAGCGGCGCGATCATCAAAGACGGACCGGCGCCGAAGCGCGCCCTGCGCCAAGGGCGACTTGGCCCAATGGTCCGGACCGACCCAAGGCAGGCTGGCGATAAATTGCGTGCGCCTGTCCATAATGACAGGGTCAAACATCACCACGCCGCGCACCAAGGCGGGGCGAGCCTCAGCGGCATAGAGGGCAATGGTTGAGCCCATCGAATGGCCCGACAGCACGACGGGCTTAAAGCCCGGCTCTTTGGCGAGGGCATCGAGAACGGCAATATCGTCATAGCGATGATCATCCCAAGACCGCCGTCCCTCGACCTTGGCGGTCAGGGTGGTTTGGCCATGGCCGCGCTGATCGATCGCTAAGATTCTGAGATGCTGGGACAGGGGACCCAGCACGGAGCGATAGGTCTGGGCGTTAAATCCGTTGGCATGGATAAAGACCACATCGATCGGGCGCGTTGGATCGCCAAAATCGAGCGCCGACACCAGCCCCGGTCCCCGGCTTGGATCAAGGGTGATGGTCCGGCGGCGCGGCTCGGCAAAGGGGGCGCTATGGTTCAGCTCGGACGACATGGAACACCTAAGACACACACAGAGGGACGCAATCTGTACCCTAGGCCTAGACTAAGCAGCGCCGCCCATCAATTCCATCCCCGACGCGCATTTGTCTTGAGCCCTTTGCTCCGGTGCGTTTAGGTGAGGGTCACACTCCATAGAGGCTGCGCCATGACCCCGACCGCCCTACCTGAATCGACCTGTTTTGACGTCACCATCGAGGGCGGCGTGGCCCACATTCAGATGTCTCGGCCTTCGGCCTTCAACAGCATGAACCCGGCTTTCTGGAACGAGTTGCCGCAGATTGTGCGCCAGATCAATGATCAGGCCCTCGCCCGCTGCATCGTGATCTCGTCGACGGGCAAGCATTTTTCGGCCGGGATGGAGCTGTCGGTCTTTGATGGGGCGGGCAGCACGGGCGAAAAGATAGAGCGCCATACGGCGATGGAATCGTTTCGTCACCATGTCCACCATCTGCAAGATACCTTCACCTGTCTGGATCAGGCCCGCATGCCGGTTCTGGTCGCCATTCAGGGCGGCTGTATCGGTGGGGCAGTCGACATGGTTTCAGCCTGCGACATTCGCTATGCCAGCATGGATGCTTGGTTCTGTATCCAAGAGATCAATATCGGCATGACCGCTGATGTCGGCACCTTCCCCCGGCTCTGCGGTTTGATCCCTCAAGGTTGGGTGCGCGAGATGGCCTTTACCGGTCGTCGCCTGAGCGCGCAAAAGGCCAAGGAGATTGGGCTGGTCAATGAGGTCTTTGAAACCCACGAGGCGCTGCTGGCCCACGTGCTGGAGACCGCTCGCGAGATCGCCAGCAAGGCCCCGCTGGCGGTGACGGGCTCGAAGGTCATGATCAACTATGCCCGCGACCATTCGATCAAGGACAGTCTGGACTATATCGCCACCTGGCAGAC
>CANCJE010000065.1 GCA_947378235.1 Caulobacteraceae bacterium | reverse complement strand
AGCGCCAAATGGCTGCTGGCGACCAGCGACGGCTTTATGGGCACCCATGCCGCCTCGGGCTTTGGCCTATCGGCCTCGGTGATTGCTGGGGAGGGGGCCAGCATGGAGCGCGGCGGCGAGGGCCGTTCGACCCGCTGGCACACGGACCTTCCCGATGCCGCTGCCGTTGGCCTAGAGGCCGGTCGCCGCGCCGTCGCTCGGCTTGGCGCGCGCAAGATCGAATCGACCACCGCACCTGTGATCTTTGAGAACCGGCTGGCTATCTCCCTGTTCGGCCCGATGATCGGGGCCATTTCAGGATCGGCCGTCGCGCGCGGGGTCTCGTTCCTTAAGGACCAACTGGGCGAGATGCTGTTTCCGGCAGGCTTTCGCATCAGCGATGATCCGCACCGCGTTCGCGGTCTCGGCTCCAGTCCCTTTGATGATGAGGGTGTCGCCAACCGATCCATGAACCTGATTGACGACGGCGTCCTGACCACCTGGCTGCTCAATACCGCGTCGGCCAAGCAGCTTGGCATGGTCAGCACGGGTCACGCCTCGCGCTCCATGGCTGGAGCCCCCGGCGTTTCGACCTCGAACGTCACCGTCCATCCGGGCCAGAAGGACTTGGCCGGACTGATGGCCGATGCCCAGACCGGGCTTTTGGTCACCTCCATGTTCGGCCCTTCGCTCAATGCCAATACGGGCGACTGGTCGATTGGCGTTTCGGGCCAATGGTTCGAGGACGGCACGCCCGCCTATCCGGTTACCGAGATTACTGTGGCCGGGAACCTGATCGACTTTTACCACCGCATGATCGTCGGCTCAGACCTTGAGCTGCGCGGTGCCTCCAACGCCCCTTCAGTCCTGATCGACGCCGTAGCGATTGCCGGTCGATGAGGGATGATCTGGCGCTGATCCGACAAGCGGCTCTGGATGCTGGCCAACTGGCCATGGACATGCGCAAGGATGGCTTGAAGACCTGGTCCAAAGAGGGCGGCTCGCCGGTGACCAATGCCGACATCGCCGTCGACACCTTGCTGAAAGAGCGCCTGATGGCGGCGCGGCCGGACTATGGCTGGCTGTCGGAAGAGACGGCGGACGATCCGGCCCGTCTGGGTAAGCAGCGCCTGTTCGTGGTCGACCCCATCGACGGCACGGCGGCCTATATGAAGGACAAGCCCTGGTTCAGTGTCGCCATTGCGGTGGTCGAGGCTGGACGGCCCATAGCCGGTGTGGTTCACGCCCCCGCGCTCGACGAGACCTATGACGCCCTATCCGGCGGCGGGGCTTGGCTCAATGGCGCCTCCATCCGGCCCAGCAGCACGCCTGAGCTTCACGACAGTGCCATGCTCGGTGACGCTAAGATGTTTGCCCATCCGGCTTGGAAACAGCCTTGGCCACCGATGCGCTTTGCCACGCGCAACTCCATCGCCTATCGGATGGCGCTGGTCGCGGCAGGGACCTTTGATGCGGCACTGGCCCTCTCGGCCAAGAATGATTGGGATCTGGCTGCTGCAGAAATCATCGCCTCTGAGGCCGGAGCGATCACCACAGACCATCAGGGTCTCGCCTTTCGCTATAATCGCGAAAGTCCTCTTCAAAAGAGCCTGATTTGCGCTAATTCAGCCCTTCATCCGCTGATTCTGGCGCGGACCTCCGCTCTGGAATTCGGCAACCGCTCTTAGGAACTGACATGCCCGATAAGCAACTTCTTCACCTCCTGATTGGCGGCGAATTGGCCGATGTAGAAACGGTGGCTTTCCGTGACCTGTCTAAGGTCGAGATGGTTGGAGCCTTCCCCAACTATGCAGAGGCCTATGCGGCTTGGAAGTCCAA
The DNA here is from genome assembly GCA_947378235.1 of Caulobacteraceae bacterium. GTDB lineage: Bacteria > Pseudomonadota > Alphaproteobacteria > Caulobacterales > Caulobacteraceae > CAISGS01. The sequence goes on along the minus strand of CANCJE010000065.1, from coordinate 12,013 downwards.
GGCGCAGGCGACCGTGGACAATGCCCATATGCGCTATTTCATCATCCATGCGCACAAGCTGCTCGATCCGAAGGATGATCACGATCATCACTAAGATCGGGCACTCTTGATCTTTAGGTTTGCCTCAGCCCCGGGCCTTTACCGGGGCTGAGCCATCCGCGTAGCTCTCATTGAGATAGACCTCGGCCTCTTGCGCCGATAGTCCGGGGGCATAGCCAAAGCCTTGACCATAGTCGCAGCCCAGGTCCTGCAGTTGGCGCGCGACCTGAGCGTTCTCCACGCCCTCGGCCACCACTTCCAAGGCCAGGTCGCCGCCCAGATTGATCACAGAGCGCACGATCTTGGCTGAGCCCTCATTGCTGGTCATGGTGCGCACGAAATAGCGGTCAACCTTGAGCGTGTCGAAGGGCAGGCGGCTGAGATAGGACAGGGATGAAAAGCCCGTGCCAAAGTCGTCGAGCGCAAGCCCCGCCCCGACGGCCCGCAACTGGCCAAGAATCACAGCGGCGCGGTCAGGATCGCGCATAATGTCGCTTTCCGTCACCTCCAGCTTGATTGCCCCAGACGGCAGACCTGCCTCGCGAATGATCCGGCCAACATCCTGAACCAAACCCGGCCGATCAATCTCGCCTGTGGAGAGGTTGACGCTGCAGGTCAGGTCTGTAGCGCCGCGATGGGCCAGCTTCCAAGCCGCCAACTGTTTGGCCGAGGCCTGCAACATGTGGGCCCCCAATTCGGCGAGCAGGCCCATCTCGTTGCAGAGGGGCAAGAACTCGTCTGGGAAGACGAGCCCTCGGCGAGGGTGGCGCCAACGGGCGAGGGCTTCAAAGCCTGAAATGCCGCCGGTCGACAGGCGCACGACCGGCTGGAAGAAGGGCACGATCTCGCCGCGCTGAATCGCGCCGCGCAGGTCAGCCTCAAGGGCAAGCTTGGACAGACCATCGGTCTCCATCGCCCGGCCATAGGCTGCTGCCCCGCCGCGTCCACCGCCCTTGGCCGACTCAACAGCCAGCTCCGCACGCCGCAACAGTTCGGTGGCTTCTGGCGCGTCTTCGCCGCCCTCGACCTTAAGGGCACCAATAGACAGGGTCGGATAGATATCGAAGCCTGCCACGCGCAAGGGCTGCTCGAGTGCCATGCGCAAACGCTCAGACGCATCGCCCTCGCCCGCAGGGGCCAAGGCGGCAAACTCATCCTCACCGACCCGCGCAAGCAGCGCGCCCGGCGGGAAGGCGGCGGACAGGCGAGAGCCCAAGGCGGCGAGCACCAGATCGGCCCGCTCATGGCCAAGTGCCTCGTTTAAACGGCGCAACCGATCAAGGTCCGCGACCACCAGATCGTAGGACCCCGGTGTCTGCAGTTGCTCGCGCGCCTGAGAGACAAAGCTTTTCCGGTCCAAAAGACCGGTTAAGGGGTCGAGGTGGGCGGCCGCGAACTGAACCTCAGACACGATCACACCAGCGGCGCGAACGCCTTCCTCAAGCCACGTGCCTTGCCAAACACAGACCTCGCCGCCGCGCAGTCGAACCCGAGCGGAGATTTCAGTGCCGGGGGCTTGGGTGCGCAACATCTCTTCGACCACGAACCGGTCTCGCGGCATGGCTAGGGCCAATAGGGACGCTGAGGTACATTCGGGTGCCAAGGGGCCGAGGCCTAGTGTCCGCACAGAGCCGGTCAGTCGCAGGCTGTCTTGGCGCGGATCCCATGACCAAAGGGACACCTGCGCTGCACCCAACGCCTCAAGCGTGGCTGTCGCGTCCCAGACAAACCGGTTCTGCGCCTGCTGCGCCATTACTGAAGATAATCCACGCTAAACTCTGCTCGACAGACACCCGCCGGAGCAACTTTAAGAATCACTAATCTAGCGCTCCCAATCCGATCAAAAAAGCGAGGATTTAAATTAGATGACGCGGAGTGCGGGGCGGGCCTCGCTATAGGGTGACACGCGGGCAAACAACAGATGGTCACGCCAGACACCATTGATACGGAGGTAACTTTCGGCGCGCCCTTCCAACTGGAAGTTCTGTTTCTTGAGCACGCCTTGAGAGGCGATGTTTTCGGGCACGCAGGCTGCTTCGATCCGATGAAGGCCAAGGCGCTCAAAAGCAAACGAAACCACAGCTTCAACTGCGGCTGAGGCATAGCCGTTCCCGGCAAAGGGCTCACCAATCCAATAGCCCACCGTCGCCGACTGGATCACACCGCGCCGAACCTGTCCGAGCGTGATGCCGCCAACCAAGGCGAAGTCTGACTCGCGAAAGATCAGGAGGGGGTAGGATAGATGCCGGTCCAGATCATAGGCATAGGCCGAAAGCCTGCGTTTGAAGGAGCCGCGTGTCAGGTCGTCATCGGGCCAGGCCGGCTCCCAAGGTTGAAGATAGGCCTTGGATTGACCGCGCAGGGCGGCCCACGCCGCAAAGTCCGACATCCGAGCGGGTCGCAGCCGCACACCCTTGCCGTCCAGTCGTAAGCCACTCCCAGGCAACAACCAGTCGAACACAGACATCAAAACTCCAAGGCTGGGCGAAAGGCCGATCAGCATCATACACCACCAATCCACACCGTCACCAAGCGTCGTAATCTCCCGAGGGACATAAGGGGGGTGGGTCAAAAATGGCCTTAAATCGGCGAAAGTCTGCTAATTGACACGAAGTTTTGAGTCCATGCGCGAAAGGGTTTGCCAGCGCCCTTGGGGCTGCGGCATGGTCTTGCGCATGATTGAGGCGGAAAAGACCGCTTTTGGGAGGAAAATTTGTCTGAAGCCCTAGATGCCGTCGACGCCAAGATCCTCGATCTGATCCAGCATGATGCGGGTCTGTCCGTGGCCGAGATCGCGGAACGAGTCGGCCTGTCCTCTAGCCCCTGCTGGCGCCGGATCAAGCGCCTTGAGGATGCGGGTGTCATTCAGGGCCGCGTCACCCTGTTGGATCGCGAGAAGCTGGGGCTCGGCTTTGAGGTCTATGCGACGGTGAAACTGTCATTGCCCAATAAGGAAAATCTCGAAGCCTTTGAGATCGCTGTCGGCAAATGGTCCGAAGTGGTCCAGTGCGCGACGGTGACTGGCGGCGAAGACTATGTGCTGCGGGTCATCACCCGCGACATGCACGCCTTTGATGACTTCCTGCGGGACAAATTGCTGTCGCTAGGGCTTGTCTCGAATGTCCAGAGCCGCATTGTCATTCGCGGTGTGAAGAACTCGACCGCTGTGCCGCTGGGCCTCATCAGCCCCTATGTTGAGGCTGGGGCCTAGCTCGCCTTCAGGGCGCGGTTGGCCGAGAGACCATATTCAACGCCGGTCCAGAGGGTGACGGCTGCGGCCAGCCAGATCAGGCCGTGGGCTCCATAGGCCATGAGGCGAAACTGATCCATGGTTAGCCGCAGTCCATAGGCCGGGGCAAACCAAGCCACCATCAGGGCCCCCAGTGCGACCAGTTGCAGGGCCGTCTTGATCTTGGCCAGGGCCGTGACCTTGAGGATCAGACCGCGGGGGGCGAGAACTTCGCGCAGGGCTGAGACGGCAAATTCGCGAAACAGAATGATCCCGACGGGCACCAGCACCGGCGGCTGAACATGGACCGCGATCAGGCCCAAGGCCGCTGCGCAGACCAAGATCTTATCGGCGATCGGATCCAGAATGGCCCCAAACAGGCTCTCGACCTTCCACCGGCGGGCCAGCCAACCGTCGAAAAAGTCGGTCACCGCCGCGATCACGAACGAGGCCAGAGCGACCCTGAGGATCATGAAGATCATGGCCTGATCCATGGCCGCGCCCTGCTCTTGCACCCAAGCCACCGCCGCAAAGCAGGCGAACATGACCAGCGTTAGCACCAAACGCAGAACCGTCAGCAGGTTGGGCAGAGCCGCTTTAGTGAACATTGAGGGCCTCAGGGTCTGTGATAGGGGGGCGGATTTACCCATCTATACACGGCCTGAGGCTAGGCTTCACCCCCGCCTGAAATAGTCATAGATGCGCTGGGCGAGCGGGCCGCTGACCCCATCGACCTTTTCCAGTTCAGCGACCTCGGCCCGCGACACCCCTTTGGCCGAGCCGAAGGCGTGCAGCAGGGCGCGCTTGCGGCCTGGTCCGATACCCTCGATCTCATCGAGCGGGTTCTTGATCATCTCAGCGGCCCGCTTGGCGCGGTGGGTGCCGATGGCAAAGCGGTGGGCCTCGTCGCGTAGCCTTTGCAGATAGTAGAGGATCGGGCTCTTGGGCTCGAGCATGCGCGGCGTCTTACCCGGCAAGAAGAACCGCTCAAGGCCTGCGTCCCGGTCCGGCCCCTTGGCGACCCCGACGAGGGCAACATCCTCAACACCAAGCTCAGCCAGAACGGCTATGGCCTCGGCCAACTGTCCAGCCCCGCCGTCGATCAGCACCAGATCCGGGCGCGGGGTTGGCGTGCCTTCACCCTCCTCCTTGACCATGCGGGCAAAGCGGCGGCGCAGGACCTCGCGCATCATGCCATAGTCGTCACCGGGGACCAGTTCAGTGTCCTTGATATTGAACTTGCGATATTGGCTCTTCATGAAGCCATCGGGTCCGGCCACAATCATGCCGCCGACGGCATTGGTGCCCATAATGTGGGAATTGTCATAGACCTCGATCCGCTCGGGCGGACCGTCCAGTTCGAAGGTCTCGGCCACTGCGGCCAGCAACTTGCCTTGGGCTGAACTTTCCGCCATTCGCCGACCCAGGGCCTCGCGGGCATTGGTGAGGGCATGGTGAACCAGATCGAGCTTCTCGCCGCGCTTGGGCATTGCGATCTCGACCTTGCGTCCGGATTTCAGGCTGAAGGCCTCGGCGAGGAGCGCGTGGTTGGGGGCCATATGCGAGGTTAGGATCAGGCGTGGTACCGGTTGGGCGTCATAGAACTGTCCCAGAAAGGCATCGAGAATGTCCTCGTCCTCGTCTTGCCGATCCACGCGAGGAAAATAGGCGCGGTTGCCCCAGTTTTGGCCCGCGCGGAAAAAGAACACCTGAACACAGGCCTGCCCACCCTCGCTAAACAGGGCAAAGACATCGGCCTCCTCGACCGTATTGGGATTGATCGACTGGTCCTGACTGACGGCCGATAGGGCGCGTAGACGGTCGCGCAGCCAAGCGGCCCGCTCATAGTCCAGATCCTCTGCCGCTTGGCTCATTTCGTTCGACAGGCGCTTTTGCACCAAACGGCTTTTGCCCGACAAGAAGTCGTGGGCCTCTTCGACCAGCGCCGAATAGTCCTTTGGCGCGATCAGATCGACGCAGGGGGCGGCGCAGCGTTTGATCTGATGCAGCATGCAGGGCCGGGTCCGGCTCTCAAACACACTGTCGGTACAGGAGCGCAGCAAAAACGCCTTTTGCAGACTATTGACGGTCCGATTGACCGCCCAGGCCGAGGCGAAGGGGCCAAAATAATCCCCCTTAATCGTATGGGCCCCGCGATGTTTGCGGATCTGCGGCGAGGCATGGTCGCGGCGGATCAGGATCTCTGGGAAGGTCTTGTCATCGCGCAGCAGCACATTGAAGCGCGGCTTCAGCGACTTGATGAAGTTGATTTCCAGCAGCAGGGCTTCGGTTTCGGTCTTGGTGGTGACGAACTCCATCGACCGCGTAAGGTGGACCATGTGAGCGATGCGCTGGGTATGGAACCGGCCTTGGGCGTACTGGGTGACCCGCTTCTTTAGGCTCTTGGCCTTGCCGACATAGAGCACCTCGCCAGCCTCGCCCATCATGCGATAGACGCCGGGACTGTCGGGCAGGCGCAGGGACTCGTCCTTGATCAGGTCCATCCCCTTGAGGGGTGTTTGAGACGGGATGTCAGGCGTGTCGGTGGTCATGGGGCAGATATAGGACAGATTCTGCAGATTTGCGCCCCGCACGACGATGGAACGATGCTGTTGAAGGCCCCGCCTTCCGTGGCATAAGCCTTGGCAAAGCTATAGCGCCCCGGGAGGCCCCATGTCTGACGCCATCATCCTGCACCATTACGACACCTCGCCCTTTTCGGAAAAGATCAGGGTTCTGTTTGGGTTCAAGGGTATGGCCTGGACCTCAGTTCATGTGCCCAACATGATGCCAAAGCCCGACTTCACGCCCCTCAGCGGTGGCTATCGGCGCACCCCAGCCCTGCAGATTGGGGCCGATATCTATTGCGACACGCAGGTGATGATGGCCGAGATCGAGCGCCGCTGTCCGACCCCGTCGATGGTGCCTGACGATGCGGCGGGTCTGGTCTGGCCGATCAACTGGTGGGCCGACCGCCTGTTCTTCCAGACCACCGTGCCGATCATTTTCGGCGCGCTGGGCGACAAGACCCCTGAAGCCTTCATCAAGGACCGCGAACAGCTTTCAGGCCGCCCCTTCGATGTGGCCGCCATGAAGGGCGCGATTGGACCGATGAAACAGCAATGGCGCGCGCAGATGGGCTGGCTGGAAGCGCAGTTGGCGGCGTCCAAGTCCGGCTGGTTGGTTGGCAAAAGGCCCAGCCTCGCCGATGCGTCGGCCTATATGAATGTCTGGTTCTTGGCTCGGAACCTGCCGGAGGTCGTGACCGAACTTACCGCCGACATGCCCCATATTGCGGCTTGGCGCGCGATGGTCGAGGCCTTTGGCCATGGCAATCCCACCGAGATGGACGGTCCAACGGCGCTGGCCGTTGCTAAGGCCGCCACGCCTTTGGGCACCGAAATTCACGACGAGGCTGATCCCTTGGGGGCAAAGGTCGGGGAAGCGGTCACCGTGATGGCCGATGACTATGGCCGCGATCAGGTCAAGGGCACGCTGGTAGCCGCTAATCGCGACCGGATCGTCATCTCCCGCGACGACCCCGCCGTCGGCACCGTCCACATCCACTTCCCCCGCACCGGCTATTTCGCCTTTCCGGGGTAGGGGGCAAACAAGGCCCTCACCCAACCCTCTCCCACAGGGAGAGGGCTTATCTGTTCTTAGCCCTCGCCCCCTTGGGGGAGAGGGTTGGGTGAGGGGGTCTTTTCTTACTGTTTCCTGAACCGGCCCGAGCCTGAGGCCATGAGCGCGAGGGCCCAGTCTTCGGGGATCAGTTTGGCCAGAACGGCGATGGCTTTGTTGGGCGCGCCGGTGACACAGATGGCGCGGTTGGCCTCTACGGCCTCATAGCCCTGTTCAGCAACCTCGTCGGCCCCAAGCCAGAGCCAAGCGGGTGTCGAGCGCGAGACGGTCTCGCGGGTGTCATTGACATCGTGGAACTCAGAATAGGTAAAGCCGGGGCAAAGGGCGCTGACATGGACGCCGGTTCCAGCCGATTCCAGATGCAGGCTCTGAGAAAACCGAACCATGAAGCTCTTGGTCGCCCCATAGAGCGTATGGCCCGATGATCCGGGCATGAGCCCTGCCAAGGACGCCACATTGATCACCCGGCCGAACCGGCGCTCGACCATGCCCGGCAAGACCTTGTGCGTCATGTCGCAGACCGCCACCAACAGCACCTGCAAGAAATCGCGCTGATCTTGCCAAGCTGTCGATGAGTAGGTGCCAGGCAAGCCGTAGCCGGCATTATTGACCAGCGCATCGACAACCCGTCCGTGGGATTCCAATTCGGCCAAGATCTTCTCCGCCGCTTCGGGCTGAGCCAGATCGGCGGCGATGACATAGGTCTCCACGCCAAACCTTAAGCGGATCTCGTCGGCTAGCACCTCAAGGCGGTCGGTGCGGCGGGCCGTGAGGGCGACATCGTACCCAGCCTTGGCAAAGGTGCGGGCCATGGCCGCTCCGATCCCCGCAGAGGCTCCGGTAATCAGACAAAGTCGGCGGGACATGGATGGGTCCTCTTCAGCACCATGAAACAGGTCTGCACAGTGACTGCACCGCCCCTGATGATCAAGCCGCTCAATAGAAGGGCTCGGCTGCCCCTAATCTTTGAGCAGGTCAGAGATCATGATCTGGGACAGGCGCTCGGCTGCGGCCTCGTCCGCCGCCGCAATTGCCGCCCCAACGGCTTTGGGGATCTTCTGACCGATGGGGCAGCCCTTGGCCCCGGGCGGCGGCATGCCAAGGTGCGCGCAGCCATTCACTGCGCGAAGGACCTGATCAAGGCTGATCCTGTCGGCTGGCTTGAGCAACCAAGCCCCGCCGCTGGCACCCGCCCGCGTCGCAATCAGACCGGCCTTGGCCAGCATCGCTGTGACACGGCGCACCACCACAGGATTGGTCGGCATCGAGGCCGCCAGCGCCGCGCTGGACACGGCCGCGCTCGCGCTGAAGGCTTCCTTGTGCGCGAGATAGGCCAGAGCGTGGGCAGCGACCGGGAATTTTTGACTATCGGACATGGTGGAATTTTCCTGACGGCGCAACATAGGCGCGTTGTCCGGGACACAACAGCAACGAATCTAATGTCGGCTTGATGCGAATCAAGCGTCAGGTCGATTGAACCTTGCCAAGAAAGGGTCTATCGCCCGATCCCAATGTTTGATTTCCGGCGGGACCCACGAGAACAGGGGTCTTCCGAGGGGGTTCAATGGCTTCTGAAGCCTCAGGTGACACGACCGCTTCTCAAGACCCCGCAGCGGCCACGCCGCACGGGTCCAATGGAAATGGTTCCGGACAGCATGGTGAGGCCCACCGGTTCTGGCCCATGGTGCTGGGCTCTATCGGCGTGGTGTTTGGCGATATTGGCACCAGCCCGCTCTATGCCATGCGCGAGGCTCTTCATCATGCGCGCAGCACCACCCAACTCGAACATGCTGTGATCGGGGTTGTGTCTCTGGTTCTGTGGGCGCTGTTCCTCGTCGTGACGGTTAAATATGTCATCTTCTTGATGCGAGCCGATAATAAGGGCGAAGGCGGTACCTTGGCCCTTATGGCGCTGGCTCAGAGAGCCCTTGGCCAAAGATCAATGGCCGTATTTTTCCTCGGTGTGATCGGTGCGGCCCTGTTCTATGGCGATGGGATCATTACCCCGGCCATTTCCGTTTTGGGCGCGATGGAAGGCTTGAAGGATGCACCAAATCTTGGTGCCACCTTGGCTCCGTACGTCTTACCAGCCTCAGCCCTTATTCTTGTGGCGCTGTTTTTGGTTCAGGCCAAAGGCACCCAGAGTATGGCCAACCTGTTTGGCCCAATAACCCTGACTTGGTTTTTTGTCCTAGCGGCTTTGGGCATTTTGCATATTGCCGATAACTGGTCGATTTTGCGCGCCTTTAGCCCCTATTACGGCATCCGGTTCTTGCTTGAGAACGGGTTTGTTGGCTTCGTGATTCTGGGCAGTGTGTTCTTGGCCGTTACGGGGGCTGAAGCCCTCTATGCTGACATGGGTCATTTCGGAAAGAAGCCGATCCGCACAGCTTGGCTGATCCTCGTCCTACCATGTTTGGCCTTGAACTATCTGGGCCAAGGGGCCTTGGTCCTGTCCCACCCGTCAGCGCGCGCCAATCCCTTTTGGGAAATGGTGCCTGATTTTGCCTATTGGCCGGTTTTGGGTCTGGCGACAGCAGCAGCGGTCATTGCCAGCCAAGCGGTCATTACCGGGGCCTTTTCGATGACCCAGCAGGCGGTGCAGCTGGGCCTGTTGCCCCGTATCGATATCAAGCGCACCTCGGAGACCCAGTCGGGTCAAATCTATGTGCCTGCGGTCAACAGCCTGCTGCTGATTGGTGTTTTGCTGCTGCTCTTCGTGTTCCAGACCTCCAGCGCCTTGGCCTCGGCCTATGGTATTGCGGTCACTGGCTCGATGTTTGTCGACACCCTGCTGGCCTATGTGATTATGCGCCGGATGTGGAAGTGGTCACGGGCACAGTGTCTCGTCCTACTTCTGCCGCTGGGCATATTGGATGTGGTGTTTATCTCCTCGAACATGCTGAAAATTCCAGACGGGGCTTGGCTGCCGCTGGTCTTGGGGGCGGGTCTGGTGACGGTCATGTGGACCTGGACGCGCGGATCTCAGATCCTCACCGACAAGACCCGCCGCGACAGTGTGCCCTTGAACGAGTTGATTGCCATCCTGCACGCACGAGCGCCACACCGAGCGCCCGGTACCGCAATCTTCCTGACCTCCGACCCCGACGTCGCCCCGGTGGCCCTGATGCACAACATCAAGCACAATAAGGTCCTGCACGAAAAGAACGTGATCTTGACCGTGCGCACCACCGAGACGCCGCGTGTGCGCGAAGAGGATCGGGTGACCATCGAGAAGGTCAATGACGACTTCAAGAAGGTCTTTATCAACTATGGCTTCATGGAAAGCCCGAACGTGCCCAAGGCTCTGGCCCTCTGTCGCAAGCTCGGCCTGAAGTTTGACATCATGGCCACCAGTTTCTTCCTTGGTCGTCGCTCGGTCGTGCCGTCGGCCCAGTCGGGTATGCCGCTCTGGCAAGATAAGATCTTCATCTTCCTGATGCGCAATGCGGCCAATCCCACGGACTTCTTCAAGATCCCGCCCGGCCGCGTGGTCGAGATGGGCGCTCAGGTGACCGTCTAATGGAGCAAGGCTGATGGATTGGCTGACCCTCATTGTCGATGGCCTGTGGATCGCTTCGCTGGCCATTATGAGCAGTGTTTCGCGCCAGACCTTTGGCCTTGTTCGGCCGTTGGCGAAGGTACCGATGCAGTTCGGACTGGGCGGAGCCCCCACCTGGCGGGCCTCGCGCCTGATGGCCGTGACCTTGATGCCGATTATCGCCTGCGGTGTCTGGTTGATCCTGCTGACCTCCGGCCAAACCGCGCCCGCAGGATCGTCCACTCGGATCATTATGCTGGGCACACGCCTGTTCATCGCGCCCCTTCTGTGCCTGACCCACCTCTGGCATATGCGTCAGGCCCTGAAGGTCTTGGCTGCCGAAGGCCAGCTTAGGTCTTGACCTGCGCGCCAAGGTGTCTTTGAACCCCAACGCGCTTCAAATTCCACTTCTTAGGATCGCCCACCATGTCCGACGCCAAACGCTCCGTGAAAAAAGTCGTGCTCGCCTATAGCGGCGGCTTGGACACCTCGATCATTTTGAAGTGGCTGCAGACCGAATATGGCGCGGAGGTCGTGACCTTCACCGCGGACCTCGGTCAAGGCGAAGAGATCGAACCGGCGCGGGCCAAGGCTCTGGCGGCGGGCGTCAAGCCGGAGAACATCTTCATCGAGGATGTGCGCGAAGAGTTTGTCCGCGACTATGTCTTCCCCATGTTCCGCGCCAATACGGTCTATGAGGGCCAATATCTGCTCGGCACCTCGATCGCCCGTCCCCTGATCGCCAAGAAACAGATCGAGATCGCCCGCAAGGTTGGGGCCGATGCGGTCAGCCACGGCGCGACCGGCAAGGGCAATGATCAGGTCCGTTTCGAGCTGGGCTACTATGCCCTCGAGCCTGATATCCATGTCATCGCCCCTTGGCGCGAATGGGACTTTAAGTCCCGCGAGGCCCTGCTGGCCTTTGCCGAAGCACACCAGATCCAGATCGCCAAGGACAAGCGCGGCGAGGCTCCCTTCAGCGTCGATGCCAACCTGCTCCATTCCTCATCGGAGGGTAAGGTGCTGGAAGACCCGGCGGTCGAGGCCCCTGAATTTGTCCATATGCGCACCATCGCGCCAGAAGATGCGCCTGATCAGCCGCACATCTTCACCATCGACTTTGAAAAGGGTGATCCGGTCGCTATCGACGGCGTGGTCATGTCGCCTGCAACCTTGCTGACCAAACTGAACCAGCTTGGCCATGACAATGGCGTCGGGCGGCTCGATCTGGTCGAGAACCGCTTTGTCGGCATGAAGTCTCGCGGCGTCTATGAGACCCCCGGCGGGACGATCCTCTTGGCCGCGCACCGGGGCATTGAGAGCATCACGCTGGATCGCGGCTCGATGCACCTGAAGGACGAGCTGATGCCGAAATATGCGTCGCTGGTCTATAATGGTTTCTGGTTCGCCCCCGAGCGCGAGATGCTGCAGGCGGCCATCGACTATTCACAAAAAGAGGTCAGCGGTCAGGTGCGGGTCAAGCTCTATAAGGGCAATGTCTCGATCATCGGCCGGACCAGCCCCAACAGCCTCTATGACCAAGACCTCGTCACCTTCGAAGA
>CANCJE010000064.1 GCA_947378235.1 Caulobacteraceae bacterium | reverse complement strand
CACGCCAGCCTTGGCCGCGGAATAGTTGGTCTGGCCCATCTGGCCCTTTTGGCCATTGATCGACGAGATATTGATGATGCGGCCGAAATTACGCTCGCGCATGCCATCGATGACGTGACGACTGGTGTTGAACACGCTGTCGAGGTCAGCGCGGATCACTTCGTTCCACTGGCCGGGGGTCAGCTTGTGCAGCATGGCATCGCGGGTGATCCCGGCATTGTTGACCAGAACCTCAATGGGGCCGAGCGTCTTTTCGATCTCAGCAAAGGCCGCGCCAACGGCCTCGAAATCACCCACATCGGCCTTGATGCAGAGGACGCCAAGGTCCTTGCGGACGGCCTCGGCGGCAGCTTCGTTGCCAGCATAGAGGGCCGCAACCTTGTAGCCAGCGGCCTTGAGTTGCTGGGTGATGGCCAGGCCGATGCCGCGCGTTCCGCCGGTCACGACTGCAGTTTTAGTCATGGTCTATCCTTTAAAGGTCAGGGATTTTAAAATCATAGGGGGGCTACCGGCGCCTTAGGCGCCGGTTACCGTTCAGGTCTAAAGAGGGTTCAGGCGCGCTCGACGCAGATCGCAACGCCCATGCCGCCGCCGACGCAGAGGGTAGCAACACCCTTCTTGGCGTCCTGATCCTGCATCGCATAGAGCAGGGTGGTCAGGATGCGTGCGCCAGACGCGCCGATGGGGTGGCCGATCGCGATGGCGCCGCCATTGACATTGACCTTGGCAGGATCAAGGCCGAGCTCGCGAACTACGCACAGGGACTGGGCGGCGAAGGCTTCGTTGGACTCAATCAGGTCCAGATCGCCCACGGACCAGCCAGCCTTTTCCAGCGCCTTACGAACGGCGGGGATGGGGCCGGTGCCCATGATGCTGGGGTCAACCCCGGCATGGGCCCAGGAGGCGATGCGCGCCATGGGCGTCAGGCCGCGCTTGGTGGCTTCGTCGGCGCTCATCAGCACCACGACGGCGGCGCCGTCATTGAGGCCGGAGGCATTGGCCGCCGTGACCGAACCGTCCTTGGTGAAGGCGGGCTTCAGGCCGCTGACGCTGTCATAGGTCGCGCCGTGACGGATATATTCGTCCTTGTCGACAATGACGTCGCCCTTGCGGCCCTTTATGGTGACGGGAGCGATCTGGGCGTCGAACTTGCCAGCCTTTTGCGCGGCTTCGGCCTTGTTCTGCGAGGCGACGGCGAAGTTGTCTTGATCTTCGCGCGTGATCTGCCAGCGGGCGGCGATGTTTTCAGCGGTCTGACCCATGTGATAGCCGTGGAACGCATCCCACAGGCCGTCCTTAATCATGGTGTCGACAAAGCCGAGGTCACCCATCTTTTGACCGTTGCGCAGGTGCGCGGCGTGGGGCGACTGGCTCATGCTTTCTTGACCACCGGCCACAACGATCTTGGCATCGCCATTGGCGATCTGCTGCATGCCAAGGGCGACCGCGCGCAGACCTGAGCCACACAGTTGGTTCAGGCTCCAGGCCGGGCTTTCCTGTGGGACGCCAGCGGCCATGGCGGCCTGACGGGCGGGGCCTTGACCAGCACCGGCCTGAAGGACCTGACCCAGAATGACTTCATCGACATCGGCCATAGCGATATTGGCGCGCGCCACGGCGGCCTGAATGGCAACCTTACCCAGCTCGCTGGCGGGCAGAGCGCTCAAGGCACCATTGAAAGAACCCACGGGTGTGCGGGCGGCCGATACGATGACAATTTCACTCATGGCTCTATGGTGCTCCGATATTTTGCGACTGCAAAAGGACCTAGGACGACCCGTCCTGTAATGGCGTTCACCATGGCAATTTCACTGACATCCGTCATCATGACAATGCTGTCAGCGCGGCAATAGTCCCAATCTATTCGTCAACCGTTGCATTGAAGATACTGCGATGCAACATTACACCCTGTATACACGCGCGTCCTAAACAAGGCCCTTGGCCTTAGGAGACCCGATGTCAGATCATCAGAAGACTGGTTCCGAACATTCTGGGCCTAAGGCCGGGGCGAGTGCCAAGGCGTCGGGTGGGGGCGCTCAAGGCCGCGTGGTCATTAAGAAATATGCCAATCGACGGCTCTATAATACCGCCTCCAGTTCTTATGTGACGCTTGAGCACCTGTCGGAGATGGTCAAAGAAGGGATCGATTTTGTTGTCTTCGACGCCAAGACCAATGAAGACATCACCCGTTCGGTCCTGACCCAGATCATCTTTGACGAGGAGAGCCGAGGGCAAAACCTGTTGCCGATCCAGTTTCTGCGCCAACTGATCGGGTTTTACGGCAACTCCATGCAGGCCTTTTTGCCCAGCTATCTGGAACTGTCTCTCGACAGCTTCACGCGCCAGCAAGAGCGGATGCGGACCCAGTTGGGCGCGATTGCCCCGGCCTTGGCGCCGGGCCTCACTGCAGGTTTAGGCTCTGGTCTAGGGGCGGGGACTGGACCTCAATTTCTCGAAGACCAGGTCAAACAGAACCTCGCCATGTTTGACCGGGCGATGAAGATGTTCTCGCCCTTTGCCTATGTGCGCCCGGAAGACAGTGATGTGGCCGCCCCTGCGACCACTGCGGCCCCATCGGCCTCAGCACCGGCTGCGCCAGCCGCAGCCGATGATTCGCTCAATGACCTGAAGAAAAAAATCGAGGAAATGCAGGAGCAGATTTCTCGGCTGGCCTCCAAGGGTTGACGTTTGGTTAAGGAGTCGTACGCTCGTACGGCTCATAACGAGCATAGCCCAAGAATGGGCGAGTCCCTCAGAACAGAGGTGTTACCCTATGACCAAACCGATAAAGCCGGTTCGTCGCAAGGGGGCTGTCAGAAAGGTTATCCGCCTTGTCGCGGTGCCTGAGAGCGCCATTGAGCAACATGAACCCTTAAGCCTCACAGGCCTTCCGGTCCCTGTGGCCAATCCGTTTAATGAGTTATCGGCCGCCTCCTTTGCCGCCCAAATCTTGGGTCAACCGGGACAGAAGCGCGGCCTGCGGGGCGGTGTCGAGACCCTCAATCTCGCCAACTCCACCTATCTTGAGACCGAATGGTCGGGCAATGCCGACCGCCGCAAAAGACGAGGACGGCTGACCAAGGCGAAGGTCTAGCGGTTCCTTAGCCTGCAGCGGCTATGGCCGAGGCACTGCGCTTGCGGGCATACATCGCAGCGTCGGCTTCGGCCAGATGCTGCTCTGCCGTCAGACCGGCTTCGATCTCGCGCACGCCGTAGGAGACGTGCAGCGGGGCAAGCCAGTCGCCATAGGAGGCCGGTTCAGACTCGATGGTCTGGGCAAGGCTGGCGGCCTTGGCCAGGCCCGTGCCCAGATCGGCCTGCGTCAGGATGACGCCAAACTCATCGCCGCCTAGCCGTCCGACCACATCCCCGTCGCGAACCGCCACAGCCAACCGTTCGGCCACAGCCTTCAGGGCGGCGTCGCCCGCCGCATGGCCAAACCGATCATTGACGGCCTTAAAGCCATCGAGATCGAAATAGACGAGGCTTGCGGGGGTGTCGAACCTTTGGGCGAAGGTGATCACACGCTGAAGTTCACGCACGAAGGCGCGGCGATTGAGGACCGGCGTCAAGCCATCCCTATCGGCCAGATCCTCTGCCTCGTTGAGGCGGCCCTTGAGCAGTCCAACCTCGCGGCGCAGTTCGTCAATTTCCGTCAAGAGGGTCGCGAGTGCAGCCTTGACCGGCGGCGTCATGTCCGTTGGGGTCAGACCAAGAAAGGCTGCCGTGTCGCCCGAACGGGTCGTCGCAGCCGACTGTCCCGAACTTTCGGCCGCCGCCTGCAGTGCTGCCCTTCGTCTCACCCCAGAGAGGGGATCAGCCCGAACGCCTAATAGCTTCATCGAGTCGCCCGCCGAAACCGCATGATTCGGTAGAGAATCATCTCGCAGTCAGCATGAATCTTAACGCTGTCGGTTGCAGGCGCAAGGCGCACGCCTATACTCCGGCCCCTTCGATAGGCTGAGTGACCGATTTTCAGTCACGGCCAGACAAAGGGATTTGCCATGAACCCCACCGGGGTCCCGGTCGCCATCATTATGGGCAGTCGCTCCGACTGGCCAACCATGAAGGCTGCGGCCGACATCTTGACCGCTCTCGGGGTTGGCTATGAGGCCAAGGTCGTGTCGGCCCATCGCACGCCAGAGCGGATGGTCAGCTTTGCCAAGGGGGCCAAGGCGGCAGGCTTTCAGGTCATCATTGCCGGTGCCGGTGGCGCTGCCCACCTTCCTGGCATGACCGCTTCGATGACCGATCTTCCCGTCCTCGGCGTTCCGGTTCAGTCCAAGGCCCTCAGCGGCTTGGATTCGCTTCTGTCGATCGTTCAGATGCCCGGCGGAATACCCGTTGCGACCTTAGCCATTGGTGAGGCGGGGGCCAAGAATGCCGGTCTGCTGGCCGTTCGGATCTTAGCCTTGGCGGATCAGGCGCTAGCCCAGCGCTTGGCGGCCTTTGTTGAGGCCCAGACCGAGAGTGTCGCAGAGACGGTGGAAGATAGCGCCCTATGACGGACCCTCGTCTGCCCCTCGCCCCCGGCTCGTCCATTGGCATAGTCGGCGGCGGCCAGCTTGGCCGAATGTTATCTTTGGCGGCTGCGCGTTTAGGCTTTCAGACGGTGATCTTGACGCCTGAGGCAGGCTCATGCGCCAGCCAGGTCAGTGCCCGCACCCTGATCGCCGACTATACCGATCCGACAGCCCTTGCGGAATTGGCCAGCCTTGCCTCGGTCGTGACCTATGAGTTTGAAAATGTTCCGGCAGCGGCCATTGCGCAGCTTCAGGCGCTCGGCTGTCTTGTCGCGCCGGGGCCGCTAGCCTTGGCTGTGGCGCAGGACCGGGTGGACGAGAAGAGCTTTCTCAATAGCCATGGTGTGCCAACCGTGGCCTTTTCCCCCGTCTCGACGGCGCAAGAGGCGGTTGAAGCTGTGGCGCGGATGGGGGCCCCGTGCCTGCTCAAGACCCGCCGCGATGGCTATGACGGCAAGGGTCAGGTTTGGATTGAAAGCCATGACGCGGCCCATGCCGAGGCAGCCTTTGCACAGCTGGGTGAGCGGCCCTGCATCCTTGAGGCCGCTGCTGACTTTGTGCGCGAACTGTCGGTGATCGCGGCGCGCGGTACCGATGGGGAGGTCGCAGCCTATCCTGTGGGGGAAAACCATCACGAAAATGGCGTTCTTCGCCGCACCGCTGCCCCCGCACGCATTTCAGCAGCGACCCAAGAGCTGGCCATGACCTTGGCGGCCCGGATCCTCACCGGTCTGGACTATATCGGCATAATGGGCGTGGAGATGTTCGAGCTGGCCGATGGCCGTCTTTTGGTCAATGAGATCGCGCCTCGGGTTCACAATACCGGTCACTGGACCCTTGATGGCTGTGAGGTCGATCAGTTCGAGCAGCATATTCGTGCGGTCGCAGGCTGGCCCCTAGGCAAGGTCGCGCCCTTGGCCCGTGTCGAGATGACCAATCTGCTTGGCGATGAGGTTCTGGACTGGAAGGCCCTGTCGCTTGAGCAGGATGCGCGCCTATGGCTCTATGGCAAGGGTGAGCCACGTCCGGGCCGCAAGATGGGCCACGTCAATCGGCTGTTCCCGCTTAACGACTAGCCGTAGCGTATCTTGCCGAGGGCTGAGGCCAGGTCCTTGGCAAGGTCAGAGGGCTTGAGCTTGGCCTTCCAGGTCTCAAAGGCCATGACATTGTCGATCCGCGCCGCCACGAGCGCGCTGGCGGCTTCAGCGCCGCTGCTCAGGCGCACAGCCATGGCGCTGGCCAAGATGCCCGCCACGAGGGCGCGCTTGGAATAGTGGTTCTCGTCGGTGGCCGTATCGCCCGCCCACCGCCAGATCCGATCAGCGCTTTCCCAGACCAGTCTGAGCGCCAGCGGCAGATGGTGCGGTAGGGCCAGATAGCCTGCCCAGCGGTGCAGGGCCTCGTCTTCCGCGGCAGCAATGTCGAGGCGAGTCAGAATGCCCAGTGAAATCCGCTGACGCATCTTTAAGCTGGCCGGATCGGTCCCGGCGAGGGCCGCCAAGGTCAGGTCGTCATGGCGGCGTGACAGGAGGGCGGCGAGATCGGCCGGGCCGTGGGGCAAGAGAAGGTCCGCCTCCGCCGCGCTTAGGCCCAGCTTGGCGCCAGCCGCTAAGACCAGCCCTTGGGTCCAGCCGCGTCCCGCAGCCATAACCAAGGCCTCATCCAGCACGCCCTGCTCGGTGGTTTCGTCCCAAGCCAGGGGAGGAGAGGTCGACAGGGAGGGTTGCGATCGCATAGACATGGCCGTCTATATAGTCCGCCTTGGCCCGCGCGTCATCGGCTGCAATGGGTCCCTTTGCCTCAGATCACAAGGACCGTTGGCTTTTTACGCAAATCAGTTCTGAATCTCGCCTCTGCGAGGACTGGCCGGTAGACAGGCCTCAAAGCCTCTGGTATCAGCGCGGCCAAGCACGAAGGGATTTTCCCTCGGGCAATGGATTCTTATTCGCTAGCACTCGGCCCGAAGGCGCATGCCTTCGCAAGGTAGGCCTAGGCTAGCGCGCTTTGGAGGACTTGGTCATCGTTCAGATTTTCGTGCGCGACAATAATGTCGACCAAGCGCTGAAGGCGCTCAAGAAGAAGATGCAGCGCGAAGGTTCGTTCCGTGAAATGAAGCGGCACGTCCATTTCGAAAAGCCCTCTGAAAAGCGGGCTCGCCAAAAGGCCGAAGCTGTGCGCCGGGCGCGCAAGATGGCCCGCAAGCGCATGCAGCGCGAAGGCCTGATCGCAGCACCGAAGAAGCCTGTTCGCTAGGCTCTAGGGGTTTTGCCGTAAGGCAAGACCGCTGTGAAATCGACCCAGATTTTGAGGCCGCGCGGGGAAACCAGCGCGGCCTTTGTCGTGTCTAGATTAGGCCGAACTAGACCGGTTTGGGTCTGCGCCCGATCATTCCCACGATGAGGGCCTTGGGGTCGAGCTTGCTGGTTGACAGGGCTCCGGCACGGAAGGCCTTGCCCGATAGCCAGAGGGTCAGGGTGATAAAGGCCACCATACCCAATCCCGTGCCCACCATCTCCAAAAGGGTGGGGCCAGCGGCGGCGCGGACCATCATCATGAACGGTGTGAAGGGCGGGACCCAGCAGAGGATCTTGATAATCGGCATGTCGGGGTGAGTGATCGATTGCGACATGAAGACCATCGGAATGGACAGGATCAACATCATGGGCCCAACCAGGGTCTGGGCCTCTCTTGTGGTCTCGCAAAAGGCCCCGATGGCCGTAAAGACGCATGCATAGATCAGATAGCCGCCGATCAGATAGAAGCCGAAATAGTAGGCTAGGCCCTTGGTGGCTAAGATGGCGATGAGGTCTTCAGACAGCCCCGGGGCGCTGGTCAGCAGCATGGCCGTGCCAAGGGAGAGCCAAATTCCAAGGACCGAAAAGGTGACGGCTGCTACACCCAATATCTTGCCGCCCATAATCTCGGTGGTCGAGGCCGAGGCGAGCAGGACCTCAAGCACGCGGCTAGACTTGTCCTCCACCACGCTGTTGAGCAAGATCCCAGCGCCGCTGAGAATTACCGTCCAAAGGCCCATGGCCATAACAAAGCCAATCACGGTCGGTAGGCGGTCGCGCAAGGAGACCTGGTCGCCCTCCGATTTCGGTGATCTCAGGCGCATGACCGGCTCAGCGGCATCGATCTCCTTCAACAGGGCATCAGAGACCCCGGCCTGCATCAGACGCATGCGCCGATCCTCATCGCGCAGAATGTCCTTGAGACTGTCATCAAGCGCCTGAAGGCCGATATTGCGGCTCCAGAAATCGACCGAAAGGGTCTTGGTATCGGCGGTAAGGATGGCACCGTAGGTCAGTCCACGTTCGGTCTCGTCGGTCAGATAGGGTTTCAGCGCCTTGCCCGCAGCCTCCGCCGTTGAGGCGGCAGCCACCGTGTCTGGTGCCGGTACGATCTGGACCTCTGGGGTCGGGGCCTTGAAGGTTCCCGCAACCTTGGGGGCGAGCGATGTAAAGGTGGCCTCAGCCGCCTTGAGGCCTAGGGCGTTGAAGCTGGCCATAATCGCCTCTCCTGCCTTGGGTCCCGCCGCCGCAGTTGCAGCCGCCGCCATGGCTTTGGCGACCCGAACGCTCTGTTGATGCTCAAATTTCTTGAGGATGACAGGCGTCAGATGGCGCCCACTCAGATCTATAATGGCCATCTTGGGTGTGGGGGCAGACCGTTCGATCAGGGTGGGGGCCATGACCGCGATCCCCATGATCACGGGTAAGCCGGCCATTGATAGCCAAAAGCCGACGGTGCGCACATAGCTGAGATATTCGCGCAGGGCGATCTTGAGCAGGCGTCTCATATCTGATCCCCCGTTAAGGCGATAAAGGCATCGTGCAGAGTGGGCTCTTTCAACTCAAAGCGCCGAAGGTCGAGCCCTTGGCTGAAGGCGGCGCGCAAGGCCTCCTGCCCGTTTGCGCCGGGCTTGAGGGTCGCTGATAGGTGCGCCTGATGGGTTCCATCTTGGCCCTCAAGGGCGGCGACCTCTACGCGCTCAATGCCGGGCAGGGCCTGAACGGCCTGAAGGCTAATATTGCCCTCAAGCACCAGTAAGCGGGGGGCGTGGCTGCGGGCCCCCGCCATGTCGCCATCAAACATCTTGCGGCCCCTTGCCATCAGCACCACCCGATCACAAAGCCGCTCGGCATGTTGCATAACGTGGGTCGAGAACAGCACGGTCGAGCCCTTAGCGGCCAAGCCGCGAATGATGGCCTCTAGCGATTGCTGATTGACCGGATCAAGGCCGGAAAAGGGCTCGTCAAGAATGACCAGTTCAGGATCGTGGGCGATGGCCGATAGGAGTTGGACCTTTTGAGACATGCCTTTGGACAGGTCCTTGATCGGGCGGTTCATGGCGCTGCCGAGACCCTGGTCTTCGAGCATCTGTCTGGCCGTGCGCCTTGCGTCACGGTCGCTGATACCCTTAAGGCCGGCAAAAAAGGCGATGGCATCGACAGGGGTCATGCGTTTGTAGAGGCCCCGCTCTTCAGGCAGGAAGCCGATCCGTTCGCGGACCTTGCGCGCATCTTGAGTGGCGAGGATCTCGATCGTGCCTTCGGTCGGTTCGACAAGGCCGAGGATCATGCGAATGGTCGAGGTCTTGCCCGCGCCATTGGGGCCGAGAAAGCCGCAGATCTGGCCTGTTCCAACCTCGAAACTGAGAGACTGCACGGCGGTGAAGTCGCCATAGCGCTTAGTCACGCCAGTGAGACTGAGGGCGGTGGTCATCGGTGATGGACCCTTCGCTAGCCGTTGAAGCGATCAGGGCCGGTCCAGATCTTGGATCCAATCAACCCTTGGTTTCGATGACCTTACGCACCTGAGCGATGGCTCGCAAGATGGCTCCGTTATGTTGCAGGCCTAGAACGCTGTTGTGACTGGCTTCAGGCACATTAACCGCGACGCCAAATTTTGAGGCGAGGGCAGGAGCCGCCTGAAGGTCCTTCCACTGTTTACGCGCCCCCTCGGCTGGACCGGCGGTGACCACCATGACCGGCAGGGTCGATGGATATTGAGCAGCGGCGGCCGCTTGTTGGGCGCTTTGCGGCCAGAGGGCGACCTCGTCAGCCGCAACGCGGTTATGGGCCGCGGAGGCGAAGGCATGGCGCTTTTCCGCTGAGGCGGCCGAGGGCAGGCCGATCTTGTCTCCAAGACGCGTGCCGGCTAGGGGCTTGAACAGTCCCGTCGAGGCTCCCCATGCGGCCATTCGCGAGGCGGTGGCAAAGGCGCCAACAAATTTTGACACCTGTGGCACGGCGGTGGCCTCTGGCGAGGCAGCATCGACCAAAACGACGCCAGCCACCCTGTCAGCATTGCGCGCGGTAAAGAGGCGCGCATAGACCCCGGCCATAGAGTGCCCGACATAGATATAGGGTCCGGGCTCATTGGCCACGGTCAGCAGCTTTTCGAGGTCACCAACAATGGCATTGGCATCGCGCGGTCCAGGTCCTGGATCGCTTTGGCCAAGACCGGCGCGGTCATAGGCGCACGATCTTTGTCCCGCCCTGGTCAGGCCCACTTGAACGGCACCCCAGTCGGCGGAAAAGCCAAAGGCACCGGCCTCGAACAGGACAGTGGGGCCGACTCCGGCCGCGGGTCCTTCACAGATCAGGTGCATGTGGCGTCCACCGCCAATGTCGATCCTCTGACCGCGCAGGCTTGGTGTGCCCGCCGCAGCCGTCATCAGTCCGCCCACGGCGATGAAGCCCAAGACGACGAGGCTCGCTGCGGCAAGGACACGGTACACCATCTGATCCATCCAAAATTCGATCCGGCCATGCGACCAGATAAGTCCGCTTAAGTCGAGCCTATGGATCAATCGGCAAGATCGATCGCGGCCTTTTTCTTCTTCTTTTTCTTCTTTTCGGCCTTTGGAGCCTTGTCCGACTTCTTTTTAGGCTTGGCGGCGGGGTCGGGCAGGATCTCGTCCGTCTCTTCACCTGAGCGAATGAAGTCGCGCAACAGTTTGATGAAGCTGTCGCGCTTGCCCGCGCTTAGGTGAGCTAGAAGGCGGCTATCGGCAGCGCCGACTTTGGGGGTCATGTCGCTGAGGGTGTGGCGACCCAGATCGGTTAGGCTGACACTATTGGCCCGCGCATCCTTGACGGACCGCTCGCGGGTCAGGAGCCCCTTATCGATCATCCGTGCCACCATATCGGCGAGCGTCGAGCGATCAATGCCCGTGGCCTTAACAAGGCGGGACTGGGTTGGGCCTTCATCGGCAGCCACAGCAGCGAGAACGGCAAATTGGCGCTGGGTCACCGCACCGGGACCGGCCTCTTCGACAAAGAGGTCCAAAGCCATCTGCAGCACCCGATGTAACAGGTGGCTTGGCGATCGGTTCAGATCAATCGGGCTGTCGTCTAGGCGGGACTTAGACATAAAGGGCCTCCAGCAGTGTCCCCGATAGCGGGGGCTAGGCTCACCATAATGTCTGTCTACGTCGGTTTAACGACAATGGACAAAAAGTCCTCAGACGTCGGCTGAATTCTTGTCCGTCTGAGTGTCGGTTTGAATATGTTTCATCATTAGCGGGAGCTGGGTCAGGGAAAAGACTAGGGACAGGATCTGCAATCCTGGCATCCGGAACCAGATCCAGATCGATTCCGGTTGGGTGCGCCAGATGGCTTCGTTCAAGACCGCCACGCACAGAAAAAACAGACCATAGCGCAGGGTCAAGGTGCGCCATGCCGCGTCGGGCAGCTTGAGCGCTTCGCCCATCAGGGCCTTGAGGGGATTGCGCTTAAGGGCCAAGCCGCCGAGCATGGTCAGGCCAAGGATAGTATTGATCGCGGTCGGCTTGATCTTCACAAAGCGCGGATCGTGGAAATAGAGGGTCAGGCCGCCAAAGATCAGCGCCGCTAGTCCGGCGAACAGAGGCATGGGCGCGATCCGTCGCTCCACCCCATAGCCTACGGCCAGCGCAATGGCGGAGGCTCCAACCAAAGCCCAAGTGGCACTGAGCATATTGTGGGTGATCAGATAGCCGACCAGAAAGGCCAGCGGTCCGGCATAGTCGACGCCCGAGCGGATCAGGGTTCTGGTCTTATCCGATAGGGGCTGACTCATGGGTTATCCGTTCCATCCAGCCCGACCAGCGAGCGAGAAAAGGCGACCGCGTCAAAGGGCTGAAGATCTTCGATCCCCTCGCCGACGCCGATCAGTTTGATGGGGGCATCTGACGCCTGAGCCACGGGCACCAGAACCCCACCCCGGGCCGTGCCGTCGAGCTTGGTCATGACAATGCCGGTGACGCCTGCGGTATTGCCGAAGATATTTTCTTGCGACAGGGCATTACGGCCCACCGTGGCATCGAGCACCAGCAAGGTCTCGTGGGGGGCATCAGGATCGATCTTTTTCAGCACCCGGACGATCTTTAACAACTCATCCATCAGGCCGGACTTGTTTTGCAAACGCCCTGCCGTATCGATCAAGAGCACGTCATAGCCGCCGTTGCGGGCCTGTTCGAGCGCGTCAAAGGCCAGACCTGCCGCATCGGCACCCGTGGGACGGGACAGGAAGTCGGCCCCGGACCGGTCGGCCCAGACCTTGAGCTGTTCGACCGCTGCGGCGCGGAACGTGTCGCCCGCCGCAATCAGAACCTTGGCACCGCGACCCGTCAGGTCGGCGGCGATCTTGCCCAAGGTCGTGGTCTTGCCAGAGCCATTGACGCCGACAAACAGCACCACATAGGGCTTGGGACCCGATAGAGGATCAAACCGGCCTTGGCGGGGCAAAAGCTCAGCGGCAACCGCCTCGGCCAGCGCGAGCTTGATCTCGGATTCAGACGCTTCGCGGCCAAAACGGGCCTTGCCAAAGGCCTCGGCCACGCGGCCAGCGGCGGCGGGACCCAGATCAGCCTCGATCAGCATCTCTTCGAGATCGTCGAGCATCGCCTGATCGAGCGGCCGCGTGACGATGGCCGCCACAACCTGCTCGGTCATCTGCCGCGTCGAGCGCGTCAGCCCATCGGCAAGGCGCTTAAACCAGCCCTTTTTCGGTTCGTCTGATTGGGTCATGAGGGTCTTTTACTGGCCGCGCCGATGATGCGCCATAGGACTTCTCAATCCCGTGTTCGTGCCCATTAGCTGCGCCATTTCAGCACCGTCTCTTCGATCGGATTGACGAAGGCCCGCGCCTCTTTGCGGCTGGCGGCCCATTCGCGTTTGAGGGCCTGATACCATTTGGCCTGCCGGTCGGCATCGTCGATCCAGAGCAGTGAGGGATCATATTTCAGACCCTCATTTTGCAGGTTCACCATATCGCCATCCTGCCGCAAAAAGGCCCGCGCCCCGGCGGCAAAGAAGGGCGCAATCAGGCCAAAGATCGGGTGGTCGGACCAGACGATCTGGGTGATGCGGGTCTTGGTCTCAGACATCGGGGTCAGGCAGGTCAGGGACAGGACCTGTCTCTTGCCCACCGTAATATGTTCCCAGCGAAGGCC
This sequence comes from Caulobacteraceae bacterium, assembly GCA_947378235.1. Lineage (GTDB taxonomy): Bacteria > Pseudomonadota > Alphaproteobacteria > Caulobacterales > Caulobacteraceae > CAISGS01. The sequence continues at coordinate 902 of CANCJE010000064.1, read as the reverse complement.
GGGCAGGCGGAAGGTGATCTCGGTCAGGGGCTCGCCGCCCAAAATCGCATAGGCGCGGCTGTTCTTAGAGGGCTCGTGCCGGACCATGGCAAAGCCTGCCTCACGGGGGGCAAAAAGCTTGGCCTTGGCATGCTGGCTCTTGGCCGAGCGCCACCACCACTGGGCATGGACATAGGGGCCGTGGGCCGGATCCATCAGGCCGACCACGGCGTGATCAACATGGACATCGAACACCATTCGGTCGACCAGCTTGGGCTTGCCGCCGACGACACCGGGAAAGATCTGCGGGGCGTGGTCCGGCTCAGCCTCGCTGCGGGGATCGGACGCCATCCAGACAAAGACCAGACCTTGGCTCTCTTGGACGGGGAAACGCCGCACACGGATGCGTTCGACATCCATACCCTGTTCCTCGACCAGAGACGGGATCTTGCTACAGACCCCATCGGTGCGAAACAGCCAGCCATGATAGGGGCACTGAACGGCCTCATGTCCGGCATCGTCGCGGGTCAGCTTGCCTGCAGAGAGCGGCGCAGCCCGATGGGGGCAGATATCGCGTAGGGCATAGGCCTCGCCCGCTAGTGTGCGGCCTAGAAGCACCGGCTCGCCGAGAAGCTCATAGCGCTGAAGCTTGCCCGGCTTGAGCTCTTGGCCAAGGGCGGCAAAATACCAACAGTCCAGCACAAAGCCCTCGCCGAACGCGGCGGGCTTTGGCGAGGGCGCCTTCGAGGGCATCTTGGGGACCGCCTTGGGTACGGGGGCTGTGTCTCTGCTCATAGGATTAGCCCATAACCTGCCCGCGCCGGGCCTCCAAGGGGTCAGCCCGCGGCTGTGGCAATCAGTTGCGCATAGTAGGTCGTCATGCGGGCCAGATTCTCCAGCGTCATATGCTCATTGGTGCCGTG
>CANCJE010000063.1 GCA_947378235.1 Caulobacteraceae bacterium | reverse complement strand
TCGGACGGTGGCTCCATCGCCACCAGACACAGAAGCTGAAGCATATGGTTCTGCACCATGTCCCGCGCCGCGCCATATTCATCATAATAGGGCCAGCGCTCGCCAATGCCTTCGGTCTCGGCAATGGTGATCTGGACGTGATCGATGGTGCGACCGGTCCAGAGCGGCTCAAAAAAGGTATTGGCAAAGCGCAGGGCGATCAGGTTCTGCACCGTCTCCTTGCCCAGATAGTGGTCAATGCGGAAGATCTGTTCTTCATGGGCCACAGCGGCCACGGCCCGGTTGATGGCCTTGGAGCTTTCAAGGTCCCGGCCAATCGGCTTTTCCAAGATCAGGCGGCTATGATCATCAATCAGCCCAGCCGCCTTGAGGTTGGCGCAGGCGCTGGCATAGAGGCTGGGAGACAGGGCAAAGAAGAAGGTCCGTTGATCGACCTGGCCCATGATCTCGGCCAGATGGGCCGCGCCGGTCGGCACCGTCACATCGCAGGTCACATAGGCAATGCGCGATAGGAACCGGTCCAGCACCGCCTCATCAACATCATCGCGCCCCGCAAGATCGGCGCGCAGTCCGGCCTTGAAGCTCTCGTCCGTACCCTCAAGCCGCGCCACACCATAGAGGCTCAGCCCCTCTGGCAGCAGGCCATCAGCATCCAGATGCAGCAAGGACGGCCACAACATCCGCCTGGCCAGGTCCCCGGTCGCGCCCAAAAGCACCAGGGCGCGAGACCCGCTGATCGCGTCTTGATCCGAGGAATACATATGGCCAGCCCGTCCCTACCGTCGTTTTTATCAATTGACAGCGATGTCATACACGCAATTTGACTGGTTGGCCAGACCAAAGGTCAAGATTTTGGGAGTGGATGGGTCAAAAGCCGGTTTGGTTTCACCCGCACGAGCGGCGAACAGATCGCTCGCACCGTCATGAGGCGAGAAAAAGTTGCGGAAATAATAGGTCCAAGGCCCCCATTTCCTAGCGATAGATCAGGCGGCAATCTGGACGAAAAAATCCATATTTGCCAATATATTACGAAATTCTATCGAAGCCTACCCAGCGATCATCGCGACCTTATCCGGCACCATTTATACTTTTTATCGTATAAATTTTACAAATACGTTTAAAGGTATATTTATTCCATATACGGAAAATGGTATATTGACGTCATAAGCGGATATTCGTATATTTATCCCGAAAGGGAACGGCTATGGAACATGTTTCTCGCGATGAAAAACAGCTCGGCGCGGTCATTCGTCGATGCCGAAAGCGGTCTGGCCATACCCAAGCTGAGCTGGCTGCGATCATTGGTAAACGACAAGCGACGATCTCCGACCTTGAGTCCGGCGTGAGGGGTATGAGCCTAGACACCGTGTTCTCGATACTCAATGGGTTGGGATTGGAAATGGTCGTGCGCCCGCGCAGCAAGGGGGACGTCAATAGCTTTGGCGACATGTTCTAATGGCGCGCCATCGTAGATTCCCGACCCTCGGGGTCTTCCTAAACGGTCGGCGTGTGGGTCAATTGAGGCGCGCATTGTCGGGTGCCATAGACTTTCAGTACGACCCATCTTGGTTGTCTTGGGATAGGGCGCTGCCGGTTTCCCTGTCCCTTCCACTGCGGGAAGATCGCTATATCGGCGATGACGTGATCGCTGTCTTCGACAACCTCCTTCCTGACAATGATGCGATCCGAAAGCGCATTGCTGGCCATGTCCGCGCAGATGGAATTGACGCCTATAGTCTTTTAGCCGCCTTGGGCCGCGATTGTGTCGGCGCATTACAGTTTCTCGTTGGCGATGATGAACCCGGTATTGCGGGATCTGTGCGAGGGGCCCCTGTCAGCGATGAGGACATTGCCGAGATCTTGAGCCACCTCGTCACCGCCCCACTTGGGATCCAAGACGATGACGATTTTCGAATTTCTATCGCGGGCGCGCAGGAAAAGACGGCCTTGCTAAAATTTGAGGGCCGCTGGATGAAGCCTCTTGGCACCACGGCGACAACTCATATTTTCAAGCCTCAGATTGGCAAGCTCAACAGTGGCATCGACCTCTCCCATAGTGTCGAGAACGAATATTTTTGCCTCAAGCTGACCAAGGCGCTTGGTCTGCCAACCGCTGAGGTCGAGATGGGGCAGTTCGCCGATAGGACGGTCTTGATCGTTGAACGCTTTGATCGCCTTTGGACTGGGGACGGACGCCTGTTGCGCCTGCCGCAAGAGGATTGCTGCCAAGCCCTCTCAGTTCCTAGCACGCGAAAATATGAGAAAGACGGCGGCCCTGGCATCCTAGAGATTTCTCGCCTGCTGGCTGGGGGCGATGAAGGCCTGGCCGATCAGCGGGCCTTTCTGAAAACAGTCATACTATTTTGGTTACTTGGTGCCACAGATGGTCATGCCAAAAATTTCAGCCTTTCCCTGTTCCCCGCAGGCGGCTACCGCATGACGCGGCTTTATGACATCCTCTCCGCGCAGCCCTATGTCGATGCTGGGCAAATTCGCAGAAATAGAATGAGATTGGCCATGGCGGTTGGCACCCATCGCCACTACGAGATCGATACCATCGTTCCTCGCCACTTCGTCCAGATGGCTCCCGATATCGGCATTTCGCAGGCCACCGTCTTGGATATCTTTAACGCGTTACAGGCGACAGGCTCGGCAGCGCTTGACAAGACCCTTGCGGAGCTACCGGCTGGTTTTCCGGCCTATATTGCCAACTCTATCGCCGACGGCTTTCGCCTGCGGTTGGCCCAACTTGCTGATCTGGAAACTTAACGCAGGCCAAGGCAGGCACATCAGCGGCGCGAGCAGTCCGCAAATGAAGGCCCACCCACCTAAGGCTGGGTTTTCGGCTGATAGGAGCCATCCGCACGCCCATGTGCTAGAGGAGGCGATCCAATCCTGACTGAGTGCGATTCATGACCTCTGCTCTACCGCCCCTCGCCAACCGTACCGATCGGTTCTTTCCCTTTTACGCGATGGAGTTGGTCAAGCAGGCTTTGGCGCTGGAGGCGCAAGGTCGCTCTATCATTAATATGAGTATCGGCGAGCCGGACTTTACCGCGCCGCCCGCTGTCATCGAAGCCCTGACAGAGGCCGCCCAGGCTGGGAAAACCGCCTATACCCAAGCCTTTGGCATCACACCTCTGCGCGAGGCCATCGCCCACTATTACAAGACCGAATATGGCGTCGAGATCGCTCCTGAGCGAGTGGTGGTGACGGCGGGGGCCTCTGCGGCCCTGACGCTGGCGGCCTGCGCCCTGGTCAATCCTGGCGACAAGGTGTTGCTCAGCGACCCGACCTATCCCTGTAACAGCCAGTATATCAACGCCTTCGACGGGGTCCCGACCCTAATCCCGGTGAGCCCCGAAACCCGCTTTCAACTGACCGCCGATCTGATCGATGCCCATTGGAGCGAAGGGGTGCGCGGAACCTTGATCGCCTCGCCCGCCAATCCCACCGGCACCTCCATCCCGTTTGAGGAACTGGGCAAGATCATTGAGACTGTGCGCGCCAAGGGCGGGTTCACCATTGTCGATGAGATCTATCTTGGCCTGACCTATGACGGCCACGCCCGCTCGGCGCTGGAATATGGCGATGACATCATCGTCTCCAACAGCTTTTCAAAGTTCTTCAACATGACCGGATGGCGGCTTGGGTGGTTGATCGTGCCCCCCGCCTTCGTCTCCACCTTTGAGAAGTTGGCCCAGCACCTGTTCATCTGCCCCTCGGCCTTGGCGCAGCACGCGGCCCTCGCCTGCTTCACACCCGAATCCATGGCCATCTATCGCCAGCGCAAGGACGAGTTTAAAGCCCGCCGCGACTATATCGTCCCGGCCCTCAAAGCGCTGGGCTTTGGCGTACCCGTCGAGCCGGACGGGGCCTTCTATGTCTATCTGGACTGCAGCGCCTTTAGCACCGACAGCACCCATTTTGCCCATCATATGCTGCAGGAAATCGGCGTCGCCATGACCCCCGGCCTCGATTTTGGCGTCGATGCGCCTGAACGCTACTTACGTCTGTCCTATGCGACCCAAATGGACCAACTGCGCGATGCGGTAGAGCGGATGAGGGTCTGGTTACCGACCCAGCGGCTTGGCGAGGGTCGCTGAGACCCTATCGCCGCCGTGCCCCTTCCCTCATCGGCCTTTGCGCGCTAACTCAGGATCATGACCCTTGATCCCGTAGCCCTTGCGCAGGCCTTGATCCGGCGCCCCTCCGTCACCCCGGCCGATGCCGGGGCCATGGATGTCTTGCAGTCGGCCCTGTCCGACCTTGGCTTTGCCTGCCGCCGCATGCCCTTTGAGGGCATTGAGAACCTCTATGCGCGGCGCGGGACGAGCGGACCTAATCTGGCCTTTGCGGGCCATACGGACGTGGTTCCGGTCGGGGATGCAGCGGCCTGGACAACCGGACCCTTTGAGGCCCAGATCATTGACGGCGTGCTCTATGGGCGCGGGGCCGTTGATATGAAGGGCTCGATTGCGGCCTGGACCGCCGCCGTCAGCCGCGTTCTGGCCAAGGGTGAGGTTCCCGGCTCCCTATCCTTTCTGATCACCGGCGATGAAGAGGGTAAGGCCATCCATGGCACTGGCCCTGTCGTCGAGGCCTTGGCCGCTGAGGGTGAGACCATAGATCATGTGGTGCTGGGTGAGCCGACCAGCGCCGCGCGTCTCGGCGACCAACTTAAGATCGGACGGCGCGGCAGTCTCAATGCCTGGATCACCGTCGAGGGCGTCCAAGGCCATGTCGCCTATCCCCATCAGGCCGCTAATCCCATCCCGGTCCTAATCCGCTTGCTGGCGGAAATTCAGGCCCATGTGCTCGATCAGGGCCACCCAAGGTTCCCGGCCTCGAACCTTGAGGTCACGACCATCGACGTGGACAATCCCGTCACCAATGTCATTCCGGCCAAGGCCACGGCACGGCTGAATATCCGGTTCAACCCCTTGCATGACGGCGACAGCCTGATCGCTTGGCTCGAGGAGGCCTGCGCCAAAGCCGCGATGGGCTTTGATGGGACGGTGAGTCTCGAGCCTGTTCTCACCGGCAATGCCTTCATTACCGAGCCAGGGCCCTTCGTCGATGTGCTGGCGGCTGCGGTAAAGTCTGTGACCGGCGAGGCTCCGATCCTGTCCACCACCGGTGGCATCTCGGATGCCCGCTTCTTGCGCAAGCTCTGTCCCGTCGTTGAGCTCGGTCTGGTCGGAGCCACCATGCACGCCGTCGACGAATGTACTTCGGTGCAAGAGATCGAAGACCTGACACGGATCTATGAGCAGGTCATTTTGGGATATTTCGCGGCCTTTTAGGGTGGGTGCCTTGTTTCCCCTCTTCCGTTTTCCTCGCGAAGGCGAGGACCCAGACCCTTGCACTCAGAAGGAGGGATCGTGGATGAACATCCCCCTCACCCAACCCTCTCCCCCAAGGGGGCGAGGGCATTATTCTGTCTTAGCCCTCTCCCTGTGGGAGAGGGTTGGGTGAGGGCCTTGTTTCCTTCTACCCCCTCAATATCCAACCCCGGTCAGATAGAGCCCATCCGCAGGCGCCACAGGACCGCAGGCTTGGCGGTCTCGGGCTTCGAGGAGTGCCTTGATGTCTGCCGCCGTCCAACGGCCGATGCCGACCTGACACAGGCTTCCGGCCATGGACCGAACCTGACGATGCAGGAACGAGCGGGCTTCGAAGACCAGGTGGACCTCCTCACCCTGACGCCAGACCCGCGCCACGTCGAGCGTCTTGAGCGGTGATCTGGACTGGCACTGCATGTCGCGAAAGGTGGTGAAATCATGATGGCCGACGAGCACCTGCGCCGCCTCATTCATCGCCTCAACATCAATCGGCCGCCTGACATGCCAAACCCGGCCCTGATCGATGGCCGGGGGGCTGCGACGGTTGAGGATGCGATAGAGATAACGCCGTCCGGTGGCAGAAAACCGCGCATGGAAATCATCCGCGACCTGTTCGGCCTCGAGGATCGAGATCGGCTGGGGCATCAGATAGGCATTGAGGGCATCGCGCACCACGGCGGGGCGCCAATCGCGCTCCAGATCCATATGGATCACCTGTCCGGTGGCATGGACGCCGGTGTCGGTCCGGCCCGCCCCAATGAGGCGAATCTTTTGCCCGCTAAAGCCCAGCACCGCGGCCTCGATGGCACCTTGTACCGACGGCAAGGTCTCTTGCGCCTGAAAACCGCGATAGGGACGCCCATCATATTCGACGAGAAGACGATAGCGCGGCATCAGACGAGCCGGGTTCCAGCGGCTATCGCAAAGCCACGCACAAAGACCTCCGCCTCTTGCGCCGCCTTGCCCTCACGCTGCGCCCGCAAGAGCCGGACCGCGCCGGTGCCGCAGGCGACCAGCAGTTGATCATCCAAAACCTCACCGGGCGCACCTGAGGCTGGCTCGACCCGCGACAGCAGAGCCTTGACCCTTACAGGGCCCTTTTCACCGGGTGCCTCAAACCAAGCCCCCGGAAAGGGCGATAGGCCGCGAATATGGCAATCGACCTGCTCGGCCGGTAAGGACCAGTCAATGCGCGCCTCTGCAGGCTTGATCTTCTTGGCATAGGTGATGCCGTCGAGCGGCTGGGTCATCTCGACCGCCGCGCCCCGCTCCACCGCCGCCAGTGCGCGCGGCGCCAGATGTGCCCCCACAGCGGCCAAGCGCTCATGCAGGCTGCCGGACGTATCGAGCGGTTCGATGCGGACCGTCTCGGACAGGAGCACCGGTCCCTCGTCCAGACCCTCGCTCATATGCATCACCTGAACGCCGGTGACCGCATCGCCCGCCATGATCGCACGCTGGATCGGGGCCGCACCGCGCCAGCGGGGCAAGAGCGAAGCATGGAGGTTGAAACAGCCCAGACGCGGCGCATCGAGCACCGCTTTGAGCAAGATCTGGCCATAGGCGACGATGACAGCCGCATCCAGATCTAGCGCTTGAAAGGCTGCAATCTCTTCGGGAGCCTTCATCGACGGCGGCGTACGCACCGGAAGGCCAAGGCTGTCGGCAAAGGCGTGAACGGGTGAGGGCTTCAGCTCTTGGCCCCTGCCGCGCGGAGCGGGAGGCTGTGAATAGACCGCCACGACCTCATGCCCTGCGGCGACCAACTCGGCCAGGGTTTGAACGGCGAAATCAGGGGTGCCCATGAAAGCAATACGCATAGCCGCTCTTTACCCTTCGGCGCGCCGAGAGGCTAGACCGTGATGGAGGCAGGATTATTTGAGGTGCGGGTCAGCCACTCAAACCGCAGGCCCATGGCCACCGCCGCTACGGCCAATCCCGCCGCAAGGCCGATCCAGACCCCGACCCCCTTAAGGCCAAATGGGATGGCCAAGATCAGGCAGATCGGCGCGCCCACGAGCCAATAGCTGGTCCCGGCAATGATCATCGGTACGCGGGCATCTTTCAGACCCCTTAGGGACAGGCCCCCGACCACCTGCAGGGCGTCAAAGACTTGAAAGGCTGCAGCGATCATAAGAAACTGGGTCGCATAGGTGATGACTTGGGTCTCTTGCGCGGTCGGGGGTCCGAAATAGAGGCTGGCGATCTGACGACCGGCAAAGGCCATAGCCATGCCGCAAAGGCTGATGAAGCCCACACCTACGACCATTGCGACAAATCCCGAAAGGCGCGCGGCGGCCATGTCCCCGCGACCGGTGGCTATACCCACCCGCACGGTCGCCGCCATACCGATGCCAAGCGGCACCATGAAGGTGACGGAGGCAAAGTTCAGAGCCACCTGATGGGCGGCCAACTGATCAGCTCCAAAGGTACCCATGACGAGGGTCATCACATTGAACAACATGGCCTCAAAAATCATGGTCATGCCGATGGGCAAACCCAGACGGAACACCTCGGCCAACAGCCTATGGGCCGGCGCCAAGAGCCCCTTGAAGGGTTGATAGGCACGCAGATCCGGGTCGAGCAGGATAATCACGACCATGGCAACAAAGCTAAACAGGCCTGAACTGGCCGTCGCGATCCCGGCCCCCACCATCTCAAGACGGGGAAAACCGAAATGACCAAAGATCAAGGTATAGTCGGCCAGCCCATTCCAAAGGATCGTCGCCAACATGACCCAAAGGGCTGCCCTTGGCTTGCCCGTCGAGGTGGCGAAGTTGCGCAGCACCAGAAAGCTTAAGGTAAAGGGCATGCCGACGGCCAAGACACTGACAAACTGACCGGCCCCCTTGGCCAGCAGGGGCTCCTGACCCAGATGCAGCAAGATCCACTCGGCCGACACCAGCAGCGCGGCCATCGGCAAGGATAGCAGGGCCACAGCCCACAGACCCATCCGCACAATAACCCTCACCGCCTCGCGATTGTCCGGATCAGCCCCCAAGCTCTGCGCAATCATGGGCGCGACCGCCTGCGAGGGGCCAGCCCCGATCAGCCACGCGAAATAGTAGATCGTGCTGCCAATCGCGCCCGCCGCCAATGCGGTTTGGCTCAAACGACCCAACATGATCACATCGGTGGTCATCACCGCCATCTGCGCCAACTGGGTAAAGACCAACGGAATGGCCAAGGCCACCAACGCCACCGTCTCCACGCGCCAAGCCGTCCACCGCGACGGGGCGGTGGCAACAGGCGGAGTCGAAGCTACGGGGTCAGTCACGGTCATTGGTCACTTTAACGGAAGGATGGCTGAGGGCGCAAAGAAGAAAGCGAGGGTTAAGAAACCCTAGTTCCTCACCAGTCCTTAAAGTGCTTGGACAGTTTCAGGCCTTGGCGCTGATAGTGTGAGCCGCCGGTGCCATAGAGGCGGTTGGGCCGTGCGAGGAGCGGTTCATAGACCAATCGCGCGACCGTCTGGCCGTCTTCGAGCAGGAACGGGGTCTCGTGGCTGCGGACCTCGAGAACGCCGCGTGAACCGACGCCGCCCGCCTCTTCGGTGCCAAAGCCCGGGTCGAAGAAACCGGCATAGTGGACGCGGAACTCGCCGACCGAGGGATCAATAGGGGTCATTTCGGCCGCTTGAAGGACTGGGATCTCCACGGCTTCTTTCGAGGCCAGAATGTAGAACTCTCCCGGATCGAGCATCAGTTCGCCCCGACGCGGCTCCAACCGCTCCCAAAAGTCGCGCGGGTCGTGGCCACCGACATTGTCCAGATCGATAACGCCGGAATGGCGACGGGCCCGATAGCCCGCCAGATCACCGGTCAGATCGACCCCAACACTGCGGGTCTCAAGATGGGCGGGCTGACCCTGTTTGAGCCGAAGCTGATTGAGCCGCGTGCCCGTCCGAACGAGGATGGAAAAGGTCTGGGGCGCAATTTCGATATAGAGCGGGCCATCATAGCCAATGGCCACATCATCAAAGGCGCGGCTGTGATCGGTCAGCAGGCGCACAAAGACGTCAATCCGACCGGTCGAGCTCTTGGGATTGCCGCGCGCGGAAAGACCGGGGGCCAACTGGAGCCGCTCTTGCAACTCAGCAATATAGACGCAGCCACGCTCCAGCACCGCACCCTTGGACAGGTCGATCTCGTGCATGGCCACATCGGCCATCCTTTGGCGCACCGTGCGGTGAAGGCCGGGCAGGAACGAGGCCCGGATACGCCAGCAGCGCAGGCCAAGGCGCAGGTCCAGACTGGCCGGTTGAACCTGATCGGCGTCAAAGGCACTAAGCGACGTGATCGCGCCCTCGGCAATCAGCGCGTCAATCGATTGGCTGGGCAAGATGCCCGATGAAATTTGCTCACTCATTGGCGCGACAGTCCGCGACTCCTTGCCGAATGGCAAGTCTTCAGGTGCCGCCAAGACCAAGATCATGGCAAGCGCCAAGACGCCCCCTTGACCTGACCCCCTCCGATGCCTTTGATGCCGCGCGCTTTGAGAAGGAAATTGCGATGTCTGAAGACCCTAAGACTTGGGAAGCGGCAACCCGTTTGGTTCGCGGCGGAACCATGCGCTCGGCGTTCAACGAGACGTCCGAAGCCCTCTATCTGACCCAAGGCTTTGTCTATGATTCCGCCGAGAGCGCCGTGGCGCGCTTTTCAGGGGAAGAGCCGGGCTATGTCTATTCGCGCTTTGCCAATCCAACCGTTGAGATGTTCGAGCAACGCCTGGCCCTACTCGAAGGCGCGCCCGCCTGCCGGGCGATGGCGACCGGCATGGCGGCGGTCAATGCGGCCCTGATGGGTCTGGTCCGCGCCGGTGACCATCTGGTCGCAGGCCGTGCCCTCTTTGGCTCCTGCCGCTGGCTGGTGGCCGAGTGGCTGCCGCGCTTTGGCGTCGAGACCACCTTTGTCGATGCCACCGATCTGAAGGCTTGGGAAAATGCCATGCGGCCCAATACCAAGGCCGTCCTGATCGAGACCCCGGCCAACCCCCTGCTCGAGGTCACTGACATTGCTGAGGTGTCCAAGCTGGCCCATGCGGTAGGGGCCAAGGTCATTGTCGATAATGTCTTCGCCACCCCGATCTTCCAAAAGCCGCTCGAACTGGGCGCCGATCTGGTGGTCTATTCGGCGACCAAACATATTGACGGCCAAGGCCGGGTGCTGGGCGGCGCGGTTCTGGGTTCCCAAGAGCTGATGGACGAGGCCTTGCGCGACATGCTGCGCCATACGGGCCCGTCCCTGTCGCCTTTCAATGCTTGGGTTCTGCTCAAGGGACTGGAGACCTTGGACCTGCGCGTGCGCCGCCAGACCGAGACCGCTACCGTCTTGGCCGATCTGATCGCGGATCACGCCAAGACCCAGCGCTCCTTCTATCCCTTCCGCAAGGATCACCCGCAATATGAGGTCGCCATCAAGCAGATGAGCGGCGGCGGCAGTCTCTTGGCCTTTGATCTGGGCTCACGGCAGGCGGCGTTCAATTTCCTCAATGCGCTTGAGATTGTCGATATCTCCAACAATCTCGGAGACGCCAAGTCCATGGCTACCCATCCGCCAACAACGACCCACCGCTCGGTTCCTGAAGAGGAACGTCTGGCCATCGGCGTGACCGAAGGCACGGTGCGCCTATCGGTGGGCCTTGAGGGCGCAGGCGATTTGATCCGCGATGTGTCTAGGGCCTTGGACGCGGCGTGAACCGGATACCGCGCCGCACACGCTCCAAGGGCTCGCCGATCTATGAGGCTCGCACCCGCGACATCGTCGTGCGGGTCATGTGCTCCTATCGGCCTGAAGACTCAGAGCCCGACATCGGTCTGCACATGTGGTCCTATGTGGTGGAGATCGAGAACCACGGGACCGAGACCGTGCAACTGATCTCACGTCACTGGATCATCACCGACTCCCGCAACGACATCGTCGAGGTCAAGGGTGAAGGGGTGGTCGGGGACCAACCGACCCTGAAACCCCGCGAAGCCTATCGCTACACCTCCGGCTGCCCGCTTCGTACCGCGTCCGGCAGCATGCATGGCAGTTTCCAGATGCTGACCGACGACGGCGAAACCTTCGACGCTGAGATCCCGCCCTTCTCGCTGGACCTTCCGGGCGCGCGCAAGGTGATGAACTAGGGGCACCTCTCTCCACCGCTTTCACCGCGAAGGCTGGGAACGCGGGTGGTGGGGGCGCTTCCTCGTGCTTCGACAGGCTCAGCATGAGGAAGGTTATAGATCATAGACTGCCCCTTCATCCTCATCCTGAGCCTGTCGAAGGACGAGGATGTTCACGGCAAAGCGGGGGTAGGGAGCGGCCTTGACCCTTGGGGACAGTTAGCAGACCTTGCAGGCTAAATTTTAGCGCAATGAAAGTCTGTTCCCATGGCCAAGGCCTCAAAATCCACCCCCGCGTCAGAGCGGGCCTTTGACCTGATCGTCTATGGAGCCACCGGCTTTACAGGTCGGCTCGTGGCCGAGCACATGCTCGCCACCTATGGGGTCGATGGGCCTGTGCGCTGGGCCATCGCTGGACGCAGCAATGCCAAACTGGATGAGGTGCGCAAGGCAATCGGCGCGCCAGACAGCCTTGCCATGATCACCGCCAATGCGTCAGACCCTGCCTCACTAACGGCCATGTGCCTGCAGACCAAGGTCGTGATCACCACGGTTGGGCCCTATCAGCTCTATGGCGAGGGCCTTGTGATCGCCTGCGCCGACAGCGGCACCGATTATGTTGACCTGTGCGGTGAGCCCGCTTGGATGGCTAAGATGATCGCTGCCCATTCGCAGCGCGCCGCAGCCTCTGGCGCGCGGATTGTCTTTTCCTGCGGCTTTGATTCCATCCCGTTCGATCTGGGGGTCTTCTATCTGCAAGATCTGGCCAAGGCGCGTTTCGGCACTGCCCTGCCCCGCGTCAGGGGCCGGGTGCGCAAGATGAAGGGTACCTTTTCGGGCGGCACAGTCGCCAGCATGCTCGCCACCTTTGAGGCCATCCGCCGCGAGCCAAGCCAAGCCGCCGTCATGGCCAACCCCTTTGCCCTAGCCAGTGGCTTTCAGGGCCCCGCCCAGCCAAGCGGCGACGGCGTGACCGAGGACCAGAGCCTGGACCAATGGTCCGCCCCCTTTGTCATGGCCGCCATCAACACCAAGGTCGTGCACCGCTCCAACCTCCTGCTCGGCCATGCCTATGGCCAAGACCTGATCTATGACGAGATGATGGTGGCCGGGTCCGGCGAGACCGGGCGCAAGAAGGCTAAGGCCATGACCGGCCAGACCAATATCCAAAATGGCCTGCTGGCCTTCGGTCCAACCCGCGCCCTCCTGCAGCGCTTTGCCCTGCCCAAGCCCGGCCAAGGGCCATCGAAGCACGAGCGTGAAACAGGCTATTTCGACGTCTTGTTTGCGGGCGAAGGTAAGGACGGCAAGGGGCTGAAGGTTGTCGTTACCGGCGACAAGGACCCCGGCTATGGCTGCACCTCCAAGATGATCGCCGAAAGCGCCCTATGTCTGGCATTGGACGTCGACCGCACCCAAACCCCCGGCGGCATCTGGACCCCGGCCGCCGCTCTCGGCCATGCCTTGATCCATCGCCTGCAGGCCAAGGCGGGGATGACCTTTTCAGAGCTGCAGTAGGGTTGGGTGACTTTAAGTAAAGAGAACAAGGCCCTCACCCAACCCTCTCCGACAGGGCGAGGGCTAGGACAGAACGGATAAGTCCTCGCCCCTTGCATAGAGGCCTTGGCCTTGACATATAGGGCGTGGAGATTGGTGGCGGGCGGAGTCCTCGCCAATCCGGTCAGGTCCGGAAGGAAGCAGCCGCAACGAGTTTCGCTCCGGGTCGTCGCCAGTCTCCACCCATTTGCTCCTGCGCTCAGGCAACGCGCCGTTCCAAGAGTATCAGGACCCGCCGCCCGACGGTGCCGGGCCAACCGAGGGCCGAGCCTGAAATGACCGAGCCGGTTGACCAAAACACCCCCCCTTGGGATCAAGACGAAGCGGTAGAGGCTGAAGCCCCCGTTCGTGATGAAAATACCGACGATATGTTTGGAGAGCCGGCCCCTGCGGCGGTTGTCGCCGCGCCCGCGCCTCTGAAAGGCGGCGATTCCGTGCCCGGCGCTGCCTACCAGGTGCTGGCCCGCAAATATCGTCCACGCACCTTTGAGGATCTGATCGGCCAAGAGGCCATGGTCCGCACCCTGACCAACGCCTTTGCCTCGGGCCGGATCGCCCACGCCTTCATGCTGACCGGTGTACGCGGGGTAGGTAAGACCACGACCGCTCGCCTGCTCGCCAGAGCCCTGAATTTCGATGATGGGTCCAGCACCGCTGGCCCTAGCGTTGACCTGACGAAAGAAGGCCGTCACTGCCGCGCCATTATCGATGGCCGCCATATGGACGTGCTGGAACTGGACGCCGCCAGCCGCACCGGCGTGGACGATATGCGCGACCTGCTCGACAGCGTACGCTATGGCCCGGTCGAGGCGCGCTACAAGGTCTATGTCATCGACGAGGTGCACATGCTGTCCAAGGGTGCCTTTAACGCCCTGTTGAAGACGCTGGAAGAGCCGCCTCCGCACGCCAAATTCATCTTTGCCACCACCGAAATTCGCAAGGTCCCGGTGACCATCCTGTCGCGGTGCCAGCGCTTTGACCTGCGCCGCGTTGAGCC
>CANCJE010000062.1 GCA_947378235.1 Caulobacteraceae bacterium | reverse complement strand
TATGGTGTGCACGATCTCATGATCGTTTCTGCGATAGGCCCCTTGGGGCAATCACCGTTCATCTCACGGCCTCGAAAATCCAGATTGTTCAATCCAGTCAGATCCTTTGAAGCCCAGACGGCGAATGAGGCAAATCCCACCTAGTTCGGGGCATTGACCGCCATGGGCCCAATGTTCCAACCATATTCCGCCCGGGTACAAAATAGCCATCAGGACAGGCCTCAAAGCCTTACGCGATAAGGGGTTGCGAACTAGGTGATCATCGCGTTGATCTTTGGTCTGAGGCACGCCGAACGGGACCACATCAGCGCCCAATGACTAACCGGGGGCGAGGTCTCGACTAAACCCAATCTGTTGACGGCGAACCCTTCTCCGAACGAGGGCTGAGCCACAAAACAATCCAACCGCGCAAATCTGTAAATAATGTTGACTAGTTTTGCGCCGCAAACTACCCAACATTGTATGGGGGCTAATTCAAGCTTCAAAGATCTTCATGTGGGGGCCGCCGTCGATGCGTCAAATTCTGCTGGCAATCGCCTTTGCACTGACCTGCACAGCGGTATCAGCACAAACCGCCTATATTTCGAACGACGGTAGCAACACCGTCTCGGTGCTCAACACCGCGACCAACACTGTTACGACCACTGTAACAGTAGGAACCAACCCCTTTGGCGTGTCCGTGAGCCCTAGCGGCTCAAAGGTCTATGTTACGAATAGCGGTAGCAACACCGTCTCAGTGATCAACACCGCGACCAACACCGTCACGGACACAGTGACCGTAGGATCAAATCCCAATGGCATATCCGTGAGCTCTGATGGCTCAAAGGTCTATGTTGCGAACACCAATAGCAACACCGTCTCGGTGATCAACACCACGACCAACACCATAACGACCACAGTGGCAGTAGGAACCACTCCCTTTGGCGTATCCGTGAGCCCTGATGGCTCAAAGGTCTATGTTGCGAACAGCGCCAGCAACACCGTCTCGGTGATCAACACCGCAACCAACACCGTCACGGACACAGTGGCCGTAGGAAGCGCCCCCCGCGGCGTATCCGTGAGCCCTGACGGCTCAAAGGTCTATGTTGTGAACATCCTCAGCAACACCGTCTCGGTGATCAACACCGTGACCAACACCGTAACGACCACAGTGGCGGTAGGAAGCAGCCCCCGTGGCCTGTCTGTGAGACCTGATGGCTCAAAGGTCTATGTTGCAAACATCGGTAGCAACACGGTCTCGGTGATCAACACCGCAACCAACACCGTCACGACCACAGTGCCAGTAGGAAACAGTCCCTATGGCGTGTCCGTGAGCCCTGACGGCTCAAAGGTCTATGTTGCGAACCGAGGTAGCAACACTGTCTCGGTGATCAACACTGCGACCAACGCCGTCGCGACCATAGTGCCCGTAGGAACCAGCCCCTTTGCGTTTGGAAATTTCATCGGTCCTGCGCCGGCCGCTGTGGCTGTGCCCACACTTAGTCAGTGGGCGCTGATCGCACTGGGGCTTTTACTCGCCGGTTTGGCTGTGTCCCGGTTTGGGCGGGTTCGCAGCATAGAGACTTAGCCACCAAGCTAACCGACGCACCACAACACCTGAACCGCTCGACCCTCATCCCAATCATACAGATGGGCGTAAAGCACCGTTGCCTTGCCGCGACCGTAGCGCTGGATTCTATTCCAAGGGGCGAGTTTCAAGGCGTTTAGAGACCTAGTCCCTTTGGTGATTAGGCTCTGGACAAGCGCATGGCTCCACAAACCGTCATTGAGCAGTACCCAATTGCAAGTCGTCGCGACGGTCACAGACACCCGCAGGACCTGCCTCATAAAGCGGCGTCAGTAGGAAAGAATTGACGCGGTACAGGTTGGTGCAATCAAGACGTTCTATTTTTGAGCACCATTTCTCACAATTATCGGTTGACGTTACTATCATGTAGCGCGGCGGATAACATTCCGAAGTGCGAGTTTCTAGGCTGTATCGAAGTTCAATATCTCACGCGCACCCTAAAAGTACGATGTTAGATTGAAGGCACCATATTTCGTATCCGGCGTATGGGCCGAATTGGGTGCTTCGCGTAAGAAACGGCCCTTTGCTAGATAGACCCCATTAACTTCGAGTCTCAAGGCATCAACAATCAGCCAGCGGCGCCATCTCAACTCGACCTGATTGCCCGCAAAGCTTCCGGAGCGACCGCTGATGTCCCGAACGTTACTGGTTGAAAAGCTGTCAGTGCCAGATGCCAACCAAAGGGGCCGATAACGTATGTAGAGGTCGTTTTGTCGATTAGGGGTTAATTCAAGAAACAGTCCTGGCGAGATGAGGTTCGCTCGGCCGACTGTGTTGTAAAGACCTGATTGCGCAAGCTCAGCTCCCCTCATCCCGTATAAGGTATCGAACCGGCCATAATGTGATCCGCCTCGGTCGCCCGAAATAAAATCATAGCGAACCGACACTCGCGGCTTCCACGCTGTGGCAAAGCTGTAGCCTAGGTCGGCATGGAAAAATTGTGCGGATACGGGTTGTGGGGTGGCATTAGATAGAAGGGTGCGGCTGATTTCGCCCGACTGTTGAAAGGCTTCAATCTCAAAGTCGGCATGGCCCAAAGCGGGCTCACGGTAGAGGCGTCCTCCGGCCGTGTCCAAGCTGCGGTCGCGCGTTGGCCGCCCAACGCTGTCCTTCTCTTCAAAGTGGTAATAGGACAGTTCGGCATTGGTCTTTGCGACGAGATTGGTCTTGGTCGCTAATCCGCCCCACAGGGTGACGGTAGAACTTTCACGGTCGGTTCTGTAGGCATTGTCGAGGAGATTGGGTTTGTCGTCCGGTAGGCGGATGGTCGGCTGAACATAAAATGCTGTTGCCGAAAGGCCTTTAGGTAGAACCATGTCGCCGCGCAGACCCCTATAACTGTTGGTCGTGTTGCGCCAATCCTCCGATGATACGAGACGGCGTGATCCCGCATTCAGGGCAATCCTCCCAACCTGGAGCTTGGCTTTGCTACCCTTGCCAAGCGGTTCCACCAGATCGATGGCGACATAGGCTTGGACAAGTTCTGCGACATTGACGTCGTTTGTTCCGATTGGCGTCTTGAGATCGCCACCATAGGCCCGACTGTCAAAGATTTCAGCACCGAACCTTAGGGGGCCAGTTTGATATTCCGCAAACAGAGTCGTGCGCAGATCTAAAAGCGTGTCATTCGCGTTTAGGCCCGGCCGGGCCTGACCCGCGATAGACTCCAACCGGGTGCGGACTGATGCGCGCAGCTTCAAATTGTCAGGAGCACCCACCGTATCATGAAGCGACCATGGAGACGGTCCGGTTGGAGCGAGCGCGGATTGAGCGCTGGCGATCGACGGAACCGCAGCGCCAACCAATATCATGATCGCTGGTAGAGTTGAAATTCGGACACGGGGTCGGTTGATGGCTGACCGCTCAAACCCATCGCTTGCCGCATCTTCGGCGCGCCGAGACAGCGCCATGACCCCTCTAACCAATTCCATGATCTATTTTCCTAACCCATGTCGTCTGATCTTACTCAAAGGAGCACTCCAGACCTAACGGACAAGGATTTTAAGAACGGCAAAGGTGCCCGGGACAAATTGAGGTGGTGCGCCTTTGGCCGTGGCGGGTGCGAAGGTGCCGGATGGCAGGTAGAGCGCTCCAGAGTCCGCATCGAAAGTCGCGGTGCGTGCGCTCACCGCGGTCGTCAGGGTTTTGAGCGACTTCATCGTCGTCATATCGATCACTGAGACTGTCCCATCGCGGCCATTGGGCACGAAGGCGCGGTCGGCCTTTTGATCATAAATTACAGCGTCAGGGCCACTGCCGATCGGCACGGTCGCCAAGAGTTTGCCGGTCTTAGCCGACAGGATTGCCGCAACGTGGTTTGCACAGGAAGCGATCAAGCGCCCCTGCTTGGCAGCAAAGGCCAGGCCCGTAGGTTCCTCACAGCCTGGCATGGCATAATGCGCGCGAACAGTTTGCGACTTCGCGTCCAGCGCAACAATCTCATTGCGATCCTCAACATTGACAAAGACGGTGCCCGCACCGTCGGTCACGGCAAATTCCAATGCCCCATCCACGGCAATCTTACCCTTGTTCTGGCCCGATTGCGGGTCGATGAGGGTGATCCCGCCACCCCTGTTGTCCATGACCCAAACCAGACCCGAGACAGGCTCGATCATGGCGGCATCTGGCTTTGCACCGGTCTTGACCCGCCCAGTTATGATCGCGCTGGCAAGATCAACCAGTACCGCCTCCCCTGCACCGCCGACGGTGACCAAAAGGGTCTTGCCGCCATTGACGGGCAAGGCCATGTGGTTGCGGCTCAGTTCTGGCAAAATGGCGCTGGAGGTCTTTGTCGCCAGATCGATTACCGTCACCCCACCTGTCCGCGCGACATAGATCTTCTGATGTTGGGCATCAAAGGTCGCGTAATCCCAGCCGCCGTCGGGCATGGCAAAAATGCGCTCAATTGCGGGTGCTGAAGGCGTCGCGGCTTGGGCGGTGCTTGAGACGAACCCTACGATAAGGCTCGCTGTTGCGGCCAAGGTAATCGATCTCATGATTGGCTCCATAAATTCCAAGGGCGAATAGGATTAGTCTGTTTCAAGGGCTTCGTGATCGGACTTCGGCGATCGCCCAAAGCGCCAAATCAGGGCGGGCAAGAGCAGCAGGCTCATTAAGGTTGATGTGATCAGGCCCCCAAGGATGACAAGCGCCATAGGGCCTTGGATTTCACGCCCTGCCTGCCCGGTTTGAAGCGCTAGCGGGGCTAGACCCAAGGCGGTGACCAGCGCCGTCATCAAGATGGGCAGAACGCGCTCGCGCGTGGCACGGACAATCGTATCTAGCGACCAGGCCTGACCTTCACTTGTGACCAAATGGTCTGCGTGCGAGATCAGTAGGATCGCATTGCGGGCGGCCACACCAAACAGGGTCACAAAACCGACTAAGGCGCCAAGCGATAGACCCGATCCAGTGATCGCAACCGCCAAAACCCCACCGACCATAGCAAAGGGTGCCGAGGCGATAATCAGTCCAACAGATCGACCATTTCCAAAGGCGACCAGTAAGAGGGCAACCACCCCAACACCCGCCAAGGCGATGTTAAACAGAAGCTCCCGCTGGGCCAGCCTCGTGGCCTCGGCGGTTCCTGAGAACTCAAGATGGACGCCGGGTGGCAGCTTTAAGCCTTTCACGGCGGCTTGTGCCGCAGCCGTGATTTTGGCCACCTGACTTGGCGATGGATTGGTGGTTATCACCTGACGTCGCAGGCCGCCATCGTGCGAAATGATGGTGCGGCTATCGGCTAAATAGACCCGCGCTATGGTCTGAAGAGGAACCATTTGACCGGTCGGTGATCGCAGCAACAGGGAACCGACCAATTCGGGATCTTGGCGGGCATCCTCCGGCAAGGTCACAGCAATATCGATGGTTCTATCGGCCTTAAAGATTTGAGCCGCCGACACGCCCTGATAGGCAGTCTGGACCTGGGTGAGAACGTCGTTCGCCGTAAAGCCCTGCTGTGCCAACCTAGCGAAATTCAATTCGACGCGAACAGAGGGGGCCTTGGGCGGGGTTTGGATCTGAACATCGACCGCGCCCGGCACCTTTTGCAAGAGGCCTGCGACCGACTGCGCCGTCTGGTCCAAGACGTCGAGATCTTGACCATAGACGCCGATGGCCAATGAGGCAGTCTCTCCGGTCAAGCTTTCGCCAATGCGGTCACCTAGGAAGGTCAAGACCTCCGTGGTGAGGCCCGGATAATGGCCCAGCACGGCGCGGATCTGGTCTTGGATATGGTCCTGATCCTTCCCGCTCAAACCCGGCTTGAGTTCGACATGGAATTCACTGCGCTCAGAGCCCCAAGTGTCCTCGCCCCCCTCTGCCCGTCCGATCTGTTGTTCGACGGTCTGAATACCCGGAATGGCCAACAGCTCTTTACTGATGCCGACACCATAGTCCCGCATAACAGCCAAGGCGGTGCCAGGTGGTCCCGCAACGCCAAGCACAAAGTGCCCTTCGCGGAAGGCAGGCAAGAGCTCGCTGTTCAGGGTCAAAAATCCCCCCGTGGTGACGAGGATCGCGGCGAGCGTCAGCGCGCTGGCCAAACGCGGAAGCTCGCAGATGCGGCGCAAGATCTTCTGATGCCAATCCTTGGCTCGAACCAGAAAGTGCGGCTCTTCGGGCAGATTGGCCCTTTGCAACAAAAGCAGCGTCAAGGGGGGGGTGACCACCAGGGCCACGATCAAGGACGCTAGTGTCGCGACAATAAAGGCTGCCGCAAGCGGGCGAAAGAACGAGCCCTGAAGACCATGAAGCATCAGGACTGGCAGAAGAACAAAAGCCACCACCAAGGTCGCATAGATCACCGGTGCTCGCACCTCAAGCGACGCGGCGAGGATGGTTTCGATCGACGAAACCGTCCCTCCCCGATTGGCGCGTAGTCGCCTAACAATGTTCTCCACATCAATGACCGCGTCATCAACCACGACGCCAAGGGCCACGGCCAGCCCGCCGAGGGTCATGGTGTTGATGCTCATTCCCATCGCGTTGAGGACCATGACCGCCGAAAGCAAGGCTAGAGGAATGGACACGAACGAGACCAAAACCGTGCGTGGATCGCGCAAAAACAGAAACAGCACCAAAGCGATGAGTATTGCGCCGATAGCAAGGTCATCCGACAGCCCTCTAAGGGCCGCTTCGATGAAATTGGCGGGCCGGTGCAGGCCCATCTGGAGATGGACCCCTTGCATGGTCAGGGCGGGTGCCAGATCGGCCACTGCAGCCTCTACAGCCCGCGTCGCATCGAGTGTATTGGCCCCATATTGGCTTGAAAGGCTGATGAGAACGCCCGGCTGGCCCATAATCAGCGCATCACCTTTGAGCGGTTGGGGCCCGTCGCGCACTTCGGCCACATCTCCAATGCGCACGGGCAGTCCATCGAACATCGAAACCAGCCCGTTCGCAATGTCGACGGCATTCGCAGCCTGACCTTGCGGCTCGATCAAAAGTCTTTGTTGGGGCGTATCAATTTGGCCCCCTCCCGTGACATTTGTCGACGCGCGAACGGCGGCGATCAAATCGTCAAAGCCAAGACCCTTGGCCGCGAGAGCCTCTGGACGGGCACGAACCTCGATACGCCGTTGTAATCCGCCATAGAGCGTGGCGCGCGCCACACCCGGCACGCTAAGGAGTCTTGGCTGTACCGTCGTCTCGACCAGATCGCGCAGGGCCATGGGATCAAGCCGCGAGCTGGTGAAGCCAATCTTGAGAAGGTCCATCGTAGAGGAGGTCAATGGTGCAACGACTGGGGACTTGACGCCGGTCGGCATGATCGTGCCGGACAGGGCCTCAGAGACGATTTGACGGGCCCGGAAGGGATCGCTTCCCTCAGCAAAGACGACCGTGACGATCGATAGACCTGCAATGGAGTCTGATCGAACCGATTCCACCCCCGCTGCACCGGCGACGGCCCGTTCGACCGGACGGGTGACCAGCTGCTCGACCTGATCAGCTGCAAAGCCCTCCGCTTCGGTCTGAATCTCAGCTTGAGCCGGGACAAAATCTGGAAAGACGTCAAACGATGCGCGGGATAGCACCACGCTGCCATAGATCGCGAGCAATAGGGCTGCGATAGCGACCAGGCGCGGTCGGACGAGTGACCAACGGACGATGGCTGAAAGCACGTCAGTCGTCCTTGTCGGGTGGCGTTGAACCTGCCGTCTCAGCACTCAGCAGCATTGAAGCGCCCTGAACCACGACGGTCTCGCCGGAGACAACGCCCTTGCGGGCGATGAGCCCCGTGCCAATGGCCGACCCAACCAAGACCACGCGCCGTTCAAAGCGCGTTGGGCTCAGCTTCACATAGACCCAAGTTTGCCCCGCTGTTCTGAGCAAGGCGGCGCGAGGAATAACAATGCCAGAGCCCGTATTGGGAACCGATAGACTTACCGGCGCGGTCAGGCCTGCCGCCAGTTGCGCCGCAAGTGGACCGGTAACCTTACCGATCAGGCCGGGCGATCCCATCCGCGTGTCCGCCGTTCGGGCGGATCCCAAGATGGTCACATGGACGGTGCCCACACCTTCAAAGGCCACATCGGCGGACCTCAGCATCCCCTGCCCGGCAGCGCCTGCAGAATCGATCCGCACGAGAGCAGCGCGGCCCGTGGTCAAAAGGTAGATCAGCGCGCTCCTGTGCTCATCCGTCAAAGACCCAATCGGGCCCCATTGTAGAGCCAGTTGACGACGAAAGAGGGTGACGCGCGCGGCATCCACCCGCGCTTGAGCTTGAGCCGCCTCTGCCGCGCGCAACGACATGGCCGATCCATTGGCATTGAGGCTCTTGGCACGCGCCGCCTCGGCACGGGAGGCCTCAGCCACTGCAACTGCGGAGGTCAGATCTGCGTCCAAGCTTGCCAGCGGCATCGGATCTAAAACCTTGGCATAACCCATGACGGATAAGGATTGTTGGACCGTCAAGACCGATGCCGTTGTCAGATGAAGCCTTTGCTGGGTGGCAACAGGAATCGACAGGGGTGCGGCAAAGGCAGGGCTCGCAAGATTCAGGGCCAAAAGGCTCGAAAGAGCCACGCGCTTAACTGTGATCATGGCTCGGCCTTCAAACGATCAATGGCAGATTGTAGTCCAAGCCGGTCCTGCAAACTAAACGGGCGGCGAAGCGCATCTTCTAGGTCGGCTTGGGCCAACCTCGCCAAATGCCTCGTCTCAATGGCAGACATTGTCGCTTCTGCGACCGTGGCCTTAGCAGCGGCGAAGTCCAATCCGTCAGTTTCCCCAAAGCGATAGTTCATCTGCGCGGCCCCAAAAGCCTTCTGCGCCAGCGGAAGATCAACCTGATTAGATTGGAATTGGTTTGCTTGTGCTTGTTTAAGCGCTGTCCAAGCCTGATCGACCGCAGCCAAAACAGCCGCTTGACTGTTTTCCAGTGCCCGGCCCGCCATGGCGCGCCTTGCGTCAGCCTCAGCAATGGCCGAGCGGTTCAAATCATAAGGCGGAAGGCTCAGCCCAACGACCAGCGGCAACTTACCGACGCCGCGTTCCCAGACATAGCCTGGCCCCAGTCGCACCTCTGGATATTGCTTGGCGTAGGCAAGACGCAAATCAAGATCGGCGCGATCATAGGCTGCCACCGCTGAAAGCACATCTTTGCGAAGGAGCACCGCTTCACGCCGCCAAGTCGTCAGGTCGGTCTGAGCAAACGAGGCGTCATCTGCTTCATTGATTATCTGAAGGGTCTCGACCTTATCGGCCGTGACCCCGAGCGCTTCAGCCAAGGCCTGGTCGGCGCTTGCGCGACGCGCTGTTGCCGCCCGCTCAAGACCCTGAGCCGCCGCAAGGTCAGATTTCATCCGCACGAGCGAACTACCCGGTTCTTCACCCTGCTCCACCCGCTGCGCCATTAGCGTCACCGCGGTGCTGCGCGCTAAGACCAACTCCGATGCGACCTGTCGCTGTTCGTCAGCAGCGAGACGGTCAATCAGACCATGCTTGACCTGAGAATAGGTCGTCCAGAGCGCCTCGGCATAGGCATAGTAGGCTTGCAGTGCACCAAGGTCAGCCGCCTGCACCCGACTGTCGCGCCGCTGCCCCAAATCGGTTGGAAGGTCTAGCGCTGCGCCATAGAGCCAAGGTGATGACCCCCCCGCCGCTTTCGAATATTCGGCCGTCAGACTAAGGCTCACGGCAGGATGAATCCGAGCACTGCGAGAAGCGGCCCGCGCGGCCAGAACCGATGACTGAGACAGTAAAATTGCGGGCGAGGTCTTAAGCGCTTGCACTAACAGTTCGGATTCTGAGTGACCCGGCTCTCTCTGACCCGTCTCCAGTGGCCGCACATCATAGAGCAGCGGATAGGCCCCCAAATCAACGGGGCGTGGCTTATAGGGAGCGCAAGCGCCCAGCACGAGAAAAAAGGAAATGACCGCCAGGTGCTTCAAAATTGGGTCTCTACCATTCGCAGCGACATCGTCAGTTTCGGAATAGGATGTCCATTCCGTGATATTTGAAGCCTTCATAGGCGATTGTCTTTCAGGCGGCTAGAACTCTTAACGACGACACTGTGCGCCCTGACCGTCAATAGGCTGTCCGACATACAGGACTGTCACAATTGCCCCATAGAGTGAACGGATTCACTATCGAACACTGGATAATGTGCTTTGAAACCTTGGGTAAATTCCGCGCTGCTCATGACCATGACCCTTTGGTCGTCCGTAGCGACAGCGGAAATCAAACTGATCGGGATCGGGACGCTAAACCATAGCGCCAAGGGCGAGAATGTCGACCTGTTCCCCGACAGCACACCGCTAGAAAACGGCATTCCGGCCAATAGACTTGGAGGCCTTGGTTCCGGATTCGCCTATGCAGGTGGTGGCACGTTCCTCGCCTTGCCCGATCGAGGACCGAACGCCTTGTCCTATAATCGGTCGGTAGACGATACGGTTAGTTTTGTATCTCGCTTCCAGACCATCAGAATTCAGCTAACCCAATCGCGGGGCGACGCCGCTCTGCCCGTGGAGGTGAATGCCGAATTGAAGGCCACGACACCGCTATTTAGCGCAGTGCCACTGATCTACGCTGCGCCCAGTCAAAGCCTACCGGGCGGGACACCGCGTTTAAATTCGGACTCGAAATTCTATTTCACCGGGCGGTCTGATAATTTTGACCCCCAACATCCTTCAACGAACGACAATAACGGCAGGTTCGACCCAGAGGGCCTGCGGGTCTCCCATGATGGTCAAAGCGTCTTTATCTCTGACGAGTACGGCCCCTATCTGCGCCAGTTCAACCGCGCGACGGGCCAACTCATTCGAAACATCAAGCTCCCCGCCAACTTGGCTGTGCAAACCCCTTCATCCATGGGTGCGGATGAAATATCAAGCAATCGTTCAGGTCGCACCTCGAACAAGGGGATGGAGGGGCTGGCCATCACGCCAGAGGGGACGGTTTTGGTCGGCATTATGCAGGCAGCCTTGGTGCAGGATGCCTCTGATCCTGCAACCAAAAAGCTCGTCCGTTTGATCCGCATCGATATCGCCAGTGGTGATGTTCAGGAATTCGCCTATCCCCTCACAGACGGATCAGGGGTGAGTGAAATTCTCGCCGTCAACAGTCATGAGTTCTTACTGCTTGAGCGTGATGGTGCCGGCCTTGGCGATCGAAATCCGACGGCGGTGACCAAAAAACTGTATCGTGTCGACCTGGCCGGAGCACGGGATATTTCTAATCTCAACGGTGCAGACGCATCGGCGGCTGTCGTTAAAAAAACCTTGGCCCTGGATATGGTCAAGGCCCTCGCTTCCCAAGGCATAGAATCAACCCAGATACCCGCCAAATTGGAAGGCATTACCTTTGGACCAGACCTGATGGTCAAGGGTCACCGGCTGCACACCCTGTTCATGACCAACGACAATGACTTCAAACCAGAGGTCGAGGGTCCCAATCGGATCTTTGTCTTTGGATTTGACGATGGCGACTTGCCCGCATTTGAGCCGCAAAAGATAAGATCAGCGAACTGATCATTGGCTCCCGACCAATAACGACACAATTTTGTTCATAAATAGTCATAAATCCTTCACTTGATACCGCAGCCTGTAAAGTCTTTAAGCCCGCCAAGGTCTGGTGCGCGGTGGATTCGAGATGAGTCCTTCATCTGAACGAGCACCTTCATTTCTGTGGGGCGAAATTCATCATGACACGGACGATTTTTTCGAAATTAGTGGCGATCTCTGGGGTTTCTGTACTCGCCCTGTCGGCGTCAATGACTTTGGCCATTCAGGCCCATGCCGCTGAGGCTGCAAAGCCCTCGTCCGTCGACGCCAAAGAGGTTGAAGAAATTGTCGTCACTGCGCCGGTTGGCCGCGCTGCTGACGTTGCTCCGGTCAAGGCGTCTTTGACTGCGGTACAGCCGCAAGCCGTGATCACGCGCAAGTTCATCGAAGAATCGGCCCCGCGCGTTGGTGACTTTACGACCACGGTTGTTTTGGCCCCCTCGATGGTCACCACCCCCAACCCGAACGGCTCTGGCGCAACAGACGGCGCGAAGCTGTCCATGCGCGGCTTTCAGGACGGCGAATACAACATCACCTATGACGGTATCGCTTGGGGTGACACAAACGGCCCAAGCCACCACTCAAATTCGTTCTTCCCCTCATCGACCATCGGCGGTGTCGTGGTCGACCGCGGACCTGGCTATGCGACCGATCTTGGCCAAGCCAATTTCGGCGGCGCAGTAAACCTTTACTCCCTGCCCTTCGAAGATGACTTTACAGTGCGCCAGACCCTGACGGTCGGCAGCTATGGCACGTCTCAGTCGGTCACGACCCTGGGCACCGGACCGGTCAAGGCGCTGCATGACGCCAATTTCGTGATGAACATCATGGGCTACAAGACGGACGGCTATCTTACCCATAGCCCCAGCGATGGCCTAAATGAGTTCTTCAAGGCAACCTTGCCCGTCAATGACAAGGTTTCGATCACCGCGCTCTACACCCACAACTACAATACCTATAACCAGAGCGACAGCGTCACCCCTGCGACCCTCGCCCAGACCCTGGCCTATGGTAAGCGCTTCTCTCTGAGCAATGACCCAACGCTTCAGACCTTCAAGGACTATAACTTCACCAAGAAGCAGACCGATTTTGGCTATATCCGCGCCAATGTCGATTTTGGTGGCGGCTTAAAGGCTGAAAACACCGCCTATAGCTACTGGTACAGCAACAAGACCCTGTCTGCGGCTAATGGTGCGGCTGATGCGACGATTGGCGCGACGGCTCTGGCTGCTGCCAACAAGGTCATTTTGAACCCGTCGGCCGTCTATCCCATCGGCGGCGCAGGCTATTCGTCGAGCCTCAAGGTCAACGGTATTCCCGGCTACACCAAGCGTAACGAATATCGCGTGCGCGGTGACATCCTGAAGTTCGACAAGGATTTTGCGACCGGCAAGGCGACCTTCGGCGTCATGTACGAGATGGCTCAGACCAGCCGTTCGCGCTTTGATTTTGACTGGGTCACCTTCCGCCCCGATTACCGCGAAAAGGCGGCTCTGATCACCGGCGATTTTGGTTGCGCGGGTCTGCCAACGACGGTTGCGCCAGGTAAGACCTATAATGGTGCCTGTCAGGTTCCTCTGAACATCGCCTATAACGAATATTCAGGCTGGCATCAGTATCAGACCTTCGCTCAATATGAGTGGAAGCCCAATGACAAGCTGACCGTCACGCCCGGTGTCAAGCATGTGAATTTCGAGCTCTATGTCCACGCACAGGCCTTGGCGGTGAAGGGCTCTATTCAACCGGCCTACACCTCTTCGACCTATACCGCGACCCTGCCCTTCCTCACCGCGAACTATCGCATTGAGCCTAACTGGGCGGTCTATGGACAATATGCTCAAGGCTTCTTGGTGCCGAGCATTGGCGTGTTTTATGTCAACGCGCCGGGCAAGAACAAGGTCGACCCACAGACCTCGACCAACTACCAGCTTGGTACCGTCTATAATGTGGGCAATGTCACGATCGACGCTGACATCTATTATATCGACTTCAAGAACAAGATTCAGTCGGTGACCGATGTTGCGACCAATGAAACCTACCAGACCAACCTTGGCGGCGCGACCTACAAGGGCGCTGAAGGACAGATCACCTATGTCTGGGCCAAGGGCCTAAGCACCTTTGGTAACCTCTCGGTCAACAGCGCTGAAGGTAAGAATGACCCCTATAATGCTGGCTATAACGGACACCAGCTGCCCAAGACACCGTTCTGGACCGGCGCGGCTGGCGTGCGTTATCAAAAGAATGGCCTCTTCACCTCAGACGACAGCTTGGTCGCAACCTTGAACGAAAAGATCATTGGCCCACAGTTTGCCAATGGTGCCTCGGGTGCGACCGGTCCTAGCGGTAAGATCCACGCCTTCGATCAGGCCGATCTGAGCGCAACCTATAGCCTTGGTCGCTACAGCATCGAGGCTCAACTGTTGAACCTGCAAGACCACCAAGATGTGACCTCGTTCAAGGGCTCTGCCCTTGTCGCAGGCAC
>CANCJE010000061.1 GCA_947378235.1 Caulobacteraceae bacterium | reverse complement strand
AAGATCACGGCTCAGCGGCCCTTGCGGTTCTTTGCCTATGCCTGGGGCCTGACCAGCGCGCCCTTCGCGCAGGGACAGGCTCAGGCCTTGAAGGTCTTGGCCGACTGGGGCTTTGTCACCAATCCTCAGACCCAGAGCGTGGTCGGGGCCGAGGGTCTGCTCGCCGCCTATAGCGATTTTGAAGGCCTGCGCCCCAAGCTCAAATTCGACATTGATGGGGTGGTCTATAAGGTCGACCGGCTGGAGTGGCAGCAACGGCTCGGCTTTGTGTCGCGCTCGCCGCGTTGGGCGGTGGCCCGCAAGTTCCCGGCCCAGCAAGCCCGCACG
Source organism: Caulobacteraceae bacterium (assembly GCA_947378235.1). GTDB lineage: Bacteria > Pseudomonadota > Alphaproteobacteria > Caulobacterales > Caulobacteraceae > CAISGS01. Next base: position 14,460 of record CANCJE010000061.1, on the reverse strand, counting down.
GTGCTGGAAGCCATCGATCTTCAGGTTGGCCGCACGGGTGCCGTGACCCCGGTGGGTCGCTTAAGGCCCGTCACGGTCGGCGGCGTGGTGGTGACCAATGCCACCTTGCACAATGGCGATGAGATCGAGCGCAAGGACCTTCGCATCGGCGATACGGTGATCGTCCAGCGCGCTGGGGACGTGATCCCGCAGATTGTTGGCGTAGTTTTAGAGGAACGGTCCGGCAATTCGCTGCCCTATAGTTTCCCAACCGTCTGCCCCTGCGCCTTGGCGACGCCCTTGGTTCGCGAAACCACGGTCAGTGGGGCCGAGACGGTGGTGCGACGCTGTTCGGGCGAGATGACCTGTCCGTTCCAGCGCATCGAGCATCTGATCCACTTCGTCTCCCGCCGCGCCTTTGACATTGAAGGTTTGGGCGAAAAGCAACTTCAGAGCCTGTTCGAAGACGGACTTGTCCGCGAACCTGCCGACATCTTCTTGCTCGAAGAGCGCGATAAGGCCCTGCTGAAAAAGCTCAAGGACCGCGAAGGCATGGGCGAGACCAGTGCCCGCAATCTGTTTGAGGCGATCAATGCGCGCCGGACCATCTCGCTGGAGCGTCTGATCTTCTCGCTCGGTGTGCGCCATGTTGGCGAACAGACGGGGCGCACTCTGGCCAAGGGCTATGGCACCTGGGACGCCTTCTGGGCTGCCGTTCAGGCTATGGCATCGGGCGACGAATCTGCCGCTGCCGAGATGAACGCGATGGATCAGATCGGTCCCACTGTTATTGAGACCCTCACCCGGTACTTCGCCGAAAGCCATAACCGCGCCGCTGTCGAGCGTTTGGTGGCGCAACTTAACGTGCTCGAGGCCGAAAAGCCCAAGACCGACACGGCTGTGGCTGGCAAGACCATCGTCTTTACCGGGTCGTTGGAGCGGATGACCCGCGATGAGGCCAAGGCCCAAGCCGAGTCCCTTGGGGCCAAGGTGGCGTCGTCGGTGTCCAAGAAGACCGATCTGGTGGTGGCCGGTCCCGGAGCCGGGTCTAAGCTGAAAACCGCGACCGATCTGGGGATTCAGGTCATGACCGAAGATGAGTGGCTAGCCCTGGTTCGAGATTGAGCCGAGGCGGTCAAACCACCTCACCGGTTGACGCCGGATCGCTGAGCCTGTCCAATCTGGCAAAATAGGTCAGGGATGGATATGAAACGCCAAGGTACAATGTTCGGCGGTGTGCTGGTCGCACTGATGATGATGGGCATGGGGACGGCTCAAGCCAAGTCTTCGGGAGCCTCGGATATTATCTATTCGGGCGGCGATATTATCACCGTCGATCCGGCTAATCCGTGGCCTCAAGCTGTCGCCATCAAGGACGGGCGGATCGTCGCGGTCGGTAGTCGCCGCGCCGTTGAGAAGGCTTGGCGCGGGCCTAAGACCCAGATGACCGATCTGGCGGGCAAGACCCTGATGCCCGGCTTCATCGACCCCCATTCTCACTTGGCCCAGCAGGTGGCGCGCTGGGGCGTGCCGACGCTCAGTCCACCGCCCGTCGGGGACGTGACCTCGATCGCAGACATTGTCGTCAAGTTGAAGGCCTATATTGCCGATAATAAGATCCCGGCGGGAACGCCGATCTTGGCCATGGGCTATGACGACTCCCTGCTCAAGGAGGGGCACCACCCGACAGCGGCCGAGTTGGATCAGATCTCGAGCCAAAACCCCATCGCCTTGCTGCATCAGTCTGGTCACCTTGGCGCGGTCAATACGGCGATGCTGGCATTGATGGGCTACACAAAGGCGACGCCCAACCCGCCGGGCGGGGTCATTCGCCGCACGGCTCAGGGCGACCCCGACGGCGTGCTCGAAGAGCTGGCCCTCATGCCGCTTCTGCGCCTGACACCGCCCAAGCCAATGGATGAGCAGATCAAGATCTTGGGAGAGGTTCAGGCCTACTATGCCAGCCTCGGCATCACGACCGCCCAAGAGGGGATTGCCAGCTATGGCGACACGGCCCTGTTGCAAGCGGCAGCCAGTCGCAAGGCCCTGATCCTCGATGTTGTGTCCTATGAGCGTTGGGACAGCCTGAAGGACCTGACCTGTGAGGGACCGACGCCGACCATCATCCCCAATCAGGGAGAACCGATGGCGGTCGGTATCTATCAGAACCGGTTGAAAATTGGCGGCGTTAAGCTGACCGGGGATGGCTCACCGCAGGGTAAGACGGCCTATCTGACAGCCCCCTATGTCCATCCGCCCCACGGTTTGCCGGACGACTATCGCGGCTATCCGGTCGCGACGGCCGCCGCCTCGGATCGGTGGTTTGCCGCTGGCGCGCGCTGTAAGGTCCAGGTCCTGTTTCATGCCAATGGCGATGCTGCCGCCGATACCATGCTCGCCTCGGTGGCAAAGGCCGAAGCCCAATATGGCAAGAGCGACGTCCATCCCGTAATGATCCACGCCCAGATGATCCGCCATGATCAGGTGGACAGGATGGCTGAGCTTGGGATCATTCCGAGCTTCTTTACCGAGCACACCTTCTTTTGGGGGGATTGGCATATTAACGAGACCGTCGGTCCAAAGCGGGCCTTCGGCATGAGCCCGGCAGGCTATGCCCTGTCCAAAGGGATGAAATTTACCATCCACACGGACGCGCCGGTGCTACCACCCAATCACCTCACGGCGATCTGGACCGCGGTGAATCGGGTCAGTCGCTCGGGCGTCGTGGTTGGACCCAATGAGCGGATTTCGGTGATGGAGGCGATCAAGGCCGTGACCATCAACTCGGCCTACCAATATGGCGAGCAGGGTCAGAAGGGCTCGATCTCACCGGGTAAGCTGGCCGATCTGATCATCCTTGATCAGGACCCGCTCAAGGTCGCGCCCATGGCGATCAAGGACATTAAGGTCGTTGAAACGATCAAAGAGGGCCAAACGATCTATAAAAGACCCTAGGGCGGGCCCTAGAGCGGGTTTCACTGGTCACCCGCTCGATCCTCGCCTAACCTTTTAAACAGACAACCGCCAAGGGCCGTTTTTCGGCAAACCATAAGGCGGTGTTGGAGGAGCGGACCATGTTGAAGGCGAAGCCTAGGGTAGGCTTGTCATGAGTCTATTTTCATCCGTCGAGCGCCCGCGCACGGGCTTCGTGACCAAGCTATTCTATGGGTTTGGCTCCGTGGCTTACGGCGTAAAGGACAATGGTTTCAGCACTTTCCTTCTCCTCTTCTACAATCAGGTTCTGGGCTTACCCGCCGCATGGGTTGGGGCGGCGATCATGATCGCCTTGGCCGTGGACTCAGTGCTTGACCCCTTGGTCGGTCAGATTTCAGACAATTGGACATCGCGATGGGGGCGCCGACACCCCTTCATGTATTTCGCCGCCATTCCATCGGCCATAGCGTTCCTGTTTCTATGGATGCCACCGGCGGGCCTGTCTCAGGTTCAGCTCTTTGCCTATCTGTTGGTCATGGCCATTGTGGTCCGTACCCTGATTACCTTCTACGAAATTCCCTCAACCGCGCTGGGCGCAGAATTGAGCGAGAATTACGACCAACGCACATCCCTTTTTGGCTACCGCTACTTCTTTGGCTGGTGGGGCGGACTGATCCTAACGATGGTCGCCTTGGGTGTGTTGTTGATACCCGATGCGCAGCATCCCGTCGGGCAGCTCAACCCGGTTGGCTATGCGCGCTATGGCGTGGTCGCGTCCCTGATCATGGCCAGCGCCATCTTCATCTCAGCGGCAGGAACCCATCGATTCATCGCCCATTTGAAACCTGCAGCCTCGACGGCGGCGTTCCATCTGGGGGAATGGATTGCTGCGGTGAGGGGGACCTTTGCCAACCCCTCATTCCGCGCCATCATGGCTTCGGCCCTCTTCACCTCTATGGCGGGCGGGCTTGGGCTTGCCATGAATTCCTATTTTGTCACCTTCCTGTGGGAACTCAGCAATGCGCAATATGCCGTCATGCTGGGCTCGGCCTTCATTGGCTCGCTCTTCGCTCTTTTGATCAGTCCTCACCTGTCCAAAGCCTTTGGTAAAAAGCCCGCCACGATCATCCTCTATGCGCTGAGTGCCATCATTGGCCCCTTGCCCTTCGTTTTGAGGTTGCTGGGACTGTTTCCTGAGAATGAATCCAGCCTCTTGATCCCCCTGCTCTTTGGGTTGGCCGCTGTGCAACTGACCTTCTCGATCAATGCCAATATTCTGGGCACCTCGATGATCGCGGACATTGCCGAGGATATTGAGATCAAGACCGGTAAGCGGTCCGAAGGCCTGTTGTTCTCTGCCGCCAGTGTCATCGCCAAGGCGGTCAGTGGGGTGGGAATATTCGCGACCGGCATGATCCTTAGCTTCGTTAAGTTCCCCGCCAATGCCCAGCCGGGCCATGTGCCGCAGGAGGTGCTCGATCATCTGTTGATGACCTACCTGCCCATTTCCGTCCTGATGCATATTTGTGCCATCTGGACGCTGACCGGTTACAAGATCAGCCGGGCGCAGCATGAGGAAAATCTAGCCGAATTGGCGAGGCGTCAGGCGGTTTAGGGCCGCATGCCGCAGGGACAGGCTTTACCGCGTCTCATGTGACGGGCACGATGGAGTCTGAACCAACCGCAATGAGGCCGAGAACACACAATCGGCCACCGGTTTGTCGGGAGCTGAAACATGTCTATCGATTTCGAAATTCCAGAAGATGCAAAGGCCGTCCGCGAGCGGGTCCGTCAGTGGGTCCATGATGAGTGTATTCCGGCCGAAGAACGCCTCGCAGCGGGCGCGGACTATAAGTCCCTCTTGTCCGAACTGCGGGCCAAGGCGCGGGCTCAGGGTCTTTGGCTTCCCTTCATACCCGTCGCCGATGGCGGCATGGGCCTAGGCCCTCTGGCCAATGCACTGGTGCAGATGGAACTGGGTGAGAGCCATCTCGGCGCTCTGTCCATGAACAGCCAAGGTCCAGATGACGCGACCATGCTGACCCTTCTGGCCCACGGCACGCCTTTCCAGAAGGAAAAATACCTCAAGCCGCTGTTCAATGGCGACAAGCGGGTCTGCTATTCGATGACCGAAAAGGCGGCGGGCGCGGATGCGACCGGCATGCAGACCACGGCGGTCAAGGACGGCAAGGGCAACTATGTACTCAATGGCGAAAAGTGGTTCTCTTCAGCGGCGACGGCGGCGGATATTGCCGTGGTCATGGCCCTGACCAATCCAGAGGCCCCGCGCCATCAGCGCTATTCGACCTTCATTGTTGAACTGCCCAATCCCGGCTATCGCATCGTGCGTGACATCCCGACCATGGCCGCCCATGGGCCCCTGACCTCGATCATGGGCGGTGGCCATTCGGAGATCGAGATTAAGGATCTGGTCGTCCCGGCTGAGAACCTGCTCGGCGGCGAAGGCAATGGCTTCAATATGGGCCAGCACCGTCTGGCCTATGGGCGCTTGCGTCACGGCATGCACAATGTCGCCATGGCCCAGCGGGCTCTGGACCTTGCCACGGCCCATGTCACTCAGCGCTCGACCTTCGGCAGCCTGTTGTCGGACCGTCAGGGTGTGCAGTGGATGTTGGCTGACTGCGCCAGCGAGCTCTATATGGCCCGCCTGATGCTGCTCCACATTGCCTATAAGGCTGAAAAGGGCATGGACCTGCGGCAGGAAAATTCCATCGCCAAGGTGTTCCTCGCACACATGGTTCACAAGGTCGTCGACACGGCCATCCAGCTTCACGGCGCGCTGGGCTATAGCCACGATACGCCGCTGGCCCGCTGGTACACCCATATCCGTTCACAGCGTCTGGTCGATGGACCGGACGAGGTTCACCGCTGGACCGTGGGCCGCAATGTCATCCGCGCCTATCAGAAGTTTGGCACCACGGCCTCTGCTGCCGGTGGCGATCTGCTCTAAACCGAAAGCCTCCCTTCCCCCTCAAAGGGGGAAGGGTTAGGGCGCTAGGCCTTGGCGGCCAGTTGCGCCGCGAGGTTGCTGTCTTTGGTGATCAGACGGGCTGACACCATGTGGGCAAAGATGGTGATGATATAGAACGGCACCAGCGCCATCAGGCCATATTGTAGGGCTTGAACGCCAAGCTCAGGCTTAAAGTGGTCCGCCACCAGACCGACATAGAGCGGACCGCCGCCAAGACCGATCAGGTTGAGCAGGAACAGCAAGATCGCCCCGGACGTCCCGCGCTGGGCAGGCTGCACGGCGTTTTGCACGACGGCAATGGCTGGGGCCAGATAGACCGTGCCCATGATGATCGGAATGATCAGGAACACCATGCCAAGCTGCCAGGTCGGGGCCATCAAGAACCCGATATAGAAGGGAAGGCTGACCACGAAGGCTCCGGCGGGCACCAGCGCATAGGCGGCTCGATTAAGCTTGGCCAAACGATCGACCAGCCAACCGCTTGCAAAGGTTCCCACCCCGCCGCCGAGGGCGTTCAGGGCGCTCCACCAGATCGCAATTTCGGGCAAGGTCATGTGCCGATTGCTGATCAGATAGGCGGGCACATTGTTCAAGATACCATAGCCGACAAAGGCGGTGAGACCCGCGGCAATGGCCGTCATCACCAAGGTCGGGTTGGTAAAGAACGAGGCAATGGCCGTGGTCAGCGGCACGCTCGGCTCATGCTCGGTCTTGCCTTCGGCCATCACATCCATACGCCCGCGCTTGGGCTCGCGAACAATGACCAGCAGCGCGAGGGCGAGCAAGACGCCCGGAATACCGACAGCGAGGAAAGCGGTTCGCCAGCCATAGAGGGCGGCAATCTGTGCGCCTGCTGCTGATCCAAGCGCTGTGCCGAAGGGAACGCCAAGGGCATAGATCGCTAAGGCCCCGCCACGCTTTTGAGGCGGGAAATAGTCGGAAATCAGTGAATAGGAGGGCGGCGAACCGCCGGCTTCTCCGATACCGACGCCGATCCGGGCCAAGGCGAGGGTGAGAAAATTCGAGGCCATGCCGCAGGCCATGGAGAATAGGCTCCAGATGGTCAGGGCCGCCGCAATGAGCCGAACCCGATGGGTCCGGTCTGCCAGCCAGGCCAGCGGGATGCCGAATGTGGTGTAAAACAGGGCGAAGGAAAGTCCCGTCAGCATGCCCATCTGGGTATAGCTGAAGTTCAATTCGTTACGGATCGGTTCTGACAGGATCGACAGGAGCTGTCGGTCGAGGAAGTTGAAGGTGTAGACCACCATCAACAGGATCACGACGCCGTAGCTATAGGCACTGACGCGCTGCGTCGTGCCGCTCTCTTGGTTACTCATCTTCCCCCCATATGGCCTAAAGTAGGCCAACCTCTGTTTGTCGAGGTTGTGGCAGGAGACTGGCACCAAATGGTCTCGCCCGCCAGTGGTCTAAGGCGGGCTGAACGATGATTAGGCTGCGGCGCGGAGCTGTTCGATAATATCGGCAGGATAGGGACTGTCGAACGGCTTAAGGCCGATAGACTGGCGAATATCGTCCATCGACCGGTGCCAGACCTCTTCCCACGGCAGGGAGACCAGCGACGGCGCGCGTCGGCCATGGGTCCAACCGGCCAGAATGATGTCCATCAGGAACGAGAAGGCCCCGGGATTGGGGGCGATCGAGGTGTTGATCGACACGACCGCGAGGAACACGGCGGAGTAGCCATGGCCGCACTGGGCGAGCTGGAAGCCGGAAATCCCGACCTCATGCAGGCTCGTCACCTCATAACCCGCCAAAAGGTGGATCAGGTCGTGGGACTGTAGCATTCGCGTATTGATGAAGTCATGCGGCGCGGGCAGGTTGGCTAAGCCCAGGACATCACGGTCCAGCACTTCCAGATCGAAACTATTGTCGATGATCTGGTCATAGAAGGCGCGGCCGAGGGAGTTTTCCGGGCAGGCTTTGAGGGTCTCTAAATCAAACCGAGGCGGTAGACCCTTGGCGGCGCTTTCGCGCACCATCGGATAGGCCAGATAGGCTTGGCCAAGGCGCGGGCCGTGTTCTGGCGGCAAGAGGGCCGAAAGGCCCGCCGTGCGGGTTGTGACCTCTAGGGCATTGGTCATGGTCCCTGCGGCACTGTCATCGGCAAAGGCCCAGAGCGCGGGCCATAGGTCTGCGAGTTTTGCGGGATCGGCGGCGTCAAGGATCGGAATGTCGATGATGGGGCCATCGACCGTCTCGCCAAACCAGCCTTCAGCAGCGGCATCATAGGTGCGGGCCAAGGTCTCCGGCGTCAGGAAGGCCACCCGTGCAAAGGCTGCCGCAAGGTCGCGGGGGTCCCCGGTTCCAGCCTTGATCGATTGGGCCAAGGCCCGCACCTCATCAAAGCCCAGATCGCGGTTCACCGCCTGCTCAAAAGCCGTCGTGATCGCTGAGTCCATAACCGTCTCCCGATGCGCGCCGCGTTGAACGCGGTCTCAGACAACACCCTAAGCGAACCTATCGGCTCTCGCCAAGCTCATGCATCATCAAAGGGCGGGGGTAATTGCCCGGATTTGAACAGGATGGTTGGATTTTCGTCATAATCGCCCATCTCTGTGTCCGCTGACACAGAATAGGCCACGACGCCGAGGCGAAGGGTTGAGAGCCGTTCAGCCTTGCGCCGCGCCTCTTCGGCGTCCTTGCAGCCTACAGCCGGTTCGGCCTTAAGGCCCTTGCCGCGTCCGGCCACATAGGCTTGGACGATGTGAACCGTTTCGACCGCCATGGACTATTTCTTCTTAGAGGGCGGGGTGAGGAACGAGGGTTGAGCGGCCAGTTCCTTTGGCTTTTCGGTCTTGGGCTTGCGCACCTCTTTGTTGCTCTTCTTTTGGCCCTTAGCCATGACACAGGTCCTTCCAACGGTTGATGGGCTCGCGCAGCCCATGCGCCAGTCTGCCTGGCGGCGAGGAAGTCTTTGGGGTCAGACGCATCCTCTTGGGTGCGTATGGCAGCCCCGCGCAAAGGGTGGGCCAAGCCGATCAGGGCGTGTCGATGACGCGCTGTATGGAGGCTAACACAGCCGGGGGCATCGCCCCTTGAAAAACGACAATCAGTCGAACTTTCGCGCCAAACCCTGCAGGCGGGGGCGGACCTTCAGGAACAGGCGATAGAGCCGCTCGAGCAGCCAAAGGATTGGCGGGGCCTTGGCCAACCAGCCCAGCCAAGCCAAGAGGGGCAAGGCGCGCCACATGGCCGCAAAGGCGGCGGCCCCCGAGACGATGGCCTTACCCGCCTCTTGCGCGTGGAAGCGGGCCATCAGTTCCAGCGGATCAATCGGGCAACTGGCCTCAGCCACGCTTATAAACTCAATGGCCCCGCGACGGTCGAGGCGGCGCATCAGCGCGATTTCCCGCCGACAGAGGGGGCAGGTCTCATCGAACCAGACGGTGACGCGCGGTGTGGTCATGCTATGGCATATAGTCTGTAATGGTGACGCGGCGAGCCTTTGGGCGAGGGAGGGTAAAGCGGATGACGGATGCGATCTCTCTTGCAAAACCAACCGGCCGCGCCGCCTTGACCCGTCAGGCCCTGCTGGATGCGGGCCGCAAGCTCTTTTCCGAGCGTGCGGTCGACGCCGTGACCATTGATGACATTGTTCTGGCAGCCAAGGTGGCCAAGGGCAGTTTCTACAACCACTTTCCCGACCGCTCGGCCTTGGTTCGGGCCGTGACGGCCGACATTCGCTCCGGCCTTGAGCGGGCTGTGGCCAAGGCCAATGAAGGCATAACCGATCCAGCCCATCGCACGGTGCGCGGCTTTTGCGTCTATCTGGCCTTCGCTGCCCAGCAGCCCGAACGGGCCGGAGCCTTAATGCGGATTCAAGGGGGGCATACAGCGATGGATGCGCCGCTCAATCAAGGGTTGGTCAAGGACATTGCCGCCGGACAGGCGAGCGGCCGATTCGTCCTGCCCTCGATCGAGGCCGGTGTACTTCTGGTCATGGGGTCTGGCCAGATCGCCCTCGCGCGGCTGCAAGAATCACCGCCGGGCACGGATGTGGCCCTGCTGGCCGAGCAACTCTGTACCCTGCTGCTACGGAGCTTTGGGCTTGATCCGGTTGACGCTCAAGCCATCGCGGCTCAGGCGGCGACCGATCTGGTTCGCACTGCATCCTGATAGGCCCTTTGCAGGGTGTCTGGATCGCCAGAGCCAAAGACATAGCGATCCGGGCGGACCAAGACCGCCTCGACCTTTCGCGCCTCTAGCCAGGCACCCAAGGCCTTGGCAAAGGGCGCTTGCGGGCCTTCGCTCAATCGGTCCTTGTGGATGAGCCAAGGGCCAGGGCCCATCTGATCGTCTAGCCTCACCGTCGCACCGTCCACCTGCGCCCAAGGCTGAGGGAACAGTTCACCAGCAGCGGGGGTGCCCTTTTGGATACAGCCCTCTGGAAAGGCGGGGATGGGCGGCGGCGCCAGGGGTGATCCCCCCGCGGCCATCTGGGCGAGCATCCCGGCATCGCGCATGGCGGCGGCGGCGGGATCGAGGGTGCAGACCACCTTGCCCATGCCAATGGCCAGCCCAATATAGGTTCGAACATGAGGGTCGCGTTCGGGCTGATAGCTGTCCAGCAGGGCGTCGTCGGCCCCGTCCTTGATCACGGCTTTCAACTTCCAAGACAGGTTGGCCGCATCGCGTAGGCCCGAACAGAGACCTTGGCCTGCGAAGGGCGGCATCTGGTGGGCACTGTCTCCGGCCAGCAGCACGCGGTCCTTGCGCCAGCGATCGGCGACCAGTCCGTGGAAGCGGTAGACGGCCTTGCGGTCAATCTCCACGCCCTTGGCACAGTCCCAACCGCTGAGAAGATTGCGGATAAATCCGTCGTCCAGCGCCTGTTCGGCAGTCTCACCGGGCAGCAGCATAAACTCCCAGCGATGGCGACCCGGTCCCATCAGCACGCAGGTGGTGGGCCGCGCCGGATCACAAATCTGGAGGTTTACGGTCGGCATCAGGTCGGGCTGCTTGACCTTTGCGTCGATCACCAGCCACGGCTCGTCAAATTCCAGATCGAGCAGAGACAGGCCAGCGGCCTCGCGCATCGGACTGCGGGCGCCGTCGCAGCCGATCAGATATTGCGCCCGCACGGAGGTCAGGCCCTGAGGGGTGTCAATCAGGGCGACAACCCCATCGCCATCCTCTTCAAGATCCTTGAACTGCCAATCTAGGTGCATCTGGACCAGCGGGCTTTGTGCCAGCTTGGCGCGAACGGCCCGCTCAATGTCCGGCTGATTGAACATATAGCCGGTGGCCCATCCCGAGGGGCTGCCGCCCGGATTGGATGGAAATTTCAGCAGCAGCTGACCATCGGCCGATTTGAATTCATAGTCTGGGGCAGGGCGGGTATGGGGCAGGACCGCGTCAGCCAATCCAAGCTGCTGGAACAGACGCATGATCTCATGATCGAAATGGGCCGCGCGGGGTAGGGGATAGACTTCGGCCTCCTTGTCGAAGGCGATCGAGGTCACGCCCTCCTCAGCCAGCAGTGCGGCGAGCACCGCCCCGACGGGGCCTAGGCCGACGATCAGGACATCGCAGTCAAAGGCCCCGGCACTCATGCTTCAGGCTCGCAGACGCCCTCGATAGCACCCAGCCCGTCGATCTCGATGCGCGAACGGTCGCCCGCCTGAAGGAACTTCATCGGCTTAAAGCCCGCGCCAACGCCTCCCGGTGTACCGGTAAAGATCAGGTCTCCGGCCTCTAGGGTCATGGCCTTGGACAGGTGCTCGATCTGGTCCCAAATATTGAACACCAGATTGCTTGTGTTGGAGTTCTGACGCAGCTCACCATTGACCAGACCCCGGATGCCGAGATTGTGCGGATCAGCGACCTCGTCGGCGGTGGTGATCCACGGACCGATGGGGGCGTGGGTGTCGAAGCTCTTGCCCACAGACCATTGCGGCGTGCGGTGCTGCCATGCGCGCTCGGTCACATCATTGCCGACGCAATAGCCGAACACGGCGCTGGCGGCCTTGTCTTTGGCAATGTGACGTCCGCCTGTCCCGATCACGGCGACCAGTTCGGCCTCGTAGTCGACGGCTTGTGAAACCTTGGGAATTTGGATGGGATCAAAAGGGCCGTTGATCGAGGTGACGGCCTTGGTGAACCAGAGCTGATGTTCTGGCGTGCCCATATTGCTCTCGGCAATATGGTCGGCATAGTTCAGGCCTATCGCCATGATCTTGCCTGGACGGCGCACAGGGGCGTGGAGGTGGACATCGGCCAGTGCCAGAGGGTCCTTAGCCTCAGCGGCGATGCGACGGACCTCGCCCTCAACCTGCGACCAGCGTGCGATCAGGTCGATCATGTTGCGCGCGAGGCTGGGGGCTGCGCGGCTCAAGGATACGATGCGCTCGCCGTCCAGAACCACGCCCAGTTCGGAGGCGCTACCTTGGCTAAAGGTGGCTAGTTTCATGCAAATCTCTCCTGAAAACGGCGGTGGGCTAGCCCATGGTCGCGGGCGGGGTCGGGCCCCACTGAACGCCTAAAAGCTCTTGGATCGTTGCCTTATTGGAGCCGTCGGCAGCGGTAAAGAGGTCGCCGTCGGTCCAGTGCTCGAGCGTGTGGCCCCACGGATCGCGCCAGTAGTCAAAGACCTGACTGCCGAGATAGTGTCGGCCAATGCCCCATTCGGGGGTGCGGCCAGCGGCCTTGAGACGCTCATGCCCGGCCATCAGATCATCCAGATCGGCAACCTCGAAGGCGGCGTGATTAAAGCCTGGCCCGTTCGGGCTTTGGATCAAAAATAGGGTGTGATGGTCGGTCAGGGTTTCCCCGCGATCACAGCGCAAAAAGGCACCGATGGAGAACTCTGGCGCGAGGGCGATCTCATCGGAGGTGATGAAGCCGAAGCGGTCCTTGTACCAAGCCTCCGAGGTGCGAAAGTCAGACACATTGAGCACGCAGTGGCCAAGGCGCACCACGTGGGCCGGTCCCTGTCCGGTGCGCTTGGTCTGGCGGGTTCGGGGACGGGCCTGCGCACTGTTCCACTGGACGGGCGTGGGCAAGGTGATCGGCTCGGCCAAGGTCTGGCCAGCGACCACCTCAACCCGATGGCCATCGGGATCCTGCAGAGTCAGGACAAAGCCGCCGCCCGGTCCGTCCAGCGGCTCAATCGTGCCGCCTTCGGATTGGGCGAGACTTTCGAGATCTGCAAGGCTTTCGGCCCGCAAGCCCAGAGCCGCAAAGCCGGGCTCGCCCTGTTCGGTTGCATGGACGAAGGGCGCGGTTCCGGTCCCTCTGGCAAAGAGCCGCTGGTCATCCTCCTGCGCAAGGCTGAGACCGAAATCGGTCAGATAGGCCTTCATCTCGCTCAGGTTCGGTGCCCGAAACCGGACATAGGCGACGTCTTCAATCTTGATTCCAGCCATGCAATCCCCCGAAATGACTATTTAGTCAGATTGAGCCTTGGGGACGAAAAGGCAAGATGTTTTTGGGGTGTTTAAAAAAGACCCCCTACCCCCGCTTCGCCGGTACTTTCCCCAGAGGGGGAAGATCATCAGCCCCCCATCCGTGTTCCCCGCGAAGGCGGGGACCCAGACCCTTTCACTCCGGCGGTAAGGGGCCCGCTGGATTTCTGTTTTGCGGGACGTGGCGGAGAGGCCCGTGGATGAACACCCCCCACTCCCAACCCTCTCCCCCTCAAGGGGGGAAAGGGCTTTTTAAGCCGCATCATTGCGAGCGTAGCGAAACAACCCAGGGGACTGACACGGACCTGAATTGATGATCCCCTGGGTTGCTTCGGCGCGCTGCGCCTCGCAATGACGCGGAGAGGGGGTGGTTTTACCCCCCGCCTTCCGTGTTCCCCGCGAAGGCGGGGACCCAGAACCTTTCACTCCGGCGGTAAGGGGCCTAGTGGATTCCCGCCTTTGCTGGGAACGTTGCGGAGAGGCCCGTGGATGAACACCCCCCTCTCCCCATCAAGGGGGAAAAGGGCTTTGTTCTTTTTATCGCGCAATCTTCCTCATGCTGAGCCTGTCGAAGCACGAGGACCTCCCCCCGTGACAAGGATTGTGATCAGCGCTGAAAGCGGCATACTCAGCGCCATAATCAATTAAGCCGGAGGATTCTTCATGGGACGGACAGTGTTAAGGGGCCTGGTTGGCCTGCTCGGTGTTTTGGGTCTGTTGATCACATCACAGCTTTGGCTCAACCCCGCGGGTCCTGCGGCCAAGCTGGGTATTCAGGCCATGGGCCCCTTAGGTCTGGCGACGATCCGGGCGGATATGGGCGGCTTCTTTGGGGCGGTTGGTATCTTGGCGGTTTGGGCGGCATTCAAAGGGCAGGGCAAGCTGTTGACCGCACCGCTGCTTTTGGTGGCCTTGGCCTTGACCGGTCGCGGGATTGCTGTGGCCATGGGCGGTCTGACCCCGGACATGGTCCAGCCGATGGTGACCGAAGCGGTGCTGGTCGTGGCCTTTGCGGCTGGCCGCCGCTTTATCTAATTTAGGACGATCAGAAACGATCAATGGGCGCTGCCAGAGCGGGCAGTGCCCATTGTCTATTGGCACTCAAGGTGCAATTATAAGTCAAAGATCAAG
>CANCJE010000060.1 GCA_947378235.1 Caulobacteraceae bacterium | reverse complement strand
GCCGCCGTGTAGAGCGGTTGCAGGGTCTGGCCGCCATAGGTCTTGGAGACGAGTCTCTTCTCGAACGGCGCACCTTTGAGGGTTTTTTCTACGATAGCCAGCCATTCGGCGCGCGATGGTGCCGCAAACTCTGCTGCCAGCGAAATGATCTTGTCGTCCAACTCAGGCCCCTTCGGAGGTCTCATAAGGATTATCCTCCGGAAATGCGCTGCCAATGGGGCGGGCGTCAAGCGTTCCAAAGCCTTGCCCTCGCGGCACTTCGCCTTAAACTAAGCTTCGAACGTTCAAACCGGCGATCCGGTAAATTTCAGGAGCCCTTGTCTATGGCATTGCCATCCATTCTGCGTGACCGCCTTCGCCTGCCGGTTATTGCCTCGCCTTTGTTTATTATATCGACCCCCGATCTCGTCATTGCCCAGTGCAAGGCGGGTATTGTCGGCTCCTTTCCATCCTTGAACGCCCGTCCTGTGTCGCTGCTCGACGAGTGGCTGCACCGCATTCGCGAAGAGTTGGCCGAGTGGGACCGTGACCATCCCGAAACGCCGTCGGCACCCTTTGCTGTCAATCAGATCGTCCACAAGACCAACAACCGCTTGGACGAAGATGTCGAGCTTTGCGTCAAGCATAAGGTGCCGGTGATCATCACCTCTTTGGGCGCACGTGAAGATCTCAATACGACCATCCATTCCTATGGCGGCGTCGTCCTACACGACATCATCACAGACCGCTTTGCGCGCAAGGCTGTTGAAAAGGGCGCTGATGGCCTGATCGCTGTTGCCGCCGGTGCCGGTGGCCATGCGGGCACCCTGTCGCCCTTCGCGCTGGTCCAAGAGATTCGGGAATGGTTCGATGGTCCGATCGCCTTGTCGGGTTCCATCGCCAATGGCGCTGCGATCCTGTCGGCTCAGGCCATGGGTGCAGATCTTGCCTATATGGGCTCCGCCTTTATTGCGACTAAGGAAGCCAATGCTGATCAGGGCTACAAGGATATGATCGTGGAGTCGGCCGCCGACGACATCGTCTATTCCAACCTGTTCACGGGTGTTCACGGCAACTATCTGAAGCCGTCCATCGTCAAGGCCGGTCTTGATCCTGAAAATCTGCCGGTCAGCGATCCTTCAAAGATGAACTTTGGCTCGGGCGGAAACCAATCGGCCAAGGCATGGCGCGATATTTGGGGCTGTGGCCAAGGTATTGGCGCAGTTAAGGAAATGCAGTCCGTGGCCGAATTTGTGGATAAGCTCGCCGGTGAATATGAGGCGGCCAAGGCGGACCTCATTGCCAAGACGGCCCTGACCTCGGGTGCCCATCTGGTCGCCGCAGAATAATCCCCAGCCGCTCTGGCGGCCTCAGACTGATCCTCGGCGGTTCGTGACGTTCACGGCCGCCGAGGAGACCGTCCCTTGTCGAATGATGCGACCCCAAGACTGGCCTTGCCCTATGTGGCCGCCGGTCAGGCTCAGAAACATGTTACCGTCAACGAAGCCTTCGCCCGCCTCGATGGGCTTGTGCAGATGGCGGTCGAGACCCAGACCCTCGCCTCCGCGCCCGCCTCGCCAAAGGATGGCAGCCTCTACATCCTAGCCCAATCCCCAACCGGAGCCGCATGGTCAGGCTATGCGGCCGGATCGGTCATGCGGTTTGAAGCAGGAAGCTGGTCGGCCTTTACGGTCGATGAAGGCACCGTCGCTTGGTTGCGAGATGTGGACCGATTGGTGGTGTTTGATGGCCAGCAATGGCGATCAGCCGGCGCGGACCTCTCGATCATCAACAATATCCAGCAACTCGGGGTCGGGACGACGGCAGATGCCAATAACCCCGTCAGCTTGCGCCTGAACCGTCTGCTCTTGACCAGCAAACCGGTTAGCGAGGGCGGCACGGGTGACCTTCGCCAAACCTTGAACAAGGACCTCGCCAATGGGGTCATGTCGCTTCTGTTCCAAAGCGGCTGGTCCGGACGGGCGGAGTTTGGTCTTCTGGGATCGGAAGATTTCAGTCTCAAGGTCAGCGCCGATGGTAGCGCTTGGCAGACGGCCTTCGACATCACCCGTGTCAGCGGCAAGGTCAACTTCCCCAAAGGTTCTGTTCGAAGCCAAGTCGATCTCTTTACCGGCAATGGCACCTATACCATCCCGGCTTGGGCTCAGCGGCTTGAGGTGATTTTGGTCGGAGCGGGCGGTGGCGGGGCCAGTGGCGCGAGCGGCGATGCGACGGCCAACCGGATCGGCGGCGGCGGCGGCGGGGCTGGGGGCTATGTCGCCGAATCCTTCGATGTTTCAGAGCTTACCAGCCCCCTGACCTTGAGCGTGGGACCTGGTGGCGCTGGTGGCCTCGGCTCTACAGGGGCCAGCAGTATTCGAAATGGGACCGCGGGCGGCGCGACCACCCTGTCCGTCGGGGGCTCAGTGATCCTGTCAGCGAGCGGCGGCGCGGGCGGGCTCTTGACCACGGGCGTGGGGGGCGCAGGCGGCGCAGGGTCTTTCGGTTCGGGTGCCGCTGGTGGAACCTCGATCTCGAACGGTGTTGCGGGTAGCGGCGCAGATGGGATCGGCGCGGGGCCCGGCGCGGGCGGCGGCGGCGGTGCGCTGGACACAGCATCGACGCAAAGGTCGGGCGGCAATGGTGGCCAAGGTCATGCGATCGGTGGAGCCCTCCGGCGAGCGCTGGGTGGCACGGGGGCGACCTCTCTCGGCGGCGCTGGCACTGCAGGCGCAGGCAAGGTTTGGGCGCGAGGCACTGGCGGCGGCGGAGGCGGGGGATCGGCCTCAGCCTCGAGCAATGGCGGTGCAGGCGGCAATGGTGGCCTGCCCGGCGGCGGCGGCGGTGGGGGCGGGGCCTGCCGCGCCACCTCCACCTCGGGCAAGGGCGGCGATGGCGGTCGCGGCGAGGTCTGGATCATGGCGATAGGCTAGGGAGGTAGCGATTATGGACGTCTTGAATAGCCTCAGCGGCGGGGCAGTCGGTGCCGTGATGGGAGCCTTGGGCTCAGCGGCCAATCGCGGCGTTGGTCTTCTGGAACTGCGAGAAAAACGCAAGGATCGAGCTCAAGACATCGCCCACGAACGGGCGATGGCGGAACTGGCCCAAACCTTGAAATCGCAAGAAGCCCTTCAGGCGCAAAGGCTCGCGCATATCCAAGGTTCCTATGCCGGCCTTGCGGCCTCCATTGAGGCAGATCGCCCCGAGGCGAGCTATCGATGGGTTGCCGCAGTCCGCAGTTTGACCCGGCCTGTTTTAACCTTGGTCTTGTGGATCCTCTTTGCAGGAATGTTTGTCATCGTCTTTGGCTTTGGTGCGGCCCATGATCAATCGGCCCCACTTATCGCCTCGGGCTTTGAGACCATCAGCTTTTCAGCCGCCACGGCACTGGCTTGGTGGTTTGGAGATCGTGCCCCTCGACCTTAAGGTCAACCCAACCGTCATTTGACCTGCGCGTTACATGGCCTAAGTTGCAATGGAGCCGCGTCGAGATGGCTTGGAGACCTTGCCTATGATCCGTAGCCTTATGATCTATGCGGCCACCCTCCTCGTGTTCTTGGGGATAGACTTCGTTTGGCTTTCAGCGATGGGCGGTTTCTATCGCCAAGAGATGGGATCCTTGATGCGGGCTGTGCCCAACATCCCCGTGGCGGGTCTGTTCTATGCGGCCTATGTCGTGGGCATCTTGGTCTTCGCCGTTCGGCCCTCGGATCCCTCTATGGGTCTGGCCCAAGTGGCACTGCTCGGTGCCCTGTTTGGAGCCTTGGCCTACGGCACCTATGACCTGACCAATCTGGCGACCTTAAACGGCTTTACGCTCAAGGTGGCCGTGGTTGATATGGTTTGGGGCACCAGCTTGACCGCGATCTGCGCCGTTGCCGGGCGCTTGGTCGCCGATCGGCTCAGTTAGTCTGCGAAGGCTTTGGCTGGGTCACCTTGCGGCTAAAGGCAATGGCGGGGCTCTCGATCCAGCGATAGGACAGGCCTGCAGCGACCAAGGACAGAACCACCGTCGCCGCGAGCAACAGGGGCAGCGGCACTTGGCCTGAGAACAGGTGCACGAGCGTTAGCAGGATCGGCAGGTGCACCAGATAGAGGCTGTAGGACACCTTGCCCAGCCATGAGGCAGCCTTGCCTGACAGCAAGCGCACGAGGGTCGGACTAGCAAAGGCCGCGACCACATAGCAGGTCGCTGCCAAGCCTGTGCCCCAAAGGCCAAGGATCGGCATGGAACGGGGCTGATAGAACAGCCAAGCGCCGCTGAGCACCAGAGCGATCGCGCCAAATCCTCGGGTCTTTTGAACCAGTGCGGTCAGGGTCTGGTTATGCAGGAACAACAAGGTTCCGACCGCGAACATCAGCACATATTGCGTCGATCCGCAGAGGGTCTGCGTGACGGCGTCTAGGTCATAGTGGCCCAGCGCATAGTTCGCCCCCGCGCTCATGAAGGCTGTGACGATCAGGGTCGTGACGGGCCGCGCCCTCAGGCTAAAAAACACCAGAGGGAAGATCATAGAGATGCGCAGTTCGTGTACCAGGCTCCACATCACGTTCATCAGGCTCATATCGCGGTGTTGATCGGTCATCAGTAGATGGCCTGCGATCAGTTGCGGTGTCACCGGATAGGCCCAGGACTGATGGTTGAACCATCCGCTCAAGCCCTCGACGGGCGTGGGCTGGACCAGAAGATAGAGGCCTGCAGACGCTAAGATGATGGCCGCGAAGGGCGGATAGATTCGCAAGAAACGCTTGGCGGCAAAGCGTCCATAATGAAAGCGCGCACCATCGTGCTTCTGTCCTGTGTCGATTGAGGCCGCCAACACAAATCCGCTCAGAACAAAAAACAGCAGCACCGCGCCCGGTCCATCGACCAGTAGACGCAAGGGTGTAACCGCGAACCACCACGCAAAGTCCCCTCGGCCATAGGCACTGGCAGGAAGCGTCAGCAGGCAGTGGTGAAAGACCACGGCGAGGGCCGCAAGGCCTCGCAAGGAATCCAAGGATCGAAAGCGCATGACAGCCAAGTGGCCCGAAATGGTTGCCCTGTCTAGAGCCGGTGGAGGTGCGAATTTGGGGGGAGGGGAATTGGTGGTCCCTCAATCCTTTCGGACTGAGGGACCGCTGGTGCCGCCGGGCAGGATTGAACTGCCGACCTCAGCATTACCAATGATGCGCTCTACCACTGAGCTACGGCGGCTAAGAGGGGCGGTTTCTAGCGAATGACTGACAGAAGGTGAAGCTAAAATCGACTTGACCGCGAAGGAAAGGCGATCCACCTCATGGGGCATGACCGAAAAGCCTAGTGAAACCAAACAACAGACCCCTCAGACACGTTCTGCAAAAGCGGAGCGAGAGGCCCGTTTAGCCACGGCTCTGAGGCAAAATCTACGTCGCCGCAAGGCGCCTGCGGCTGTGGCTAATCCCAATCCTGAGGCTGATGACGCGGTCTAGCGACGAATCGCGGGGCGGATGTGACCCCCTACCCCCGCTTCGCGGGTACTTCCCCCAAAGGGGGAAGATTTGCCGACCCCGATCTTCCCCCTCTGGGGGAAGTGGCGCGCAGCGCCGAAGGGGGCCTTGTTTCAAGAAACACCCCCTCACCCAACCCTCTCCCCCAAGGGGGCGAGGGCTTATCCGATCTAGCCCTCTCCCTGAGGGAGAGGGTTGGGTGAGGGCCTTGTTTTTTACCAGCGTCATTGCGAGCGCAGCGAAGCAACCCAGGGGACTGACCCTAACCTGATGTGATGATCCCCTGGGTTGCTTCGGCGCGATGCGCCTCGCAATGACGCGGGTCTTCGTCACGCTGAAACTATCGAAGCACGAGGAAGTGCCCCTACCTTCAAAGCACTTAGGGGGCCTTGTTTCGCCCTCAATTCACCCCCCAACAAAACGGCCACTCGCAACCGTGCCTTGCCTGTTGTAGAACCTCACCGCAAACAAGGGGTGGACGGGTTTGCCTTCGTCCGAACTTTCGAGGGATCTATGGACCGTATCGCCATTATCGGCGGCGCAGAGTTGAACGGGACCATCCCGATCAGTGGCGCTAAGAACTCCGCGCTCAAATTGATGGCGGCCAGCCTTTTGACTGATCAGCCTGTGCGGCTGACCAACATGCCGCGTTTGGCGGACACCAAGTTTCTTGGGCGGTTGCTGCAAAGGCTTGGCGCAGAACTGATCGAGCAAGATGGCGCCGACGGCCCAGAGACCCTGCTGCACACACCCGAAATTCTTGGGGCGATTGCGCCCTATGATCTGGTGCGCCAGATGCGCGCCTCGTTCAATGTTCTGGGGCCGCTGATCGCGCGCACCGGCCATGCCAAGGTTTCGCTGCCCGGCGGCTGCACCATCGGTGCAAGGCCCGTGGATCTTCACCTGAAGGCTCTGGAGGCCCTCGGCGCGACGATCGACCTGCATGATGGCTATGTCTTCGCCCAAGCCCCGCGCGGCCTGCGCGGCGCGGAGATTACCTTCCCGTTCGTTTCCGTCGGTGCGACCGAGCACGCCATGCTGGCCGCGGTTCTGGCCGAGGGCGTCACGGTCCTGCACAATTCGGCTTGCGAGCCCGAAATTGGCGATCTGGCCGACTGCCTGAACATGATGGGGGCCAAGGTCGAGGGGGCAGGGACCTCAATCGTCACCATTACCGGCGTCGCGCGCCTGGGCGGTGGAAGCCATGCGGTTATTGCTGACCGGATCGAGACCGGTACCTATGCGCTGGCTGCAGCCATGGCGGGGGGCGAGGTGCGCCTGACCAACACCCGTTCAGACTTTAACCAAGCCCTTTCCGACAAACTGATTGAGGCCGGTGTCAGCGTTACGCCAACCGCGGATGGCATGATCATTCGTCGCGGGCCGGGGCGGTTGAAGGCGGTCAATATCGACACGACGCCCTATCCCGGCTTTGCCACAGACCTGCAGGCCCAATTCATGGCCCTGATGACCACGGCTGAGGGCGAAAGCGTCATTCGCGAGACGATTTTCGAGAACCGCTTCATGCACGTGCCGGAACTGGCGCGTCTGGGCGCGGACATTTCGGTTCATGGCGGCGAGGCGCGCGTTCGCGGGGTTGAGCGGCTCAATGGTGCCCAAGTCATGGCAACCGATCTGCGCGCCTCTGTGAGCTTGGTCATCGCCGGATTGGCCGCCAAGGGCGAAACGGTGGTCAACCGCGTCTATCACCTAGACCGGGGCTTTGAACGTTTGGAAGAAAAGCTCGGCGCATGCGGTGCCAATGTGCGCCGAATCAAGGGCTCCGGCTCAGAAGAGGACTAGGCTCAATGGCGGCGTCAAAGCCCCCTTTGCGACTGTTGGCAGAAGATGCTGACGATCTGGCGGTGATCTCTGCGGCCCTGCAGGATGCTGTCTGTCAGATTGGTGATATCGCCTATCAGGCCTCGGCGCGCCAACTGACCTTGGCCCTCAACCGCTATCGCTGGGAAAATGGCGCGCGCACGCAAGAACGGGTCCGCACAGGCCTGCAGTTCGGGGGCGTGATGGCCGTCAAGACGCGTAACCTTCGCCGCGATGCCAAGGATGCGGTGGTCGAACTGTTGGCTATCAGTTTCGAGCCGGGCGAGGCGCCGGGCGGGGTCATCATCCTGACCTTTGCGGGAGGAGGGGACCT
Organism: Caulobacteraceae bacterium; assembly: GCA_947378235.1. Taxonomy (GTDB): domain Bacteria; phylum Pseudomonadota; class Alphaproteobacteria; order Caulobacterales; family Caulobacteraceae; genus CAISGS01. The sequence continues at coordinate 7,805 of CANCJE010000060.1, read as the reverse complement.
TCGCGCCGAGGTCGAGATGATTGATATTATCGCCGCCGACCTTAGTTCTCCATGGCCAACGCCTCGCGCGCCCAAGCACGACCTGACCTGAGTAAGAGCCATGCGCCGTTTTAATGTTTCTGATCCCAGTTTTGCTGCTGATTTTCGTGCCTTTTTGCATGAGGAACGCGGCTCTGCGGCTGAGGTTGATGTGGCTGTTGCGGCGATTGTGCTGGCGGTGAAGACCGAAGGTTTGCCTGCGGTCTTGCGTTTTGCCGAGCAGTTTGACCGCGCCTCGCTGACCGAAGAGACCTTGCGGGTGACGGCCGATGAGATTGAGGCGGGGGCAGCGGCCTGTCCACAATCCGTGCGCGACGCCATCGATTTTGCCGCTGAGCGGATCCGCACCTATCACGCGCGCCAAAGACCCGCCGATGCCCAATGGACGGACGAAACGGGCACGCGCCTCGGCTGGCGCTGGACGCCCCTAGAGGCTGTGGGGATCTACGTGCCAGGTGGCCGTGCCGCCTATCCCTCGACCGTTTTGATGAATGCCGTTCCAGCCAAGGTGGCGGGTGTGGACCGGATTGCCATGGTGACGCCTCCCGGACGGATGCAGCCTGCGGTGCTGGCGGCAGCGAAAGCGGCGGGCGTCACTGAGATCTGGCGTCTAGGCGGGGCCCATGCGGTGGCAGCCCTAGCCTATGGCGCTGGCCCGATTGCGGCGGTCGACAAGATCGTTGGTCCGGGTAATGCCTTTGTTACGGCGGCTAAGCGCAGGCTCTATGGCGTGGTCGGCATTGATGCCCTAGCCGGTCCGTCTGAGATCGTGGTTGTCGCCGATGGGGCCAATAGTCCCGATTGGATCGCCGCCGACCTTCTGTCGCAAGCCGAGCATGATCCCGCCGCGCAATCGATCCTAATCACGGATGATGCGGCCTTTGCCGACGCGGTCTGCGCGGCCATTCAGGTCCAACTCAAGACCTTGGCGACGGGCGAGGATGCGGCAGCCTCTTGGCGCAATCACGGGGCGGTGGTGATCTGTCCTCTGGAGGACAGCCCGCCGCTGGTCGATCTGATCGCGCCTGAACATGTCGAGTTCGCGGTCGAGCAGCCAGAGCGCCTATCCGACCGGGTCCGTCATGCCGGGGCGATCTTTTTGGGACGCCACGCGCCAGAAGCCATTGGCGACTATGTTGCGGGCTCCAACCACGTCCTGCCGACCAGCCGCGCGGCGCGGTTTAGTTCGGGCCTGTCCATCTATGATTTCCTCAAGCGCACCTCGCTGATCCAGTGCGATGCCGATGCCTTCGCCAAGCTGGCCGGGGCCACCGTGGCGCTGGCCGAAGCCGAAGGTTTGCCTGCCCATGCAAGGTCTGCCGCGATCAGATTATGAGTTGGGATGATTGGGGAGGGGATGACCCCCTCACCCAACCCTCTCCCCCAAGGGGGCGAGGGCTTATTTCTTCTTAGCCCTCTCCCTGTGGGAGAGGGTTGGGTGAGGGCCTTGTTTTTCCTCTCAACCCGCGTTCCCCGCGAAGGCGGGGACCCAGAAACGTCTAGAACTGGCCGCTGGTTGGCCCTCATCTGGATCCCCGCCTTCGCGGGGGATGCGGCGGAAAGAGTGGGGAGCATCCTCGTGCTTCGACAGGCTCAGGACGAGGATGAATTACAAAGCGCTAACCCATCCTTCTTCCTCATGCTGGGCCTGTCGAAGCACGAAGAAGTCTCCAACCCACCTATGGTCCGTTCATGGGAATCTCTCTAAGGACCACAAGGCATGAACAAGCCAGTGATTCCGCCCGGCGGTCCCGCCGACGGCGACCGTGTCATCGATGAGCCTCTGACCGAAGCGCTGTCTCGGCGTTATCTGGCCTATGCTCTGTCGACTATTATGCACCGGGCGCTCCCCGATGTTCGCGATGGTTTGAAGCCGGTTCACCGGCGTCTCATGCATGCCATGCGTATCCTGCGGCTTGATCCGGAGTCCTCGGCCAAGAAGTGCGCCCGCGTTGTCGGCGATGTGATCGGTAAATATCACCCCCACGGCGATACAGCAGTCTATGACGCGCTGGTCCGTTTGGCGCAGGATTTCGCCCAGCGCTATCCCCTGATCGATGGCCAAGGCAATTTCGGCAATATTGACGGCGATAATGCCGCCGCCATGCGTTACACCGAGTGCCGCCTGACCGACGCTGCGGCCCTGCTGCTCGATGGGATAGACGAGGACGCGGTTGATTTTCGCGCCACCTATGACGGTGAAGACGAAGAGCCAGTGGTCTTGCCCGCAGGCTTTCCCAATCTGCTCGCCAATGGATCGTCGGGCATTGCCGTGGGCATGGCCACCTCGATCCCGCCGCACAATGCCGCTGAACTGATCGATGCCTGCCTGCTGCTGCTGGAGCGGCCAGAGGCCAGCACGGCGGACCTGATGGGCTTTGTTTCCGGGCCAGATTTCCCCACCGGTGGCATCGTGGTCGAAAGCCAGGCCTCGATGCTCGAGACCTATGAGACTGGCCGGGGCGGGATACGGCTTCGCGCGCGCTGGCACATGGAAGAGATCGCGCGCGGCGGCTATCGCATCGTGGTCACCGAGATCCCCTATCAGGTCAAGAAGGCCGATATGATCGAGCAGCTGGCTACGCTGATCGAACTGAAGAAGGCCCCATTGCTCGGGGATGTGCGCGACGAGTCGGCCGAAGATGTCCGCCTGATCATCGAGCCCAAGTCTCGCAATGTTGAGCCCGAAGTCTTGATGGAGAGCCTGTTTAAGCTCTCGACGCTCGAGACGCGGTTCCCGGTCAATATGAACGTGCTGGATGCGCGCGGCACGCCCGGTGTTATGGGGCTGAAACAGGCCTTGATGGCGTTCTTGGCGCACCGCCGAGAGGTCTTGATCCGCCGCGCCGGTTGGCGTCTGGCCAAGATTGAACAGCGTCTGCATATTTTGGAAGGCCTGCTGATTGTCTTCCTCAATCTGGACGAGGTGATCCGCATCGTTCGTTTCGAGGACGAGCCGAAGGCCAAACTGATCGAAACCTTCACCCTGACCGACATTCAGGCCGACGCCATCCTCAACACGCGCCTGCGCCAGTTGGCTAAGCTCGAAGAGATGGAACTGCGCCGCGAACATGACGAGTTGGCCAAGGAACGTGATGGGCTGACCGCCTTGCTGGCCTCGGAAAAGAAGCAGTGGAACCTGGTGGGCGTTGGCCTTCGGGCGGTCCGCAAGGTTCTGGGTCCCGATACCGCCGTCGGAAAACGCCGCACGAGCTTTGCCGATGCCCCACAGGTTGATGCCGCCGCCGCCATCGAGGCCATGATTGTACGCGAGCCGATCACGGTCATCGTCTCTGAGCGTGGCTGGATTCGGGCGGCCAAGGGCGCGGTTCAGGACCCTTCGGAATTGAAATTCAAAGAAGGCGACAAGCTCGCCTTCCTCGTTCCTGCCGAGACCACGGACAAGCTGTTGCTGTTCGCGTCCGACGGCCGGTTCTTTACCATTGCCTGTGACAAGCTGCCCTCCGCGCGCGGCCATGGCGAGCCCTTGCGCCTGATGGTCGATATCGAAGATTCTGTTCGGATTTTGGATGTCTTCCCGCACAAGCCGGGCCGCAAGCGCGTGATCGCGTCAAAGGCCGGTTACGGCTTTATCCTGCCCGAAGACGAGGCCTTGGCTTTCCGCCGTGCGGGTAAGCAGGTCTTGACGGTGGACCAGGCCGGAGCCTGCCTCAGCCTCGACGTTGCTGACGGTGATCATCTGGCGGTCATTGGCGACAATGGTAAGATCTTGGTTTTCAAGCTTGATGAACTGCCAGAGATGGTGCGCGGTAAGGGCGTGAAGCTTCAGTCTTACCGCGAAGGCGGTCTGCGCGATGCGCTGGTCTTCACCAAGGCTGCCGGCCCCTCATGGATCGACAGTGCCGGTCGCAACCGCGCCTGGACCGATTGGACCGGCTGGATTGCTCGTCGCAGCAGCGCCGGCAAGGCCGCGCCAAAGGGCTTTGCCTCGAACAAGCGGTTCAGGCCACAAGGCTAGCGCGACTTACCCCCTCACCCAACCCTCTCCCCCAAGGGGGCGAGGGCTTAATTGTTCTTAGCCCTCTGCCTGAGGGAGAGGGTTGGGTGAGGGCCTTGTTTTTTCTCCCCACGTCCGTGTTCCCCGCGAAGGCGGGGGCCCAGACCCTTACGCACAGGTCGGGATCGATCATCTGGATCCACGCCTTCGCGGGGAACGCGGCGGAGAGGGTGGAAACATCCTCGTGCTTCGATAGGTTCTGCCGTCTAAACCCGCCCCAAAAGTCGCGCTACGGCGGCGGGCAGATCATCGTAGTGGTGGAGCAACTCATCGGCCCCAAGGTCAGCTGCCGGGACCTCAGTGTAGCCGAAGCTGAACACGACCACGGGCGCGCCAGCATTGCGGGCGGCTTGGACATCAGCGGCGCTGTCACCGACCATTAAGGATCGGTCTAGGGTTCCACCGGCGGCAGCGATCGCGGTCAGATAATGGCGGGCATCGGGCTTAGGGGCCGGAGCGCTGTCTGCGCCAATCACGGCCTTGAAGCGGCTGGTGAGGCTAAGCGCGTCTAGCAGGGCCAGCGACAGGTCCGTGCGTTTATTGGTGCAGACGACGAGGCCCGCACCGGCCTCAGCAAACAGGTCCAAAGCCTGCTCCATGCCCTCGAAAGGGCGGCTATCTTGGGCGATGCGGCTCAGATAGATCTCTAAAAACTGCTGAAACAGACGATCGCTCTGTTCGGCATCAAGGCTCCGGCCCGATGCGGCGAAACCGCGCTCAAGAAGGGCTTTGGCCCCCTTGCCAATCAGGTTACGCGCGGCTGCCATCGGCAAGGTCGCGAGGCCTTGGTCTGCTAAGATCGTATTGAGTGTGCCCATCAAATCGGGAGCCGTATCGACCAAGGTCCCGTCCAGATCAAAGGCCAAGGTCGTGCCCATCAGGCTACCGGCAGAGAAGATAGGCGCTGTTTGGGTCATAAATGCGGACTCCGGTCGAAAGATGCCTCGGTTTCGGCTAAATCCCTAGGCAAGGCAATGGCCGACTCACAGGATTGGACCTTCTCATGACCGCTAGAGCCGCTGTGATCTTGGCCGCTGGACAGGGCACCCGGATGAAGTCCCCGACGCCAAAGGTGCTGCACCGGGTAGGCGGGCGCACCATGCTCGATCGTGCCATTGATGCGGCGCAGGCCCTGGGCTGCGAGCGGATCATCGTCGTCGCCGGTGTCCACAGTCCTTCTGTCGCCGAACATGCCGCCAAACGCCTGGGTGAAGGGTCGGTTGCGATCCAAGATCCACCCCTCGGAACCGGTCATGCCGTGCTGGCCGCGCGCCAAGCCCTTGCCGGTTTTGAGGGCGACATTGTCGTCACCTTTGCCGACTGTCCCCTGATGGATGCCGAAGCCATCGCGCCGCTCTTTGCCTTGCGTGAGGCGGGGGCTGAGGTGGCCGTGCTTGGTTTTGACCCGGTGGTCCCCGGTGCCTATGGTCGTTTGATCCTGACCCCCAGCGGGAACCTCTTACGGATTGTCGAGGCCAAGGACGCGACGGTTGAAGAGCTTCAGGTCAAACATTGCAATTCGGGCGTCCTCGCCGCCTCGGCTCAGCGCCTGTTTGACCTGCTCGATCAGGTTGGCAACAGCAATGCCAATGGCGAGTATTATCTGACCGACGTGATCGGTCTGGCCCACGATCATGGCCTGTCGACCCGGGCGACCTTTGCGTCGGAAGATGCCGTGATGGGCGTCAATTCGCAGGCTGAACTTGCCGTCGCTGAAGCGGTGTTCCAGCGCCGTCGCCGCCACGCCCTGATGGTCGAGGGGGTGAGCATGAGCGCGCCGGATACGGTTCACCTGTGCTGGGACACCCAGATCGCCGCCGGTGCCGTGGTCGAGCCCTATGTCGTCTTTGGACCGGGAGTGAGCGTTGAAACCGAAGCGGTGATCCGCGCCTTTAGTCATCTGGAGGGGGCGGCGGTGCGTCGCGGGGCTCTGATTGGTCCCTATGCCCGCTTGCGTCCCGGTGCCGACATTGGTGAAGAGGCCCATATCGGCAACTTTGTCGAGGTCAAGAAGGTCAAGGTCGGGGCGGGAGCCAAGGCCAACCATCTGGCCTATCTCGGCGACGGCACCATCGGTCCTAAGGCAAATATCGGGGCTGGGACGATCTTTTGTAACTATGACGGCTTTGACAAACATCATACCGAAGTGGGGGCCGGTGCCTTTATCGGCTCCAATACGGCGTTGGTCGCGCCTGTGACCATCGGGGAGGGGGCCATGACCGGCTCTGGCTCTGTCATTACCGCCAATGTCGCGGCCGGTGATCTGGCGCTGGGGCGGGCAACACAAACTGTAAAGACCGGCTGGGCCGCAAGGTTCCGCGCCCTGAAACTCGCGCGTAGTGCGAAACGCTAAGCTGGGATATGAAGGCGAAATGACCTCAAGCGCTGATCTGCAAAAGCGCGCGGCCGGAGAGGCTGCCGCTCAACTCGTAAAGTCCGGCATGACCGTTGGCCTCGGCACAGGGTCCACGGCGGCTTGGTTCGTCAAGGCTCTTGCGGCGCGGGGGCTCGATATTCGAGGGGTCTCGACCTCTCAGGCCACCGAAGATTTGGCGCTCTCCTTGGGCATCTCCATGATCAGCCTCAATGAGGCCGGAACGCTAGACTTGACGGTCGATGGTGCTGACGAGATCGGGCCGGGCCTTTCCCTAATCAAGGGCGGCGGCGCGGCCCTGTTGCGTGAAAAGCTGGTGTGGGAGGCCTCGCGCCGCTGCGTCGTCATTGCCGACCATGCCAAGGTGGTGCCAATGCTCGGGGCCTTCTCTCTTCCCATCGAGGTTGTCGCCTTTGGTCATCTGACCACCGCGCGGCGGATCGTGGATGGGCTGGTGGACTGCGATATTACCGCCATTCCTCATTTGCGCGAGCGGGACGGTAAGCCTGTTCTGACCGATGGTGGTAATCTGATCTATGACGCGCCCTGCGGTGTGATCGCTGATCCTTCGGCCCTTGCCGATGCGCTGAAGAGCATTACCGGCGTTGTCGATCACGGTCTTTTCCTCGACCTCGCTGATGAGGCTCTGGTGGCCGGACCTGATGGTGTCCAACGCCTGACCCGCTAATGCCGCCCCTTCTCTGTTTCGACCATAGGACTTGACCATGAGCCAGCATGACTACGACCTGTTTGTGATCGGTGCCGGGTCTGGCGGCGTGCGCGCGGCGAGACTGGCGGCCATGACCGGTGCGCGCGTGGCCGTTGCTGAAGAGGACCGGGTCGGTGGGACCTGCGTTATCCGCGGCTGCGTGCCCAAAAAGTTCATGGTCTATGCCTCCGAATTTAGCCACAGCTTTGAAACGGCGGAGGGCTTTGGCTGGACCCTGCCCGAGCAGGCCCCGACCTTTGATTGGCCGACCTTTTTGGCCCGTAAGGATGCTGAGATTGCGCGGCTGTCGGGGATGTATGTCGCCAACCTGACCAAGGCTGGTGCCGAATTGATCATGGCCAAGGCTCGGCTGCTCGATGCCCATCGCATTGAGTTGATCGGTCATGATCGTGTGGTCACGGCGGACAAGATCCTGATTGCCGTTGGCGGACGGGTTTGGATGCCTTCCGATGTGCCTGGCATCGAACATGCCATCTCGTCGAACGAGGCCTTCCATCTGCCTGCCCTGCCCAAGAGCATCGTCATTGTTGGCGGCGGCTATATTGCGGTGGAGTTTGCCGGGATTTTCAATGGCCTAGGCGTTGACACGACGCTGGTCTATCGCGGGGCCAACATCCTGCGCGGGTTTGATGAGGATGTGCGGG
>CANCJE010000059.1 GCA_947378235.1 Caulobacteraceae bacterium | reverse complement strand
TAGAAGCGGCGGGCCTCGTCGGCGATGGCGGCATAGGGCGAGCCTTCGGACGTGGCAATGACCTCAAAGCCGGGCGGAATGGCGGTGACGCGGTCGCCGTGGCTCATCCATACGGTCTCGCGGGGGCTGAGACCGGCAAAGAGCGGGCTTGGCTTGATGATGTCGATCTCGGCGCGGCCAAATTCGCCGTGATGGCCGCTCTCGACGGCGCCGCCAAGCTGGGCGCAGAGGGCCTGTTCGCCATAGCAGATGCCAAGGACCGGAACGCCCATCTCGAACAGGCGTTGCGGTGCGGACGGGCTCTCATAGTCGGTAACGCTGGCCGGACCGCCCGACAGGATGATGGCCTTGGGGGCATAGCTATCGAGGATCGCCTCGACCTTGTCATAGGGGTGGATTTCGCAATAGACGCCGCTCTCGCGCACGCGGCGCGCGATCAGTTGCGTGACCTGGCTACCAAAATCGACGATCAGCACGCGCTGGTGGCCCGTGCCTGCGGGGGCGGCGATGGAAGCAGTCGTCTGGGTCATGGGCGCCTTTCAAACAGGGCTATGAAGAAGCCGTCGGTCCCGGTGCGGCGGGGCGAAAGCTGAAGTTGATGGCCACGGGCCAAGGTGCTGATCCGCTCGCGGCCTGCGACGGTAAGGCCCGGACAGGCGGCGGCGACATCGGCGATGGACAGGGGCTGGAACTGCGGGTTCTTGGCGGCAAAGCGCGCGACAACATTGCCATTTTCGGCGGCCAGCACTGAACAGGTGACATAGGCCAGAACCCCGCCCGGTTTCACAAAGGCTCCGGCATCAGCCAGAATCCGAAGCTGAAGGGCGGACAGGCGGCGAAGATCATCCGCCGTCAGACGCGCTGCGCCCTCGGGGTGACGTCTCCAAGTGCCTGACCCACTACAAGGGGCATCGACCAGAACCCGGTCAGCGGAAGATTTCAGGTCCTCGACCGGATCGCCCTTGGCCCCGATCTTGCGCAGATCAGCCTCGACCCCAGCCCGCTTGAGGCGCGGCTCGATAGCGGCGAGGCGGCGGTCATCAATGTCAAAGGACACCATACGCCCGCCCTTGAGACCCGCAGCCAGAGCCAAGGTCTTGCCCCCGCCCCCGGCGCAATAGTCGATGACGGTCTGGCCGGGTTGAACGTTGCAAAGTGCGGCCATGATCTGGCTGCCCTCGTCCTGAATCTCAAAGGCCCCTTCCTTGAAGATGTCGAGGGCTTGGATATCGTCACCGATGGCGAGGCGCAGACCCGCGCTGGCAAAGGGGGTCGGCTCGGCCTTGATGCTAAGATCGGCCAAGGCCGCCTGAACGGCGACCGGGAAGGCCGACAACAGATTGACCCGGATATCCAGCGGCGCACGGCTTTGCAGCAGCGCCCGCGTCTCGGCCTGCCAATCCTTGCCAAAGGACCGGCCCAGTTCGGAGGACAGGAAATCGGGCAGTTGCGGCGAGGCATCATTGGCCGCTTCCAGCGCCGCCAGCTCGTCCGCCGTCAAGGGGGCTGGACCATAGCTGATCCCGCTGAACAGGGCCTGAACCCCATCAAGCTCTAACCCATCATCCTGCATCAGGGATACGGCCACCATCAGCCGCCCGCCCCGCGCCGGAGCGCCTTGGCGAAGGCAGGCATAGACCCGCTCAGCAATGGCGCGCCGGTCTCCGGACCCAGCAAAGCGGTGTCCCGCCCCCCAAGTCTTGAGCGCCTTGTCCGCAGGCGCGCGCGAGGACATTAGCCCGTCCAGAATGTCGATGGCAGCCTGTAGTCTTGCGGTTGGGGTCACACACTGCTCGGATAGTTGGGGGCTTCGCGGGTGATCAGCACGTCATGGACGTGACTTTCACGCAGGCCAGCGCCCGTTATGCGGATGAAGCGCGCACGCTCTTGGAAAACCGGAATGGTCGCGGCCCCGACATAGCCCATCGAGGCGCGAAGACCGCCGACAAGCTGATGCAGGATCGCGCCGACCTGGCCCTTATAGGGAACCTGGCCCTCGATACCTTCGGGCACGAGCTTGAGCGTGTCGGACACTTCCTTTTGGAAATAGCGATCCGCCGACCCGCGCGCCATGGCCCCGACCGAGCCCATGCCGCGATAGGCCTTGTAGGAGCGGCCCTGATAGAGGAACACCTCGCCGGGTGCCTCATCGGTACCGGCAAACATCGAGCCCATCATGACGGTGGAGGCCCCGGCCGCGATGGCCTTGGCCACGTCGCCGGAATATTTGATGCCGCCGTCGGCAATGACCGGAACGCCGCTAGCCTTGGCCGCACGCACCGCGTCGCTAATGGCCGTCAACTGAGGCACGCCCACGCCTGCAATCATGCGGGTGGTACAGATCGAACCCGGGCCAATCCCGACCTTGACCGCATCGGCCCCGGCATTGATCAGGGCCATGGCCCCGTCATAGGTGGCGACATTGCCGGCCACGAGCTGCACCCGGTTATTCTCGCGCTTGACCCGTTCAACGGCCTGAGCGACCTGAATGGAATGGCCGTGGGCGGTATCGATCACCACCACATCTACGCCCGCATCGATCAGGGCCATGGTCCGCTCAAAGCCAACATCGCCGACGGTAGAGGCGGCACCGACCAGAAGGCGGCCCTTCTCGTCCTTGGCGGCATGGGGGTGGGCCTGCGCCTTTTCCATATCCTTGACCGTGACCAGACCGACGGCGCGGTAGTCATCATCGACCACGATCAGACGCTCGATCCGGTGACGCTGCAGCAGGGCGCGGGCCTCTTCAGGCGCGATCCCTTCACGAACCGTGATCAGATTGTCCTTGGTCATGAGCGCCGAGGCAGGCGTTTCCGGATCAGCCGTAAACCGCATGTCGCGGTTGGTCAGGATGCCAACCAGACGGCCCGTGTCGCGCTCGACCACGGGAAAGCCCGAGATCTGACGCTGTGCCGTGATGGCCCGGACCGTCCCGAGGGTCGTGTCCGGATTGATGGTCATCGGATTGATGACCATGCCGCTTTCATAACGTTTGACCTCACGGACCTGATCGGCCTGTTCGATCACGGTCAGATTGCGGTGCAAGATGCCCAAGCCGCCGGCCTGAGCCATGGCAATGGCCAGCCGACTTTCCGTCACCGTGTCCATGGCTGCGGACACGATGGGAATGTTCAGACTGATCGCTTTTGTAAAGCGTGTGGCGGTGTTCACCTGCCCCGGCATCACATCAGATGGACCGGGTTCAAGCAAAACGTCGTCGAAGGTAAGCCCCTCGCGAATCTCCATAGGAACTCTCCGTTTTGCGGGCCGCGTATAGCGCAAGAACCGCTGCAACGATAGAGCGGAATGGCGAAAGTTTGGCCTAGCGGCCCTTAAAGCCGGTCGCGACCAGATAGACCTCTGAGCTTTCGGCTCGGCTGGCCTTGGGTTTGACGTGTTTGACCTCAGCAAAATTGCGTTTGAGGGACAAAAGCACCCCCTCCATCTCACCGCCTTGAAAGGCCTTGGTCACGAAGGTGCCACCAGGACGCAGGGTCTCAAGCGTAAAATCCACCGCCGCCTCGATTAGGCCGACAATGCGCAGATGGTCCGTCTGGCGGTGCCCCATTGTGTTGGGGGCCATGTCGGATAGGATCACATCGGGCGCACCGCCCAAGAGCTCGATCAGGCGATCGCCGCAGGCCGGATCGGTAAAGTCCATCTGGATCATGGTCGCTGGCGGCATGGGCTCGACATAGAGCAGGTCCACCCCGACCACATTGGACGCTCCCTTGGCCAGGGCCATCTGGACCCAGCCCCCCGGCGCACAGCCCAGATCGATGATCCTTTGGCCCTGTTTGAGGAAATGGAACTTCTCGTCCAGCTCCAAAATCTTGAACGCCGCCCGCGAGCGATAGCCCTTGGCCTTGGCCGCCGTCACAAAGGGGTCGTTCAGTTGCCGCGACAGCCAGGCCTGAGACGACTGGGTCATCTTATTACCCTTGATCACCCGCACGGCCTTTGGACGGGTCCCCACCTCTTTGCCTCGTGTCGGAGCCTTGACCAGGCGCTTGCGCTCTTGCGGCGGGGTTTCGGGTTTATCGGTACTCATGGGCGTTAGTCTAAGGCAGTTCGGTTCGGAAGCGAAGCGGCGAACGACGAGCAATTGCCACAACTCCCCCTTCCGTCCCCCCCGCGCAGGCGGGGGGCCAGAACCGAGTGTCTCCGTCCGACGGCTGGCCCTCATCTGGATCCCCGCCTTCGCGGGGAACACGGAGGAGAGAGACGGTTGGATGAGGGCCTTATTACCTCGCGACCTCAACCCGCCTGCACAGCCTTGCTGTGACGCGACCGGCGTCGGCGGGGGCGTTTTTTGCGGTTTTTGTCGGACATCAACGTCAATAAAAGACCCTCACGCAAACCTCGGTCCGCCACGCGGACGCGGTCACAGGGCCAAACCTCTTGCACAGCTTGCAGGATCGCCGCCCCCGCCAAGACCAGATCGGCGCGGTCTGGACCAATGCAGGGCTGAGCGGCACGCTCGGATGGAAGCTGTTTCAAGAGACTCTTGGTCGCGACCTCGCAGTCCTGACGCGTCATCCAAAGGCCATCGATCTGGGTTCGGTCATAGCGGCGCAACCCAAGATGTAGACCCGCAATTCCGGTGATGGCCCCGGAGGTTCCGACAAGGTGGGCGCGTCCGCTGTCGAAAATGGGTCTCATAGGGTCAGCATGGGTGAAGGCGGTGATGCGAACCTTGACATCCTCGACCATGGATCGGAACCACGCCTCGCCCTGATCGGGGCGCTCGGGGAACCGCTCAGCGAGACTGACCACGCCCACCGGCAAGGAGATCCAAGCGCGGATGGGCAAGGCCGACGGCACAAAATCTCTCGCCCGGACATCCAAGGCCTTGTCGGTCAAATCGACCCATGACAGCTCGGTCGATCCTCCGCCCACGTCTATAACCAGTGCCGCCAACGAATCACGGTCGAACAGGTTCAAGCAGCCTGCGACGGACAGTTGCGCCTCTTCTCGCGGGCTAATGACCTGCAAACGGATGCCGGTTTCCTGGGCCACCCGTTCAACAAATTCAGCGCCATTGCTGGCCGAGCGGCAGGCCTGAGTGGCGATGGCCTTGACCCGCACGGTCCGGCGGCGCTTGATTTTCTCCGCACAGATCCGCAAGGCGGCCATAGCGCGGTCCATCGCCCCATCGGCCAAACGCCCTGACTGGCTAAGGCCTTCGCCCAACCTGACGATCCGCGAATAGGACTCAACGACACGAAAACCGCCCAAAGACGGGGTGGCAATCAGAAGACGGCAATTGTTCGTGCCCAGATCAACGGCGGCATAGAGCGGCGTCTCCGCCGAGACAGGCTCAGCAGACAGTGGGTCGAGGCGGCCGACGGGGTCGGCTGCAGGGGGCGGCGCCTTGTTCATGGCCCAACTCGCGGAAGAGACAGACGGGATCGTCGCCTCAGTTGGCATGACTGTAGCAACTCATGGCCCAATCACAACGGCTGGCTTCAAGAAGTCACTTCTCGTCGCTCACTGGCGCCTAAACATTTTGCGAGGGCCTATCTGGGTGTATGAAAGGAATCATGACGACGCGACTTGCAAAATTTTCGATCGGCCAAGTGGTCAAGCACCGGATTTTCGCCTTCCGAGGCGTCATTTTCGATGTCGATCCGCAATTCAACAATACCGAGGAATGGTGGAACTCCATCCCCGAAGAGGTTCGCCCTCGTAAGGATCAGCCCTTCTATCACCTGCTGGCTGAGAACGATCAGAACAGCTATGTCGCCTACGTGTCCGAGCAGAACCTCTTGCCCGACGAGACCGGCGAGCCTGTCGGTCACCCCCACACAGCCCTTATCTTTGAAGGCTTCAACGAAGGTCAGTACCGTCCGCGTACGCGCATGGCGCACTAGCCAAAACGTCTGAAGCTACGCCTATGGTCCCTTGCGTCGCTCGTCCTTGCGCCAGCGAACCGACAGCTTTCCATCGCCTTGGCTGGCCAGTTTCGAGATGATCGCCAGACGGCGACTGACCCGCCACTCGACCTGAGCCGAGGGGCCTTCGCGCCCGCCGCCGGTCAGTTCGAGATAGATATTGTCGGTGACATATTTCCCGCCAGACACGGTTACGCCGGAACCTGCCGTGCCGCCGCCGAGGGCGAGGCGGTCCAGACGGGCAAAGTTGCGAAGATTGCCGATCACATCCAATCCGCCCCCCGTCGCCAGACCCGTAACAGCAGAGGCCAACTGAGCCGCCTCTAGGGGGGATAGCTGCGAGGCGGAGCGACCGAACAGAACCTGAGACAGGACCTCGTCATTCGGCAGGACCGGGGTCGAGGTCAAGCTGATCAAGGGCTTGGCCGCGGTCCCCTTAATCACGATCACAGCCGTGAGGTTGGTATCTTCACGGGTCGCGGTCAGATCAAGTCGGATACGGTCTGGACGGGTGGCCAGATAGATGGCACCGCGATCATCGAAGGTGAACCTTTTGCCTGCAAAATCATATTCACCGCGAACAATCGTCGCCTTACCACTCAAGACCGGCACAGCGGTGGTCCCGATTACGCGCGCATCCATCGCCAGTTCGGCGTCCAAGCCCCTGCCCCGGACAAAAATCCCGCGCGCGGCTTGCAATCGGACATCAAGGGCGACAGCAGGAACCTGAAGAGCCGCCTTGTCCACGACCTGTTCCACAGCTGGCCGATTGCGTTCGATCACGTCCAAGGGCACGACGGACGCCGTGGTACGGGCATCTCCAACCACATCAGCGTGGTCGATGGTCAGGTCGCCCGTCGCCGTCGCTCGACCATCAGAGGCGCGGATGATGGTGGCGGTTCCGCTGGCACTGGCCTCAACCAACTCGTTGTCGATCAGCCTAAAGCGTTTGAGCGCTAAGGTGAGTGAACTGGGGCCTCCGCGCCCGAGGTCAATAATGCCCTGCCCGGTTACGGTACCCCCGGCGCCATCATTGGCACTCAAGCTCTTGACACTCACCTGATCGGCGGAGGCATCAGCATGAATGCCAAGGTCCCGCAGACGCAAGCCAGCACCCACATCATCAAATGATCCCTTGGTCAGGTCTGCCGAGCCCTGAAACTGAGGCTTGGCCAGCGTTCCCCCAAGCGTTCCATGGGCATCGACCAGTCCCGCCACCGCCTGATTGCCACTGAAAAACAGGTCCCAGATCGGCTTGATCTCTCCTGTGACATCCACGCGGCCTGTCAAGGGTCGATCGCGAACCAGCGCAACACGGAAAGGCTGAGCACTCGCCTGCGCGGGGAGCGTCACCTGGGTGAGCGCCTTAAGGCCCTGAGCGTTACTGGTCTGAGCTTCAAGCGCCACGCGGCCATTATCCAGACGACCCTTAACCCAGCCATCAAGCGCCAAAGACAAGGGCGCATCGGCCGCCCTCGCGCCTGAAAGTTGGAATTCGCCTTCGCCGGTCAAGTGCTCCCCACGTCCAGACAGCGATAGAGAACCTTGAACTGTACCGGCCAAATCTTCGCCAAGGGCTCCGAGGTCCACCTTGGTCAGGTTGAGTTGGGCCTTGAGGTCGGGGCCAGAGCTGGCGAGATCCAAGCCCACCTCTCCGCGCCCTACACTCAACCGCCCACGGGCCGAGCTTTGGGTCCCGCCCC
This sequence comes from Caulobacteraceae bacterium, assembly GCA_947378235.1. Taxonomy (GTDB): domain Bacteria; phylum Pseudomonadota; class Alphaproteobacteria; order Caulobacterales; family Caulobacteraceae; genus CAISGS01. Next base: position 8,012 of record CANCJE010000059.1, on the reverse strand, counting down.
ATTGGATCAGGATGGGCTCAAGCGTAACAATATCGGCCCCTCGGACCCGACCGCTCCCTGAAAAGTTGAGGCTTGAGCCTTTCAGATCCTGCAAGGTCGCCTGACCTGTGCCCGAAAGCCGAAGCGGCAGCCCAGAGGCCTGCCCCCGACCTTCAATCCGATAACTCAGCCCCGTAAGCGGCCCCTGAGCGGTCAGATATCCTTGGTTCAAGACGACATCCGTGACCCGAAATGCCGCCGCATCGGCCTTAAGAGTTAGATCGATTTTTGATTTATAATCAATAGATTCTTGTCCTATCTTAAGAGTTCCATTTAATGTTCCACGACTCAACACAACGCCCGGCCCAACGGCAACCGCCAGATCGGCGAGGGTCGGCCTGTCCCGGTGAAGGCTCAGGTCTCCCGCCAGGCTGATGCCCGCGCCATCCGCCTTCAAGCCCCTTAGCCCCAATCCATCAGGAAGTAGGGATAGACCCGCGGCAGCCGTCACCGGACCATATGTGCTCGTGGCCGACAGGGCACCCTGCCCTTCCCAGCCCCCAGTCCCCGACACCAAGGTCAGATCTAACTTGGCTTGGGCCAACGGTAGTTGCGGCACATCGACCTGATCAAAAAGTGCTGAGAGGGACACCGACGGAGCCGCTAAGGTTCCGCCAATATGGCCCTGACCCGTTGCCGCGCCGTCAATGACCAGAGGACCGATGGGTAATGGTCCCTTGGCACGCCAGTCGACGCTTCCGGACAATCGCCCTTCAGACGCCACAGCCCCTTCCATCTGGGCGCTGGCGGCCGCGCCGACCAGCTCCATTTTCGCGTTCGAAACCCATCCTGCGCTTACATCGCCCTGGGCCGTGAGGCGCGGCGCTTCGCCCAAAAGGTGATCCAAAAGGTCCATACCGGTCTTGATACCGGTCCCCTTTGCATCTGCCGTAATCGACCAGGGCGCGTCAGCCTTGGCTTTGCGGGCGCTCCAATCAAGGTTCAAGGTGCCAGACGCCCCTGCACGGGCCCGCTCCAGACCCGTCAACCGCGCCTTACCGTCAACAAATAGCCCGCCCAACAGCGGCCGATGACCGGCGGCGTCCACCGCCAAGCCCGAACCGGTCAGACTAAAGGATTTGAGCAGCCACTGACCGTCCGCGAGGCGATCAAGCCTTGCTCGTGCCATGGGAACTGAACCCAGCAGGATGGAGATGAGGCCAGAGCCATCGCCCCCGGCTCCGCTCATGGCTGTGGTCACGATCAGAGCCTTCGGGGTCCGTTCTACCTTAAGCGGCCCGTGAATCTGCTTTAGGCCATAGGACGCGACCTTGACGCCGTCGGCGCTGACAAGTCCATCAAGGCTCCAAGCCGATCCCTTACCCATAAGTTGGCCATCAAATCGACCCGATTTGGCCCAAGGGCTGCCAAAGCCGCGAGAGAGGTCGCTCGACCGGATCGAAAGAAGGAGGCTTTTTTCGATCTCCATAGGGTCACGCTTGACGTTACCCGACAGGTCAACCGCCAAGGTGTCGGTGCGAAGACCGGCGGCAATCTGGTAGGTCGTTGCCTTGATGAGGACGCCCTTGAGCGTCACTTTCGCCGTCTGCCCCAGATGGAGGGCCAGATCTTTGGTCAGGCTCGAGCCCTGAAGGTCGGCGGAAGCCTTCGCCGACACGCCTTGCGACGACCATTCCGCCTGACCTTCGGCCAGGGGCTTTTGACCGGAGGTGCAGATCAGACTGCCCTTACCACCGCCATCTTGCGCGAGAGCATCGGCCTTGAGCACAAAGGGCTGATCTGCGGCGAGCCCTAAGCTGCCAGCCAGAGCCCCGCCTCGAGACTCAAATCCATGGATCGCAAGGTGCAGGGGGGGTGCCGCGCCCGAGGATAGTTGCGCGGACAACCCGTCGCCAAGATGGATTAAACTTTCTAGCTTAAATTCAGTATTTACTGATTTTTTTGGAACGAACACCAACCTTCCGGCCACCCTGAAACGGCCGTCAACGACGCTAAATGCCGGTCGGGTTTCAAGGATCAGCTTTACGGACTTGATTGCGATGGTCATCGCCCCTTCCCGCGCCCGTCCGGTCGATAGGAGCTTGGGGCGCCGAAGGATGACGACGCGGTCCGCTCGCACTGAGGCAATGTCGAGACGACGCAGCAGAAGCGCGCTCGCCCGCCAAGACAGGTGCACATTTTTGGCTTCTAGCCACACCCCATCCCCATCCGACAGGGTGAGGCCCTGAACGGAGGGATTGGCGAACAGGTCCCCGTCAAGACCCTTGATCGACAGATAGCCGACGGGTCCCACCGCAAGCCGTTGGATCTGGCGTTCGATCAACCGGCGTCCAAGGTCGGTATTGGCTCCGCCCCAGCCCACTACCCCGGTCAGAAGGAGCACTGCCACCACCGCACCCATCCAGCCTATGCTCGTGCGAAGCGACCAAGACCGGCGCGGCGTCTGAGGGGTGGTTGGGGGCTCAGCCATGGTCAAAAGCTCTGCCCAATACTGAGATAGATCTGATAGGTCGGGTCGCCAGAGCGGCTCGACAGGGGAACCGCCACGTCAAATCGCACAGGCCCAAAGCCGAGGTCATAGCGCACACCGAGCCCCGCCCCCGCCGAGACGGATCGAAAGTCCGGCGCGATACCGTCGCTGGTCGATCCGGCATCCGCAAAGGCCACCAGGCTCCAAAGCCCCTTGACCCTTTGGCGAACCTCTAGCGATCCATCCCAGACCGTCGTGCCGCCCTTTGGCGTATTGTCAGGCAAACGTGGCCCAACACCTTGGTAAGAATAGCCGCGAACGGACCCGCCGCCCCCTGCATAGAACCGCCGCGCGACCGGAACATTATCGACTGTAACGCCCACAATGGAGCCGACATGAAGGCGGCCGGCGATCACGGTCCGAGCCTGGTCGCTGATCGGAAGATAGATGGAACCTTGGGCTTGGCTTTTAAGAAACCCCTGCCCCGATCCCGAACTGACACTCACAATCGGTTCGGTCCGAAGGTCCAAACGCCAGCCCCGGCGCGGGTTCAGCAGATCATCGGACTGATCGATATAGACCGCGCCCAAAAGGCTTAATGTCGCGCCAGAAACCGTATCCGAAACGGTTGTCCGAGAGACCGCCGACTTTGAGAGGGTGCGGGTCGCATCAAACGCCGCGCCCACGGTGATGTAAGAAGAGCGATCACGGGCACGGGTGAGGTCGAACCGAACCCCTGCGCTGGTTTCATCATAGGCGTCTGTGAACTGCTGCGTGATTCCCGCGCCATATTTCAGGGTCTGCCGAGGGCGATGCCAGTGCGGAAACGAAAACTCATAATCGACAAGTGATTTCAGCTTCGAGCCTTGGACCTTCAGGGTTCGCGTGTCGCCGCGCCCGGTTCGGTTGAACCAGTTGACCTTACCTTCAACGCCCAGGCCTTCGCTGGTGGCGTAGCTCCCGCTGGCCTCGAGGCTACGCCATGGCCGATCTGTGAGGCTGACCAAAATGGGCCGTCGTTCCTGACCATCTGCGATAGGAGCCAAGGTCACGGAGATACTGTCAAAGACGCCCGTATCGACCAAGCGCTGCTCATAGTCTGCGAGCTTGACCGGGCTATAGACATCCCCTGGCTTCCAAGGGATCAAACTGGCCGCCCAATCGAGATTTGTGGGGCCAGACGTCGATATTTTTGCGCCATCGAGCCGCACCAAAAGCCCCGCGTCGATCCTATAGGTTGGGCGCAATGTGTGATCGGCATGATCGACAATAACCTGCCGGGGCAAGGCGTGCACATCGGCATAGCCACGCTTTTCGACCGCGGCGAGCACACGACCTTCGGCATCCAACACTTCAGACGCACGGCCCGGCGCGCCAAGTTGCAGACCCAGAGATGCCTCGCCCGCAAGCCTAGCCCCCAACTGTGGAAGCGGGCCGATCCACTCGACCTTGGGATCGGCAAATCCGAACGAAGGGCCAGGATCAACCGTTACGATGGCCTGCGGGACAGGACCATCGGTTAGGGCCGTGCTTATAACCGATGCATAGCGCCCCTCTGATCGCAGGGTCGCCTCGACGAGGTCTGCCGCATCCTGTCCATGGCGCTTAGCCTCCAGACGGTTTTGCGGGGGCGAGCGATTGCTGATGACTGCCGATTCAACCTTGGCCCTCAGGCTCTTTGGAAAACCCGCCGCGTTGGGCGCAGTCTTGATCTGGGCAAGGGGCTCCTGGGCCTGAACCACCGACGCAGCAAGGCACAGCACCGCCGTTAATCCGACAGAACCGCTGCGGCGAGCACCTATGATCCTAAGTCCCATATTGACCTTCTATCCCGCGCAGGAGGATTCTGCCACGACAGCCCTCAATCCGCGACAAAAGGGTGGCGAAAATTGGGTGATCAATTTTTAAGCACAGGTGAAGAAAAACCGCGCCAAGGCCAAATTTCACCCTGCCCATCGTCTCACCCGCCCTAAGCATAGGCTTCAAACGCCAGATCAAACATGGCGATGGCTTGTTTCGGGGACTAAAGACGCGTGGACGACCGTGAAACTCTCGATAGACCTCTGTCGGCGGCCTACCGTCCCGGCGTCGCCTATGATGAAATGTACGACAAAGACGCAGGCGTCCGCGCCCACTATGCCGCTTTACAATCGCGCATCTCAACGCTCGGCGCAGGGGAACTGGCAGACCGGCAAAGGACCTTAGAACAGTCCTTCCTGCTCCAAGGCATCACCTTCACGGTCTATGGCGCAGAGACCTCGACCGAACAGATCATTCCGACCGATCTCTTTCCTCGGATCATTCCCGCTGCGGAATGGGCCAAGATCGAAGCCGGTCTGGCCCAGCGACTTCAGGCCCTCAATCTCTTTCTTGCTGACATCTATGGCGATCAGATCATCCTCAAGGATGGCGTGGTGCCCCGAGACCTGGTGCTCGGCGCACCGGCCTATCGGCGCGAGATGCAGGGCCTCTATGTCCCGCATAAGGCCTATGCCAATGTCTGCGGCAGTGACCTGATCCGCAACGAGGCTGGCGAGTTTGTGGTGCTTGAGGACAATCTGCGCGTCCCCTCGGGCGTCTCCTACATGCTGGCCAACCGCGACGCGGCCAAACGCACCTTTCCGGGCACCTATCGGACCAGCGGCGTGCGCTCCATCGAGCGCTATCCGGACATGCTGCTCGCCACCCTGAAAAGTCTGGCGGCGGAATGGAGACCCAATCCGCAGGTCGTGGTTCTGACCCCCGGTGTCTATAATTCTGCCTATTACGAGCACGCCTATCTGGCCCGCCTGATGGGCGCTCCCCTCGTCGAGGGGCGCGACCTCGTGGTGCATGACAACCTCGTCTATATGCGCACCACCGTCGGCCTAAAGCGGGTGGATGTGATCTATCGACGGGTCGATGACGACTATATCGACCACCTCACCTTCCGCCGAGATTCGGCTCTCGGGGCTGCCGGGCTGTTCAATGCCTATCGCGCGGGTAATGTCGTGATTGCCAATGCCCCCGGAGCGGGTGTGGCCGATGACAAGGCCGTCTATGCCTATGTACCGGAGATCATCCGCTACTATCTGGATCAAGAGCCGATCCTCTCCAATGTCGAGACCTACCTCTGTCGCGAACCGAAGCAACTGGGCTATGTGCTCGACAATCTGGACAAGCTGGTCGTTAAGGCCGTCGGCGCGTCCGGAGGCTATGGCATGCTGGTGGGACCCCATGCGAGCGCCGAAGAGCGGTCAGATTTCGCCCAGCAACTCAAGGCCGACCCCAGCAACTATATTGCTCAGCCGACCATCCAACTCTCGACCGCCCCCTGCCTTGTGGACGGAGCCATCGAGCCGCGCCACGTCGACCTGCGCCCCTTCATACTCTGCGGTGACAAGATCGTCGTTACCCCCGGCGCCCTCACCCGCGTGGCCCTGAAGCGCGGCTCGCTCGTAGTCAATTCCAGTCAGGGCGGCGGATCAAAGGACACCTGGGTCCTAACGGGCGAAAATGAGACCACCGCTGCCGGAGACCTGCCCGCATGATGCTCGCCCGCGTTGCCGACAGCCTCTATTGGATGGGGCGCTATATTGAACGGGCCGAACATGTCAGCCGTCTCAGCGACGTCATGCTCACCGCCTCACTCGATGCTACAGGAGACGCCCCCCGCGCGGCCAGAACCGCGCTCGGGGCGCCTGAGGATATTGATGAGGGCAAGACGGCCGTCGATGTCGCGCTTGGCCTGATCCTTGATCGCGAAGATCCGGGCTCGGTCATCGTCTCGGTCGCCCGCGCCCGCGAAAATGCACGTCAGGTTCGCGACCAGATCACCAGCGAGACTTGGGAGCGGCTGAACCTGCTGTTTCTTCGCATCACCAGCCCAGATGCCAAGCGCCAGTTCGACCAACGGGCTGTGACCTTCCTGCATGAGGTCATTTCCGATCTGCACCTGTTCAAGGGCGCGGTCGACTCCACCATGAGCCACGGTGAAGGCTGGCGCTTTTTGATGCTCGGCATCTACCTGGAACGGGCGCAACTGATCGCGCGCCTCTTGGATGCCAGCTTTGGCGAGGCCGCTCAGGGCAGTCCCCTGTCCGACCACCTGTCTCAGATGGGCCTGCTGCGCATGGCCTGTGCGCTGGAGCCGTACCTGCGGGTCTATACGGCCGACATTCAGCCCCGACTGATCCAAGAGTTCTTGCTGTTCAACGAGGACTTCCCGCGCTCCATTCGCTTCTCCACGGCAAGGATTGAAGAGCATCTGCGGGCTCTGGCGGGTCACGGTAATGTTCAGGCCAGCGGTGCGCCGGAGCGGTTGGCGGGTCGGCTCAGCTCTCGCCTACGCTTTGCTGACCTCGAAGAGACGGCCACCAGCGGCGCAGGCGGACTTCTAGCCACCGTCAGCCAAGATTGTGGCCGCATCCACGAGGCGATCTACGGCGCCTTTGTCGCCTATCCCCTCGAACAACATCTCCCGACCTAGAGTCAGATCGAGCCCAGCCTATGTTCTTGGAAATTCGTCACGTCACCGAATATCACTATGCCGCCCCCGTGCGCGAAAGCGTCATGGAACTGTGGATGCAGCCGCAAAAGAGCGCATTACAGCGGCTGATCAGCTTTGACCTTGCGCTCGATCCCAATGCCCAGATGTTTTCCTATACCGATCCGTTCGGTAATGCGGTGCATCATTTCGATGTGCCTCAACCGCATGACAAGCTGACCATCGAGGCCCGCGCGGCTGTAGAGACCACGGCCCCTCCGATCTTACCAATGCATCTGGATATGGGCGAGTGGGATCGCCTGCGCGGCGACTTCATCCGCGGTGAATATTTCGACTTCTTGCGCCCCCATGGCTTTGCCCGAGAGACAGAGGCCTTGAAGGCCTTTGAGGCCTCGCACGGCTTAAACGACCTGATGAAGACCGATCCGCTGACGGCGGTGAGAACCCTGTCCACGATCATCTATAAGGCCTTTGAATATCAGCCAGGTGTGACCGACGCCGATAGCCCGATTGATCTGGCGCTCGAGGCCAAGCGCGGCGTCTGTCAGGACTTTGCCCACATCATGATTGCCGTGTGCCGTCGCTGGGGCATCCCTTGCCGCTATGTCTCGGGCTATCTGTTCACCAATCGCGAGGAAAGCGGCGATCGGTCCGACCCTGATGCGACCCATGCTTGGGTCGAAGTGTTTTTGCCATCCCTGCGCTGGGTTGGGATTGATCCCACCAACGACCTGATCGCCATGGACCGGCACATCACTGTCGCAGTCGGCCGGGACTATTCGGACGTTCCGCCCTCGCGAGGGGTTTATAAGGGCGATGCCTTGAGCCAGCTTGCGGTTGGGGTATCCGTGCGCCCAGCGAGAGCCGCTGTGGCTGAGCCGGAATATCTAAGGCTTGCCCGCCCGGCGTTCCCGCCGCCCGGTCGGCGCCGTTCGCCCATCGGCGGGCTGCTCGAGGATCAACAACAGCAACAGCAGCAACAATAGAGGCCTAGCGCCGCTGCCGCCTTCGCCACGCCAGCAGGTCGGACAGATCGTCAATGTCCGAGAGGGTTGC
>CANCJE010000058.1 GCA_947378235.1 Caulobacteraceae bacterium | reverse complement strand
TTTTGTCCGTCCCTTCCGCGGCGTCCGATCCGCCGGTGAGGCTAGGAGAGTGCTATGAAACGTCCTGCTAAGGCTTCGCGCCCGTCCGGGCCTTCGGGTCCCAGCCAGCGTCAGTTGCGCGCGGGCGAGCTTGTTCGTCATGCTCTGGTCGAGATCCTGCGGGAGGAGACCTTTCTAGATCCGACCCTGGCGGGGGTGATCGTGACCGTGACTGAGGTGCGGATGACCCCGGACCTGCGTCACGCCATGTGTTTCGTGCAGCCTCTGCGCGGTGAAAATGCCAAGCCCATCGTCAAGTCGCTCAATGCGGTTTCGAAATATATCCGCGGCCTGCTGGGCCGGATGATCGACATGAAGTTCACGCCTGATCTGCGCTTCATCCACGATCAGAGCTTCGCCACCGCCGAGCATATTGAACGGCTGTTTGATGATCCCCGCGTGCGCGCCGATCTGGCCGCGCCCGATGAGGATGAAGAAGACGGCCATGGCCCGGCGTAAGAAGGGGTTGGCGATCTCGGGTTGGATCGTCCTCGATAAGCCGCATGACATGGGATCGACCACGGCGGTCAGCCGGGTTCGACGGCTGTTCAATGCGCAAAAGGCCGGTCATGCCGGAACGCTCGACCCGTTAGCCACCGGCATCTTGCCCATCGCCTTGGGCGAGGCGACCAAGACGGTGCCCTATCTGATGGAGGCCGATAAGACCTATCGGTTCACCGTCGCGTGGGGGACATCGACCGCCAGCTTTGACCGCGAAGGCGAGGTGACCGCGACCTCCGATGTGCGCCCCGACCCTGCGGCCATTGCCGAGGCCTTGAAGAGCTTTGTTGGCGAGATCGATCAGGTTCCCCCCAACTTTTCGGCCATCAAGGTCGATGGCGAGCGGGCCTATGATCTGGCGCGTGAGGGGGTTGAGTTCGAGCTCGCTGCGCGCCTGGTCACGATCTATGAGGCCGATCTGGTCGAGATTCCAGACCCGGACCATGCGGTAATTGATATTCGTTGTGGCAAGGGAACCTATGTGCGCTCGGTGGCCCGCGACCTCGCCGCCATGCTGGGGGCCTGCGGTCATGTCAGCGATCTGCGCCGCCTGCGCGTTGGGGCCTTCGGGCAAGAGCGTGCAATTACACTAGAATTTCTGGAAGAGTTGGTGCATAAGAGCGCCGCTTCGGAGGCTTTGCTTCCCGTTGAGACCGCGCTGGACGACATCCCGGCGCTGGCCATAACTGAGGAAGAGGCATTCCGGCTCAAGCAAGGGCGCCCGATCATTCTGCTTCCCAGACAGGTCGAAACGCTTCGTGCGTCTCGCGTTCCCCGGACCATTGGGGGGCAAGATGCGTCTCGAACCGTTTTGGCAAAGCTGGATGGCTTAGCGATCAGCCTTTGTGAGATGCGCGCCGGACAGCTTAGTCCGACGCGGGTATTTCATCTTGAACAAGGAGACACCGATGTCGATCACGATTGAACGTAAAGCTGAAGTCATCCAAGCCCATGCTCGCTCTGAAGGCGACACCGGCTCGGCCGAAGTGCAGGTGGCGATCCTGTCAGAACGGATTTCCAATCTGACCGAGCACTTCAAGACCCACAAAAAGGACAACCACTCGCGTCGCGGCCTTCTGAAGATGGTCTCGCAACGCCGCCGGCTCCTGGACCACCTGAAGGACACAGATCATGGCCGCTATGCCGCCCTGATCCAAACCCTGGGCCTGCGCCGCTAAGGCACAGCCAAGACTGCCTTCCTTCCCGCCCCAATGGCATGAGTCCGATAGGGGGCGGGGGGAAGTCTAGACCAAGGACGACAATGCCGGGTTAGCGAATGGTCGCTCCCGGCTCGTCCCGCATCCCCCGTAAGGAATGGGCCTGGGGGGGAGACCGAAAGACAAACATGTTCGACATTAAACGTAAATCCATCGACTGGGCCGGCCGCACGCTGACCCTCGAGACCGGCCGTATCGCGCGTCAAGCTGACGGCGCTGTTCTGGCCACCTACGGCGAGACCGTGGTTCTGGCGACCGTCGTCGCCGCCCGTTCGCCTAAGCCCGGGATCGATTTCTTCCCGCTGACCGTGAATTATCAGGAAAAGACCTTTGCTGCCGGTAAGATCCCCGGTGGCTTCTTCAAGCGTGAGGGTCGTCCCTCCGAAAAGGAGACCCTGGTCTCGCGCCTGATCGACCGTCCGATCCGCCCGCTGTTCGTCAAGGGCTTCAAGAACGAGACCCAAGTGGTCATCACCGTTCTGGCGCACGATCTTGAGAACGATCCCGACATCCTGGCCATGGTTGCCGCCTCGGCTGCCCTGACCATTTCGGGCGTTCCTTTCATGGGTCCCATCGGTGCAGCCCGCGTCGCCTATATCAATGGCGAGTACGTCCTGAACCCAACCCTCGATCAGATGACGGCGGAAAACCGTATGGATCTGGTTGTCGCGGGCACCAACGACGCCGTGATGATGGTTGAATCCGAAATTAAAGAACTTCCAGAAGATATCGTTCTGGGCGGCGTCATGTTCGCTCAACGCGGCTTCCAGCCCGTGATCGACGCGATCATCGAACTGGCCGAACATGCGGCCAAGGAGCCTTGGGACTTCCAAGCTGAAGACCTTTTGCCTTTGGAAAATAAGATCAAGGCCCTCGTCGGCGAAGATCTGAAGGCCGCCTACAAGCTGACCGGCAAGCAAGACCGCCATGCGGCTCTGGACGCCGCCAAGAAGATCGCCGCTTCGGCGCTGATCAAGTCGGACGCCAACCCAGACGGTTATGACAGCAGCAAGTTCGGCTCAGCCTTCAAGGAATGCGAAGCCTCGGTTCTGCGCCGCGATGTTCTGGAAACCAAGATCCGCATCGATGGCCGTGCGCTCGACAAGGTGCGTCCGATCATTGGTGAAGTGGGTATCTTGCCCCGCGCCCACGGTTCGGCCCTGTTCACACGCGGCGAGACCCAAGCCCTCGTGGTGGCCACCCTCGGCACCGGCGATGACGAGCAGTTCATCGACGCGCTGGAAGGCACCTATAAGGAAAACTTCCTGCTGCACTATAACTTCCCTCCCTATTCGGTCGGTGAGACCGGCCGTATGGGTTCGCCCGGTCGCCGCGAAATCGGCCACGGCAAGTTGGCTTGGCGCGCCCTGCGTCCCATGCTGCCTGCCAAGTCGGACTTCCCCTACACCATCCGCCTGGTCTCCGAGATCACCGAGTCGAACGGCTCGTCCTCGATGGCCACGGTCTGCGGCTCCTCCTTGGCGCTGATGGATGCAGGCGTGCCGATGATTAAGCCTGTGTCGGGTATTGCCATGGGTCTGATCCTCGAGCCCGATGGCTATGTGGTTCTGTCGGACATCTTGGGTGACGAAGATCACCTCGGCGATATGGACTTCAAGGTTGCCGGTACCGCTGACGGTATCACCAGCCTGCAGATGGACATCAAGATCCCCGGCATCACCGAAGAGATCATGGATAAGGCCCTCAACCAGGCCAAGGGTGGTCGTCTCCACATCCTCGGCGAAATGTCCAAGGCCATTGACGGTGCCCGTTCTGAGATCGGCGAATATGCCCCTAAGATCGAGACCATCAACATCCCTACCGATAAGATCCGTGAAGTCATCGGTTCGGGCGGCAAGGTGATCCGCGAAATCGTCGAAAAGACCGGCGCTAAGATCGATATCCAAGATGATGGAACGGTCAAGGTTTCGGCTTCAGACGGCTCCAAGATCAAGGCCGCCATTGACTGGATCAAGTCGATTGCCTCTGAGCCTGAGCTGGGCGCCATCTATGACGGTAAGGTCGTGAAGGTTGTCGATTTCGGCGCTTTCGTGAACTTCTTCGGCGCCAAGGACGGTCTGGTTCACATCAGCCAGCTGTCGCAGAACAAGGTCGCCAAGACCTCGGACGTGGTCACCGAAGGCCAAATCGTGAAGGTCAAGCTCATGGGCTTTGACGATCGCGGTAAGGTCAAGCTGTCCATGAAGGTCGTTGATCAGGAAACCGGTGAGGACCTGACCAAGCGTGAAGTGCCTGCCGAAGACGCCGGCGCCTAAACCGACTTCAAAACTGAAGACAAGATCGCAGGCGGGCCCCACAAGGCTCGCCTGTTTTCTTTTGAATGATTACCAATAATAGTATTTGCTCCGGCCCGTCATGGCTGTATGGAGGTGATTAATAATTCACCCCTTAAGGCTGTGTTTGACCATGGAGGAAAAGACGGGTTATGCCTTGGTGGCACAGGAGCGTGCGCGAACACTTTTGGTGCGCTTGGCGCTTGCGGCTTTCCTTGCCGTCACTTCGGCGATCGTTTCGCCCTCTTGGTGGCCAGCCTACTGGTTCATCGCGGTCTGTTTCGGCCAAGGGCTGGACCACCTGGTCCTTAGACCCTTTCGCCGCGACCCGACCGATAGGCGGTCGTCGGCCTATCGGGCCACGTGCTGTATCGTGGTTTTTTTGAACACTGCGCTTTATGCCTCGACCAGTTTCTATCTTTGGCGAACGGGCGGTGACATCGGCAAGGCCTTTGCCATGATCCAAGCCTGCGGCGGGCTGTTGCATGTGAGCTTGCATATGCGCCGCGAGCGGTCATTGCTGATCGCGGCAGGATTGGCCCATATCCTCTATCTGTTGGGGCTGCCGGCCTTGGACCTGGTCACGACCCGGCCATTGGCCATCCTTATGGCCACGCTCGGCGGGCTCTATTTCATCTCTCAACTGTTCATCGCGGTGCGCCAAGCCAATGCTGAGGCCGCGGCCTTGGAAGCCGCCAGGGTCGCGGCAGAGCGGGCCAGTCTGGCTAAGACCGAATTTTTGACCACCATCAGCCATGAGATCCGTACCCCCATGAATGCAGTGGTGTCGGCGGGCTTTCTTCTGAAGCGCACATCCTTGACCCAAGAACAGATGAACCATCTGTCTATGCTGACCCATGCCAGTGACGTGCTGCTGGGTCTGCTGAATGATGTGCTGGACCTGTCGCGTATCGAGGGCGGTAAGCTGGCTATAACCAATGCTGATCTGGACCTCTATGAGCTGGTGAACGCACTGGTGGCCCTCTGGCGGCCCCAAATTGTTGAGAAGGGCTGTCTGCTTAATCTGGATCTTGATCCCAAGGTGCCGCAGGCCATCCGCGCCGATCCCCTAAGGCTGCGTCAAATCCTGTTCAACCTGCTCTCCAACGCGGTCAAGTTCACCGACCGTGGTCATGTCACCTTGCGGGTACGGTTGGGGGGGGAGGGTCGGCTCTGTTTTGAGGTGGAGGACACGGGCTGCGGGATTCCTGAGGCGGCCCTTCCTCGGCTATTTAACAGTTTTGAGCAGGTCGATAGCAGCACGACCCGGCGCCATGGGGGCAGTGGTTTGGGCCTCGCCATAAGCCGGAACCTTGCCCAGCTGATGGGCGGGACCTTGACCGTGACGTCGCAGCTTGGCCTTGGCTCTGTGTTTCGTCTGGATCTACCGCTGTTGCCGATATTGGGTCCGCAGTTTGTCCATGACCGCCGCCGTTTGGCCCGCGAACCGCTTTCAGCTGAGCCTTTGCCGACACGGGTAGACCCCATGACCGTGCTCGTCGCTGAAGATCATGAGGTCAATCGCAAGATCATTGGCCTGTTCCTCGATCCGATCGGATGCGAGGTGGCCTTTGCCGTCAATGGTCAAGAGGCCGTGGACTTGGCGATGGCGCGTCCTTTCGACGTCATCTTCCTCGATATGCAGATGCCGATCATGGACGGGCTCGAGGCGGCGAGGATCATCCGCAGCGGCGGCCTCAATGCTCGATCCCCTATCATCGCCCTCACGGCTAATGTGTTGATGTCTCACCGCATGGCATGGAGTGAGGTCGGGGCCGATGCGTTCTTGACCAAGCCGCTTGATCCGAACCTGCTGATTGCGACCCTTAAGCAGGTTATCAATAGCCAAGAGGGTTCGAAGTCTATTCACGCCCCAATTCTATGATATGATAGGCATCATTCTATAGGTTGGAGTAGGGACATGACAGCAAAGGTCGCCTTGGTTATCGGCGCAGGAGATGCCTTGGGCGGCGCCATTGCGCGCCGCTTTGCGCGTGAAGGCTATGTTGCGGTCGGTGTTCGTCGTCAGCAGGACAAGCTCACCGCTCTGGTCGAGACCATCGAAGCTGAAGGCGGCACCGCCTTTGGCTTTGGCTGTGACGCGCGCAAGGAAGAAGAGATCATCGCCCTCTATGACCGGATCGAAGCCGAGATTGGGCCGATCGAGGTCTGCGTCTTCAATATCGGCGCCAATGTCCGCTTCTCGATTTCCGACACCACAGCGCGGGTCTATTTCAAGGTCTGGGAAATGGCCTGCTTTGCCGGGTTCCTCACCGGGCGGGAAGCGGCAAGGCGGATGGAGCCGCGTGGACGCGGTACGATCCTCTTTACTGGGGCGACCGCCAGCGTGCGGGGCCGTGAAGGGTTCTCTGCCTTTTCAGGCGCAAAACATGCGCTGCGGGCCTTGGCCCAGTCGATGGCGCGAGAGCTGGGACCAAAGGGTATCCATGTCGCCCACACCTTGATCGACGGTCCGATCGATACCCAGTGGATCGCCGAAAACTTCCCCGAATCCTATGCCCGCAAGGCTGAAGGCGGAATTCTCAATCCAGACCATATTGCCGACAGCTACTGGCATCTCCATGCCCAACCGCGCGATTGCTGGACCCATGAACTTGATTTGAGGCCCTGGTCCGAAAGTTGGTAAGACGAGAACCCTTGATTTATGGACCCGTCAGTCCAGTTCAGAGTTGAGGGCTCTGTCGTGGATCGATAGAACTAAGTCTCAAATTTGAAGTTCGGGGGTCGGCGCATGCCGAGGACAAAACTTATTCCGCTGCTGGTGGCAGCGATTGTCGGTCTGGCACTGGTCGCAGGCATTTCCGTCTGGTGGATCAACAAGCAGCGCTACGAAAAGACCGACAATGCCTATGTTCAGGCCGATACGGTTACGGTCAGTCCCCAGATCGACGGCTATGTCGCCGAGGTCTTGGTTGCCGACAACCAGAGGGTTGAGGCCGGTCAGGTGCTTGTTCGCCTCGATGCCTCGCAATCGCAGGCCAAGCTGGCCCAGGCTGTTGCCAAGGTCGCAGCCCTTGAGGCGGCCATCAAGGGCGTCGATGATAAGGCCTCCCTTGAACAGGCCTTGATTGCTCAGCGCGCCGCCGTCGTGACCAGCGCCAAGGTCGATGCCCAGCGCGCGGCGCTTGATCTGAACCGATACCGCGCCCTGTCCGGCAATGGCTGGGTCTCTGATCAACGGCTTCAGACCGTTGGGGCCAATGCGGCCCAGACCAGCGCCAACGTCGCCCAGGCTGAAGCCAGCCTTAAGGCCGAGCGCCAAGCGGCCAATTCACTTTCATCCGCCAAGGCCCAGACCAGTGCGGAGGCCGCTGCGGCCCGCGCGGCGATGGAGCAGGCTAAGATTGAGGTCGAGCGGACCGTCATTCGCGCTCCGGTCGCCGGTATTGTCGGCGCGCGCGCCGTGCGTCCTGGCCAATATATTCGCCCGGGCTCAGCCCTGATGAGTGTCGTGCCCCTGACAGACACCTATGTCCTGGCCAACTTCAAAGAGACACAAGTTAGCCGTATCCGGATTGGGCAAATGGTCGAGATCAAGGCTGATGCCTTTAGCAAGACTCCCATCCGGGGCCGGGTAGACAGTTTCGCCCCTGCGACCGGTTCAGAATTTGCCCTCATCCCTGTCGAAAATGCGGTGGGGAACTTCACCAAGATTGTCCAGCGCGTGCCGGTCAAGATCGCCGTCGAAGCCAATGATCCGCTTAAGGGAGCCTTGCGGCCGGGTCTGTCGGTCGAGGTTCAGATCGATGTGCGGGGCAATACTGGCCCCTCCTTTGCCGAAGCCAGTTCTGCGGCGCGTCAGCCAGCCCCTGCGGCGGATTCTAAGAGCGCTGCTCAGTGAGCCAACCCGGCGCGGCCGCGCCTGACGCCGGCGCAACGGCCAGAGTCGATTGGGTCAAACTCTTTCTAGGGTTTGGCGCGATGGTGGTTGGCCAGTTCATGGCCGTCCTCGACATCCAGATCGTGGCCTCCTCCTTGCCTCAAATTCAGGCGGGCATTAGTGCCAGTGCCGACGAGGTCAGTTGGATCCAGACCTCCTATCTGGTGGCCGAGGTCGTGATGATCCCGCTATCCAGCTATCTTTCGAGAATCTGGGGCACACAGAAGGTCTATATGGCCTCCTGCCTTGGCTTTGTGGTGATGAGCGTCGCGACGGGTCTGTCCTCTAATATCGAGACCATGATCATCACGCGGGCGCTGCAAGGCTTCATCGGCGGGGCCATGATCCCCACGGTCTTTGCCGTCGCCTTCACGGCCTTCCCGCCGGAGCGCCGGATGTTGTCCAGCGTCATCATGGGGATGATCATCACCCTCGCGCCGACCGTCGGCCCAATTCTCGGCGGGCACCTGACCGAGTGGCTGAATTGGCGCTGGCTGTTCTTTATTAATGTCCCCCCCGGTCTGTTGGTTCTGTTCCTAGTCAGCCGCTATGGCGATTTCGACAAGGGCGACCGGACCCTGACCAAGGGCTTTGACTGGATCGGGCTGGCCTTCATGGGGGTGTTCCTCATGGCCACGCAATTTGTGTTGGAAGAGGGTGCGCGCAAGAACTGGTTTCAGGATGACCTGATCCTGTTGCTGGCCGTAATCGGCGCGGTCTGCTGTGCGATCTTCATCTGGCGGTCCTTAACCTACAAACAGCCGATCGTGGAATTGCGGGCCTTTCAGAACCTGAACTTTTCGGTTGGCATTGTTATGACCTTTGTCACCGGAATCTGTCTGTTCGGGGGTACCTATCTGCTGCCCCTGTTTCTCGGTCGGATTCGAGGCTTTTCGTCGGGTGAAGTCGGGACCACCATGGTGGTCGGCGGGCTGGCCATGTTCCTGACAGGTCCGATCTTGGGTCGCTGGGTTCGGTTGATGGACCCACGCTATCCGCTGGCCTTTGGGTTTGTCTGTGCCGGCTATGGATTTTGGCTGGGCCATGCTGTGACCCCGCAGTGGGGATATTGGGAACTGGCCAGTCTGCAGGCCTTCCGAGGGTCGGGGATCATGATTGCCATGATCGCCAGTCAGAATGTCACCATGTCGACCTTGAAACCCGAACTGATCAAGACCGCAGCGGGTCTGGTTAATCTGTCGCGCAATGTCGGCGGGGCGATGGGGCTGGCGGTCCTGACCACGGTCCTGAGCTTTTCCACGACCCTGCATATGAACGAGATGTCCTCGCGCATGAATGTGGCCAGTCAAAAGGGTCAAGAGATGCTTGCGGGCATGGCCATGAGAATGACCGAGATGGGGGTCTCTGACCCGACAGCTGCCAGCCGTAAGGTTATCCACTACCTGTTGATGAAAGATGCCGCGACTCTGGCCTATGGCGACGCCTTTACGGCCCTTGCGCTCTGCTGTTTCTTTGCCGCCTTTGGAGCGCTCTTCGTCCAGCCCGCACCCAATCTCTATGTCGCTCAGCCGGTTGAGGACCATTAATGCCAAGGGCATCGGGTCAGATCGATCGGGTTAAGAGCGAGGCCATTCTGGACGCTGCCTCCCACGTCCTCGACGAGCGCGGGCTTGGCGCATCAATCGAGGCCATTGCCCGAAGAGCGGCTGTGTCCAAGCAGACCATCTATAATCATTTTGGCTGCAAGACCGCTCTGATTGAGGCCTTGGTGGCGCGGCGTGTGTCGAACCTGACGGCGCCCATTCGTTTGGCCGATGAGGCCGAGCAGCCGATGGGCACGCTGACGGCGCTGGCCCAAACCCTGATCAGCATTGTGTCCAATGTCCGAGCCTACGCCCTCATCCGGGTCACGGTCCAAGGGGCGGGGGCCATGCCAGACCTCGCCAAGGCGGTCTATGAGGCCGGACCCATGACCACGAGGGCCCTGATCGCTGACTTTCTGGCGGCAGAGACACAGGCTGGACGTCTGGATATTGATGACCCGCTGGAGGCCGCCGAGATCTTTTCGGGCATGTGCTCTGGCTATCGTCAAATGCGCGCTCTGCTCGGGCTGACGGTCAGCGCCGATCCCGACGAGATAACGCGCCTTGCCCAAACCGTGGCCAAACGGTTTTTCAGGGCCTACGCGCCCGAAGCCTCGCGTACCACCTAGGTTTTCCGTGCCTTTGGGTTTACAGCGATAAGATAATCATAATGGGAAGGACCAGGTCATGACGGGATCATTAAACGGCAAGGTTGCCGTCATCACGGGCGGTTGCTCAGGCATTGGACTTGGCACGGTCGAGCTCTTTATCGCTGAAGGCGCGAAGGTGGTTTGCGCCGATGTGCAGGACGAAAAGGGGGCCATGCTCGAGGCCCGTTTTGGTGACCTGCTGCGCTATGTCCACTGCGATGTGACCCAAGAGGCCGATATTGCCAAGGCGATCAATATGGCCGCCGAAGCCTTTGGTGGACTCGATATTCTGTTCAACAATGCCGGCGCAGGCGGGGCCAGCAATGGCGTCGAAGACATGACCGCCGAGGCCTGGGACAGTGTTCAGAACCTGTTGGTTCGCTCGGTCGTCTTGGGCATGAAACATGCGGTTCCGCTGATGCGCGCGCGCGGCGGCGGGGCCATCGTCAATACGGCCTCTATTGCTGGCCTTCAGGCGGGCTGGGGGCCCTTGGCCTATTCCACGGCCAAGTGCGCCGTGATCCACCTGACCAAGTGCGCCGCCGCTGAGCTTTCGCCGCAGAAGATCCGCGTCAATGCCATCTGCCCGGGCCTGATCGCCACCTCGATCTTTGGGGCCTCGTTCGGTCTGCCGCGTGAAGTGGCCGATCAGATGGCTGCGCAGATCGCGTCGGTCGCGCCCGACTTCCAGCCTGTGCCCAAGGGCGGCATGCCCGAAGATATCGCCAAGGCCTGCCTCTATCTGGCGTCGGACGCCTCAGCCTTTGTCAGCGGCACCCATCTGGTCGTGGATGGTGCGATCACCATCGGCGGCCGCAGTTCTTGGGACAAGAGCGCCCCGTCGCCCCTGCTGGTCGCACTTGGCATTACGCCTGAGCAGGCCGAACAGATGCGCGCGGCGATGACCGCGTCCCAGGGATGACAGGCGTGCTGGCGCTGAGGCTTAGGTTCACCCGTTGGACAGAGGGCCTCGCGCCCAATGTCCGGGGGGCTGCGTGGATGTTGATCTCGGCCCTGACCTATACCGCCATGACCACCCTGATCAAGTTTCTGGGCAGTGACTATCCGGCCTCTCTCCAGACCTTCTATCGACAGGCGGCAGGCATGATCGTGCTGGCCCCTATGATGATGAAGGATTGGCGCGGGACCTTTGCCACCAGTCGCCCAGGCATCTTGCTGTTCCGATCAGGCGCGGGCGTTGTGGCCATGACCATGGGCTTCTATGCGGTGCAAAAGATGCCGCTGGCCGAGGCCAATGCCCTGTCCTTTACCCGCACCCTCTGGCTGGTGCCGTTAGCCGCCTTTGTCCTGCGTGAGAAGCTGGGCCTCCTTCGCATCGGAGCCAGCCTCGTGGGGTTTGGCGGGGTGCTGTTGATGCTTCGGCCTGAGGCGGCGGGACAGGGTGGCTTTACCCTGCCGCAGTTGGCAGCTCTGGCTTCGGCCTTCCTCTTTGCCCTGACGATCACCGGCATGAAGGTGATGACGCGCGATCACAAGACCATCACCCTCTTGGCTTGGGCGGCGGTGCTAGGGCTTGTCTTTGCCTTGCCACCGGCCCTGCTCGTCTGGCGCTGGCCCAGTCCGGTCGATCTGGCCCTGCTCGCAGCTATGGGCGTGCTCGGGGTGGTAACGCAGGCCTGCTACATCAAGGGCATGCAGATCGGCGATGCGGGCGCCATGGCTCCTATCGACTATACGCGGCTGGTCTTTGCCGTGGCCTTTGGCTTTGCCTTCTTCCATGACATCCCCAGTCCGGTGACCATGATCGGCACCGCCATCGTGGTCGGCTCGACCCTGATCATCACCTGGCACGAACAGCGCGAAGCCAAGAGGGCCAAGGCTGAAGCCGCCGCGCTAGAGGTCTAGCCGCATCAGACCAAGGGCTATTGCGGCTTGCCCCCCATAATAGAGGGCCCAGATGGCATAGGCGCTCATCCGCTCTGACCCTGCAATCCGTGCACTGCGAAACAGGTCCGCCGACAGGATCGCGTCCGAGGCCATGAAGGCCAAGGCCCCGACCATCACCGGCCACGCGGTCCAAGGCAGCAGCAGGCTGGTCGCCAACATGGCCACGATGGCGCCGACATAGGCGCTGACCGCGCCCCTCATGGCCCCCAGATGGGGCCACAGCCAAGCGAGCATGCCGACGCCGCCGATGGGCGCGGCTAAGATCAAGACCAGCCTGACGGGCTCGGACGGGGCGCTCGATCCGCCCGCACTCCAGAACAGGGCGACATAGATCAGATGGGCGATCAGAAAGCTGGCCAGACCCAGAGGCAGCCACCTTTTGGGATCCCCCGCCAAGAACCCATCCCCCACAGCTGACAGGGCGAGGGCCGCGGGCAGCAGCAGGGCTGCGCCATGACGCGGGCCGCTCAGATAGGCGATCAGGGCCAGAGCGGCGACCGGCATGATCTTGATCACGGTACGCAGGGGCGAGACCGGAGCCAAGACCCAGAGCACCCCATAGGCCAGCGCACTGAGGGCAGAAACCAGCCAAAGGACGGTGATCATGAGCAAATTCCTAAACCGTGGCGGGCGCGAAGGCCTTGGACAGGGCCCCTTAGCCAAGAAATATCATCAACCGGCCAAGGTGCCCTTGCGTCAGTATTGGACTCTGCGTCCATGAGCGGTACATCCCTAGTCAGGTCGATCCAACGACTTCATCATGAAAAGCAACAACAGGGAACTCGTCCAATGGAGCTTAATTCTTCGGTCGCCGCCGTCGTGACTGGCGGGGCCTCTGGCCTCGGCGAAGCCACGGCCCGCGCTTTGGCTGCTCGCGGCGTTCGCGTCGCCATTTTCGATATGAACGAACAGAAGGGCGAAGCCGTCGCCGCGGACATTGGCGGCGTGTTCTGCAAGGTCAATGTCACCAGCGATGACGATGTCGATGCTGGCTTTGCCAAGGCCCGTGCGGCCCATGGTCAAGAGCGCATCCTGATCAACTGCGCCGGTACCGGCAATGCGGCCAAGACCGCCAGCCGCGACAAGACGACCGGCGAGACCAAGCACTTCCCGCTCGACGCCTTCAACATGATCTTGCAGATCAACCTCGTCGGCACCTTCCGCTGCATCGCCAAGTCGGCGAAGGGCATGCTGGATCTGGAACCTCTGGCCGATGGCGAGCGCGGTGCAATCGTCAATACGGCGTCGGTGGCAGCGGTTGATGGTCAGATGGGCCAAGCGGCCTATTCGGCCTCCAAGGGCGGCGTTGTTGGCATGACCCTGCCGATCGCGCGCGACCTGATGGGGGACGGTATCCGCGTCAACACCATCCTGCCCGGCATCTTCAACACCCCGCTGATGCAGGGCGCGCCAGAGCCTGTGAAGGCCGCACTCGCCGCTTCGGTGCCCTTCCCCAAGCGTCTGGGCAATGCGTCCGAATATGCCTCCTTGGCCGTGGAAATGTGCTCGAACAGCTATTTCAATGGCGAACATGTCCGCATCGACGGCGCCATCCGTATGGCTCCTCGCTAAGCCGACTGGACTTTTTTAAGAAGGGCGCAGGTCTTAGGGCCTGCGCCTTTTTTATTGGATTATCCTCGTCACCTTGGGCAAAGCCGCGTTAGACTTTGCCCGCCGATTAGGGTTCTCGCACCAGAACGAGACGCCATCGGCCAAGGGGATCGTCATGACCAGCGCCACGCCAGAGATCTTGCGCACGCCCGATGAGCGGTTCGCGGCCATCACCGACTATCCGTGGGCACCCCATTATCTAGAGGTCGAGCCGGGTCTGCGGATGGCCTATGTCGATGCTGGGCCTGCCGATGCCACCGAGACGGTGCTTTTGGTCCATGGCCAGCCCATGTGGGGCTATCTCTATCGCAAGATGATCGGGCCTTTGGCGGCGGCGGGATACCGGGTGATCGTGCCCGATCTGATCGGCTTTGGCCGTTCGGACAAGTTCACGGACCAAAGCCGCTATAGCTATAGCGCCCACGTCGGCTGGCTCAATCAGTTGGTCCGGCAACTGGATCTCAAGCGTATGACCGTCTTTGGTCAGGACTGGGGCGGGCTGCTGGGCAGTCGGGTTCTGGCCGAGAATGAGGCCTGCTGCTCACGCGGGGTCATGTCCAATACCGACTTGCCCGGTCACGGGCCCGGCTTTCCGGGCCTGAGCCCTCAAGGCCCCCTTTCACCTGACACCCTCAAGGCCCAGTTCGGCATCGATTGGCGCGAGACGGTCGATGAGGATGACTGCATCAATCCCGAAAAGATTGCCGCCGTGATCGCGCGTAAATCCATGACCTATTTCCTCGATTGGCGGGTCTACAGCCAAGAGGTGGCGCAGCTTCTGCCATCCAAAATCGTTCCGGGCTGGTGTGTCACGCCCCTGTCGGACGCGGCCAAGGCGGCCTATGACGCCCCCTTCCCAGATGAGCGCTATAGGGCCGGGCCGCGCCGGTTCCCGATGCTGGTGCCCATCACGACGGACGACCCAGAGCGCGAGATCAATGAGGCAGCTTGGAAGGTGCTCGAGGGCTGGCAAAAGCCGTTCCTAACCCTGTGGGGCACGCAATGTCCCTTTACCTTCATGAACCGAGGCAGGCCCTATCGCACTCGTATTCCCGGCGCGTCTCTGCCGGGGATCGAGCACAAGGTCTATGCGGCAGGGCACTTTATCCAAGAAGATTTCGGCCCAGAGATTGCCGCCGACATGATCGCCTTTATCGAGGCATTCCCCGTCCCTTAAGGCTTTGGTGTGGGCCGAATGACCTTTGGGCCGAGATTTTCAATGACCTGCTTGGCATCAAAGGCCTTGGGATCATTGACCGGCTTTGGGCCTGTGCCAAGAACGATCTCGGAATAGGCCTCGTACTTTTCAACGGTCTGTTCCTCGGTGCGCATACGCCAAGCAATGTCGTCCATTAATGGATTGGCCCAGCCGACCACGATCCCGCGAGAGACCACGACCGGCGGACGCCACATGTGGCTCATAATGATCGGATCAGGCAGGATGATTTTCTGCACGCTTTTGGCCAGTCCACGATCAGCCATCATGAACCAGTCCTTGCCCTGGGCCAGGGTCAGTTCGGCGGCCCGATGCAGCAGATAGTTTTCCACCACATCGCGTGATGTCAGGCTGTTGCCAGTAAAGGTGATGCGATAGCGATCCTGTTCGACCTTGGTCTCGCTATAGCCGCCGCTCTGGGCCGTGCCCGTCGCCAGAGGCTGATAGGGCGTTGCCGTGACGCAGGCGCTTAAAGAGATCGCTGCGAAGGCGCTCAGGGCGAGGCTCTTGAGAGTCGAAAGGCGGATCACGGTGGCGCTCCTAAAAAAGGGGTCAGTGCCGAAACAGAATGAGGCCTGAAGCTGAAATCAACAAGAGCCCAACAATCATGGCGAAAACACGTTGAAACCGAGGTTCTGTCATTCTTTGAGCGATGGCAGCGCCGCCAAGGCCGTAGGAGGTCATGGTGATCATATCCATGCCGATGGTTGCCGCCGCAAAGAGGAACATTTGCGGGGCAATGGGGCGGTGAACCTCCAGAAAGGGCGGGATGACGGCGCTGAACAGCACCA
>CANCJE010000057.1 GCA_947378235.1 Caulobacteraceae bacterium | reverse complement strand
ATGCGGTCTTCGACCTCGGGGCGGAAGTGACGGAACAGGCCTTGGATCGGCCAAGCCGCCGCGTCGCCGAGGGCGCAGATGGTGTGACCTTCAACCTGGCTAGCCACGTCGAGCAGGAGATCAATCTCCTTCATCTCGGCCTCGCCGGTCGCCATGCGCTCCATCACGCGCCACATCCAGCCGGTGCCTTCACGGCATGGCGTACACTGGCCACAGCTCTCATGCTTGTAGAAATAGGCAAGCCGCGCGATGGCCTTTACGAGGTCGGTGGACTTGTCCATGACGATGACAGCAGCGGTGCCAAGGCCCGAGCGCAGCTCTCGCAGGCTATCAAAGTCCATCAGCGCTGTTTCGCACTGCTCCGCTGGGATCATGGCCACGGACGATCCGCCCGGAATGATGGCCTTGAGGTTACCCCAGCCGCCCCGGATGCCGCCGCAATGGTCTTCGAGCAGTTGGCGCAGCGGGATCGACATGGATTCTTCGATATTGCAGGGCCGCTCAACATGGCCCGAGACGCACATCAGCTTGGTGCCGGTATTGTTCGGACGGCCAAAGCCCGCGAACCAGTCTGCACCACGGCGCAGGATGGTCCCGACGACGGCGATGGATTCGACATTGTTCACGGTCGTGGGGCAGCCATAGAGGCCTGCGCCAGCCGGGAACGGTGGCTTCAGACGGGGCTGACCCTTCTTGCCTTCAAGGCTCTCGAGCAAGGCGGTCTCTTCACCGCAGATATAGGCACCGCCCCCGTGATGAATATAGAGGTCGAAGTCCCAGCCGTGGACATTGTTCTTGCCGATCAGCTTGGCCTCATAGGCCTGCTTGACGGCGGCTTCGAGCACTTCACGCTCGCGGACATATTCGCCGCGAATATAGATGTAGCAAGCATTGGCCTGCATGGCGAAGCTGGCAATTAGACAGCCTTCGATCAGCAGATGCGGATCATGGCGCATGATCTCGCGGTCCTTGCAGGTGCCCGGCTCGGACTCATCGGCATTGACCACCAGATAGTGCGGGCGATCCTTGACCTCTTTGGGCATGAACGACCATTTCAGGCCGGTGCCAAAGCCCGCGCCGCCGCGTCCACGCAGGCCGGAATTCTTGATCTGGTTGATCACCCAGTCGCGGCCTTGGGCCAGCATGTCCGGGGTCGCGTTCCACGCGCCACGTTTCTTCGCGCCTTCCAGTCCCCAATCTTGGAAACCGTAAAGGTTCGTGAAGATCCGATCCTTGTCTTCCAGGATGCCGACCATGACCCTGCTCTCCAAATCAACCCCTGCCGAGGGCAGGAATTGCAGGCGGACATACCGCCTAAAACCTTTAAAACCAACCGAGAACGAATGCCCCCGACCCTCTCTTAGCCCGTCTGACGGGGCCGACGCCTAGTCTTCTTCTGGTGCAACGAACGGATGGGCCTTAACCCACGCTGCCCGCTTCATCATCGACACGATCAGGCAAAACCACCCGATCAAGATCATCGCGACCGCGCTCTTGCCAAGTTCGGTCGAGAGCCCAAGCCCTGACCGCCCATTGACCAAGATGCCCAACGTGCCCAAGGCCACCACCACCAGACCACCAACCCGAAGGGGCCAAGCAATCTTGCGGACTTCGGCCAGATAGGCCTTCAACGCCACCGCTCCAGCATCAGCCATGACTGGCCTTCGCTTTCGTTTCTTTCGCCCAAGCCGTCACGAACCAAATCTGCCCACCAAAACCGGCGAGCAACGCGGCCACAAAGACCCACAGCAGAGGCTGGACGTGGCCCAGAGCAAAACCGGCAAAGGCGATCATAGCCACGGCAACACAGACCACCTCAATGGCGATCATGCGCATGAACAGGCTGCGCAAACGCGCCGTGTCCACACCAACCGGAATATGAAGCCCCGTCTTGCTCATCAGGCTGTTTCAGCCTCCGGCAGGTTCGGCAAGGTTAGTTTGGCGGCCTTTGAGCCATCATAGAGCGCCGGATCGGTCAGGCTGGTGATAGCCCCGGCCGGTTCCGACGAATGACGTCCCGCATAGGACCCCGCCTTAGGGGCCTTTCCGGCCTTAAAGTCATCAATGATCTGAGCCAGGGTTTCCGGGGTCAGGTCCTCGTAGAAATAGTCATTGATCTGAGCCATTGGCGCATTGGAACAGGCCCCCAAGCACTCGACCTCTTGCCAGGTAAAGGCGCCATCAGCCGAAAGCTTATCCTTGGCCCCGATCTTGTCCTTACAGACCTTCATAAGGTCGTTGGCCCCGCGCAACATGCAAGGCGTCGTGCCGCAGACCTGAATGAGGGCGACCTTACCGACCGGCTCTAGCTGGATCATGGTGTAGAAGGTCGCGACCTCCAGCACCCGGATGACCGGCATGTCGAGCATTTCGGCGATCTGACGGATGGCGGGCTCACAGACCCAGCCCTCTTGCTTTTGCACAAGCCACAGGATCGGCAGGACCGCCGACTGCTTGCGCGCCGCCGGATATTTGGTCAGCCACCACTTGACCTGCTTCAGCGTCGCCGCCGAGAAGGTGAAGCTTGCGGGCTGGTCTTTGGCAAGACGACGAACGGACATGCCTTAGGCCTTCACGAAATCAACGCGGGCGATCTTGTCACCGACGATGGTGTAGATGGCCGCCACCTCGAAAGGCACGGCCTCGGGATTGCGCAGCACGCGCTCATGATCAATCACGGTATTGCCAATGACGATCCGCGAGACAAGTTGCGCCTGGTTCTGTGGGAACTGCGCGAACAGGCCGACATGACGCTCATGATAAGCCTTCAGCCCATGCAGGTTTGGCGTCGCGTTCAGGTCCGACACGATGACATCGTCGGCATAGAAGCTGCACAGGGCGTCAACATCCTGCGCATTATAGGCATCCAGTTGACCCTGGACCAAAGCAACAGCGCTCATCGGTCAACCTCTCCGAAAACAATATCCAACGACCCGAGAATGGCGCTGACGTCGGCCAACATGTGGCCGCGGTTCATCCAATCCATCGACTGAAGGTGATGGAAGCCCGGTGCCCGGATCTTGCAGCGATAGGGCTTGTTCGAGCCATCGGCGACCAGGAACACGCCGAATTCACCCTTGGGCGCTTCAACGCAGGCATAGACTTCACCGGCAGGCACGTGGAAGCCTTCGGTATAGAGCTTGAAGTGATGGATCAGGGCTTCCATCGACCGCTTCATGTCGGCGCGGCGCGGCGGCACGACCTTATAGTCTTCGGTCATCACCGGTCCGGGCGTCTCTGCCAGCTTAGCGACGCACTGACGCATGATCCGCACCGACTGGCGCATCTCTTCCATGCGGCACAGATAGCGGTCGTAGCAGTCGCCGTTCTTGCCGAGCGGAATGTCAAACTCCAGCTCGTCATAGCACTCGTAAGGCTGGTTGCGGCGCAGGTCCCAAGCAATGCCAGAACCGCGCACCATCACGCCGGAGAAGCCCCAATCCAGAGCCTCCTGACGGGTCACGACGCCGATATCCACATTGCGCTGCTTAAAGATCCGGTTGCCGGTGATCAGGTCGTCCATGTCGCGCATATAGTTCGGGAACGCGACGCACCAGGCGTCAATATCCGCGATCAGCGCTTCGGGCAGGTCTTGGTGAACACCGCCGGGACGGAAATAGTTGGCATGCAGGCGTGCACCGCAGGCGCGCTCATAGAACACCATCAGCTTTTCGCGCTGTTCAAAGCCCCAGAGCGGCGGCGTCAGAGCGCCAACGTCCATGGCTTGGGTCGTCACGTTCAGCAGGTGCGACAGGATGCGGCCGATTTCGGAAAACAGAACCCGGATCAACTGCGCCCGCTTAGGCACGGCCAAGCCGAGCATCTTTTCGATGGCCAGAACGAAGGCGTGCTCTTGGTTCATCGGCGCCACATAGTCGAGGCGGTCGAAATAGGGCGTGTTCTGAAGATAGGTCCGCGCTTCGATCAGCTTTTCGGTGCCGCGATGGAGCAGGCCAATATGGGGGTCCACCCGCTCAACCACTTCGCCGTCCAGCTCAAGGACTAGGCGAAGAACGCCATGGGCAGCCGGGTGCTGGGGTCCGAAGTTGATATTGAACTTGCGAACCTTGGTTTCTGTCACCAAGGCCACGTCAGCCTCAGCAGAGGCCACTGTCGGCAGCGGGGTCATGTCATCAGCCATGAGCTTACACCTTCGCCTTTTCGTCGCCTGGTAGGGCGTATTGCGCGCCTTCCCATGGGCTGAGGAAATCGAACGCACGATATTCAGTGATCTTCACTGGCTCGTAGACCACGCGCTTGAGCGAGTCGTCATAACGAACCTCGACATAGCCCGTCATCGGGAAGTCTTTGCGCAGCGGGTGACCATGGAAGCCATAGTCGGTCAGGATGCGGCGAAGGTCTGGGTGCCCTGAAAAGAACACGCCGTACATGTCGAAGGTCTCGCGCTCGCACCAATCGGCATTGGGATAGACGCCCGTCACCGATGGCACGGCTGCGTCTTCGTCGGTCTGAACCTTGACCCGCAGACGCAGGTTCTTGGTCAGGGACAGGAGCAGGTAGACGACATCGAACCGCAGGGGGCGCTCTGGATAGTCAACGCCGCAAAGCTCGATCAGTTGCTGGAACTGAAAGTCAGCATCGTCCTTTAATAGGGTCAGGAGCGGAACGATCTGATCGGCCCGCGCCTCGATGTTCAACTCCCCAAAGGCAATGGTCGAGCCTGTGACGGCCCCGGCTGCCTTGGCGGTGATCTGTTCGGCGAGCGCGGCCAGACGCTCTGTGGTCACGATGCTCATCGTTCAATGGACCCCGTGCGACGGATCTTCTTTTGCAGTTGCAGAACGCCGTAGACCAGCGCTTCAGCCGTGGGCGGACAGCCTGGGACATAGATATCCACGGGCACCACGCGGTCACAGCCGCGAACGACCGAATAGCTGAAATAGTAATAGCCGCCGCCATTGGCGCAGGAGCCCATCGAGATGACGTAACGCGGCTCTGGCATCTGGTCATAGACCTTGCGCAGGGCGGGAGCCATCTTGTTGGTCAAGGTGCCAGCAACGATCATCACGTCGGACTGACGAGGGCTGGCGCGTGGGGCAAAGCCGTAACGCTCAAGGTCATAACGCGGCATCGAGGCCTGCATCATTTCCACGGCGCAACAGGCCAGACCGAAGGTCATCCACATCAGCGAACCGGTGCGGGCCCAGGTGATGAGATCATCCGCCGCCGCCAAGACGAAGCCCTTGTCCGCCAACTGGTCCGAGACACCGTCAAAGAACGGATCATGAAGCTTGGGGTTATAGCCCTCGACCGTTGATGTCGCGCCCGACTGGGCGGGCTTCAACAGGCCAGATTGGGCCGGTAGGGTCACTCCCATTCCAGGGCTCCCTTTTTCCACTCATAAATGAACCCGACGGTAAGAACGCCGAGGAAGGTCATCATCGACCAAAAGGCGAAGGGTTGGACCTCATGCGGCAGTTTCATCAGGCTGACAGCCCAAGGAAACAGGAAGGCCACTTCGAGATCGAAAATGATGAACAGGATCGAGACCAGATAGAACCGCACGTCAAACTTCATGCGCGCGTCATCAAAGGCATTGAACCCACACTCATAGGCCGACAATTTTTCTGGATCCGGGGCCTTGGGGGCTAGGATCGCGGCCGCAAGGATAAACCCTACGCCCAGCACCGTCGCGATGCCGAGGAAAATGACGATCGGCAGATATTGCAGCAAAAATCCGTTCATCTGGCCCTCTTGCCCCTGACCTTCCAAGCCTATTGCCACCAAAGACAGCAACGGTCGAAGATCGACTCGAAGGCCTTGTAGCCCAAGCCTGTCATAGCTTCAAACTGAGCCTTGTCGATTTACATAGATTTCCTCGCTTTGCAGGCAATTTAATCTTTGGGCCAAGGATGAACGACCGGTCTGCGCGGCAGGAAATCAGTCCAAAAGACCCCTCAATAGATTCCATCCACAGAACCCTCGCGCGATAGCAACTTGACTGTTGACAGGCTCCTGCCCCCGCCCTATCAACCGCGCCTCACACCGCCGTTGCTTCCGGGCGCGGCCGATGCGGGTGTAGCTCAGTTGGTTAGAGCGTCGGCCTGTCACGCCGAAGGTCGCGGGTTCGAGTCCCGTCACTCGCGCCATTTTCCACATTCCGGGAAGTGGCGCAGGCACTAAAGCCCCCTCACCTCACTCGGTCCTCAAAGTGCGATTAGTTCGTGGTGACTCTCGTCAATGGCTTGCCAAGCCGAAGCTCGAAGAGCGAAGGTTGGTGGGCGGCGAGGGGTTCGAACCCCCGACCCCCTCGGTGTAAACGAGGTGCTCTGACCAGCTGAGCTAGCCGCCCGACAAAGGGACCTTTAGCCCGCTTCGATGCGGTCTTCTAGTCATGAAAAAGGGTGAGCGCTAGTGCGCCCACCCTTTTGAACTCATTCTTGGCGGTGCTCTTAGTTCAGAGCGGACTTCAGTCCTTCACCCACCTTAAAGCGCGCGGTCTTGGCCGCAGCCCGTGCAACCGTTTCACCGGTGCGGGGATTGCGCGCCGTACCAGCGGCACGGTCGACGGGCAGGAAGCTGCCAAAGCCGACGAGGCGTACATCTTCGCCCTTCTTGAGGGATTCCGTCACGGAGTCCAAAAATGCGTCCAGCGCGTCTTTGGCCTGTACCTTGGTCAATCCAGCCTTGTCTGCCATCGCAGCAACCAGTTCGGCTTTCGTCATGAATGTCTCCCAACCCTATATGTGGCAACGATCCTGCATGGTCGGTGCGCTGATGGGACTATGAGCATCGGTCAGCCCCCTCGTCAAACAAAGGCGGCGCAGAATCCTCTGCGCCGCCTAGGTAATCGTCGTTAATTTAATGTCTAGTGGGTAATAATCGCGTCTTGGTCGCCGTCATCGGCCTTTACAGCCGCCACAACCGAATCATCTGGCTCAATCCATTCGATCGGAGTCAGGGGCCGAACCAGCGCATGAGCCAGCACCTGATCCACGGTCGCGACCGGAATGATCTCCAAGGCCGACTTCACATTGTCTGGAATATCGGCCAGATCCTTGACGTTTTCCTCCGGGATCAGGACGGTCTTGATGCCCGAACGCAGGGCCGCCAGCAGCTTTTCCTTCAGCCCGCCAATGGCCAGAACCCGCCCGCGCAGGGTGATCTCGCCGGTCATGGCCAGGTCCTTGCGCACCGGAACGCCGGTTAGGACCGAGACCATAGAGACCGCCATGGCCACACCCGCCGACGGGCCATCTTTGGGCGTTGCCCCCTCTGGCACGTGGACGTGGACGTCGGTCTTTTCGAACAGGGTCGGCTTGATCCCAAAGGCGGCTGCCCTTGAGCGGACATAGGAGTTGGCCGCGGAGATCGATTCCTTCATCACCTCTTTGAGGTTACCGGTGATGCTCATCCGCCCCTTACCGGGCATGCGCACGGCTTCGATGGTCAGAATATCACCGCCAAATTCGGTCCAGGCCAAGCCCGTCACCATACCGATTAGATCCTCGGCATCGGTCTCGCCGAACCGATAGCGACGAACACCGGCATATTTGTCCAGACGCGCGGCATCGATCGTGATGGAGGTCAGCTTTTCCCGCTCAAGGTCCCGAACGGTCTTGCGGGCGAGATTGGCCAGTTCACGCTCCAACGACCGCACGCCGGCTTCGCGGGTGTAATAACGAATCAGGTCGCGCAGACTGTCGTCTGGGACAATCCACTCCCCGGCCTTGAGGCCGTGGTTGCTGGCAAGCTTGCTGAGCAGGTGGCGCTTCGCGATCTCAACCTTCTCATCTTCCGTGTAACCGGGGATGCGAATGATCTCCATGCGATCCAGCAGCGGCTGAGGCATGTTCAGACTGTTCGAGGTTGTCACGAACATAACCTGAGACAGGTCGTAATCGACCTCCAGATAATGGTCGGCAAAGGTTCCGTTCTGTTCGGGGTCCAAGACCTCGAGCAGGGCCGATGACGGGTCCCCGCGATAGTCGGCTCCCAGCTTGTCGATCTCGTCCAGAAGGAAGAAGGGATCGGTCGCCTTGGCCTTCTTCATGGCCTGAATGACCTTGCCGGGCATGGAGCCAATGTAGGTCCGGCGGTGGCCACGGATTTCGGCCTCATCGCGCATGCCCCCGAGGGACAGGCGCACAAATTCCCGGCTGGTCGCCTTCGCGATCGAACGCCCAAGCGAGGTCTTACCGACGCCCGGAGGACCCACGAGGCAAAGGATCGGGCCCTTCAGCGAGTTGGTGCGAGCCTGCACAGCCAGATATTCGAGGATGCGCTCCTTGACCTTCTCTAGGCCGTAATGGTCCTCATCCAAGATGCGTTCAGCGGCGGCCACATCGATCTTCTTGGTCTTGGCCTTGCCCCATGGCAGAGACAGCAGCCAATCGAGATAGTTGCGCACAACCGTGCTCTCGGCAGACATGGGGCTCATATTGCGCAGCTTTTTCAGTTCTGCTTCGGCCTTGGTCCGGGCTTCCTTTGAGAACTTGGTCTTCTTGATGCGCTTTTCCAGCTCCATCAACTCGTCGCGAGACTCGTCCTGCTCCCCCAACTCGCGCTGGATCGCCTTCATCTGTTCGTTCAGATAATATTCGCGCTGGGTCTTTTCCATCTGCCGCTTCACGCGACTGCGAATCTTCTTTTCGACCTGAAGGACGCTGATCTCGCCTTCCATCAGGGCAAAGACCTTTTCCAAGCGTTTAATGATGCTGAAAATCTCCAGCAACTGCTGCTTGTCTCCGATCTTCACCGACAGGTGCGCGGCGATGGAATCGGCCAACTTGCCCGGCTCAACGATCTGAGGAATGGCCGACAGGGCCTCTGGTGGCACCTTCTTATTCAGTTTGACATAGTTCTCGAACTGCTCGACCACAGCGCGGGACAGGGCCTCAGCCTCGCTGCCATCGCCGGACTCGTCGGCAATCAAGGTGGCTTCGGCTTCGAAATATTCGGTCTGATCGGTGAAACGCGTAATGTGCGCCCGAGATTTGCCTTCAACCAGGACCTTCACAGTGCCGTCGGGCAATTTGAGGAGTTGCAGTACCGTAGCCACCACGCCGACCTCAAAGATCGCACTCTGGGCTGGATCATCGTCCGACGAATTTTTCTGAGTGGCGAGCAGGATCTGCTTGTCGCCGCGCATCACCTCTTCCAATGCGCGAACGGACTTATCCCGCCCAACGAAAAGCGGAACGACCATGTGCGGAAACACAACAATGTCGCGAAGGGGCAAAACGGGCAGCGTTTTTAGATCAGACATGTCAACTGCTTCCTAGCCGGACCTGTGAGCCTTGGTCCGACCTTACTAACAAGGCACTCGCCCTATGACCCTTCTGGCCGAGGAGAGCACCACATCGCCGGTTCAGGCGATCGGTTACAAACTATGTGGCGGTTTTTTCCTCGCATTCAAGAACAACAGACAATTCGTCCCCAACTTGAATGCGCAAACGACCATCACGGCTCAAAAAAACAAAAGCCCGTTGCAGACTAAACGCGCAACGGGCTCTTGAATTTGATGTTTATTCGGATCGACGCGACGTTCTTAGGAGGCTGCGCCCTTTTCGCCCCGACGCTCGGAATAGATGATCAAGGGTTGGGCACGACCGTCGATGACCTCGCCATTGACCACCACCTCTTCGACGCCCTGATAGGTCGGCAGTTCGTACATGGTTTCGAGTAAGATGCCTTCCATGATCGAGCGCAGACCGCGAGCACCGGTCCGGCGCAAGATTGCCCGGCGCGCAATGGCGCTGAGGGCATCTTCGGTGAAGGTCAGGCCGATATTTTCCATATCGAACAGACGTTGATACTGCTTCACGAGCGCATTTTTGGGCTCGGTCAGGATCTTAACCAGCGCGGTCTCGTCCAGATCTTCCAAGGTGGCGATAACCGGCAAGCGGCCAATAAATTCCGGGATCAGACCAAAGCGCTGCAGATCGTCTGGTTCAACATTGCGCAGGATCTCGCCGGTACGGCGCTCTTCCGGGTCCTTCACCGTCGCGCCAAAGCCGATCGAGGTGCCCTTGCCTCTGCCCGAGATGATCTTCTCAAGACCTGAGAAGGCACCGCCGCAGATAAATAGGATATTCGTGGTGTCGACCTGCAAGAACTCTTGCTGAGGATGTTTGCGTCCGCCCTGCGGCGGCACGGAGGCGACTGTGCCTTCCATGATCTTCAAAAGCGCTTGCTGCACGCCTTCGCCCGAGACGTCACGGGTGATGGAGGGGTTGTCAGACTTACGGCTGATCTTGTCGACCTCGTCGATATAGACAATGCCACGCTGGGCCCGCTCAACATTGTAGTCAGCGGCCTGCAGGAGCTTGAGGATGATGTTCTCGACGTCCTCACCGACATAACCGGCTTCGGTCAGGGTCGTGGCGTCGGCCATGGTGAAGGGCACGTCGATGATGCGGGCCAAGGTCTGGGCCAACAGGGTCTTACCCGAACCGGTCGGACCGACCAGCAGGATGTTCGACTTGGCCAGTTCGACGTCGTTATTCTTAGTGGCGTGGTTCAGACGCTTGTAGTGATTGTGCACGGCAACGGCCAAGACCTTCTTGGCGTGCTCCTGACCGATCACATAGTCGTCGAGAACTTCACAGATTTCCTTTGGCGTTGGCACGCCGTCTTTCGATTTGACGAAGGAGATCTTGTGCTCTTCACGGATGATATCCATGCACAGTTCAACGCACTCATCACAGATGAACACGGTTGGACCGGCAATGAGCTTGCGCACCTCGTGCTGGCTCTTTCCGCAGAAGGAGCAATACAGCGTGCTTTTCGTGTCGCCGCTCGCAGCTTTCGTCATAATCGCTCTCACTTTACGACGCCGACCTCGAGGGGCCGACATCACGTTCCGGACAGAGTCTCAAAACCAACTAGGGAAGATATAGTCCGGGTATGCTCTAAACCTTGACAATCTCTGATCCCGCGCACGATCACAACCCCTTGAAGCTGTTTCGTCGCGGATAGAGGCCTGCTCCTCGTGCTTTTTCGCCAAACAAAGAGACCGGAACCCCTTACAGATGGGTGATCCAGACACACCTCGCCAGTCCCCATGGGCAAAAGAGAATCAAGAGACGGCTGTAAGCATGACCAATGCCAAACCCGATAAGGCCTTAGTGGCGTTCGATTTTGACGGCACCTTGACGGTCAGGGATAGTTTTATGGCCTTTTTGGCCTGGCGCAGCGGTGCGCCCAGGTTCTTGCTGGGGATGATCCAACTGATTCCCGCCGCCCTCGCCTATCTGATCCATCGTGATCGTGGCCTGATTAAAATGGCGGCAGTCAGAATTTTTCTCGGCGGTCTTGATCGAAAGACCTTGGAAGCCTCGGCGGACGCCTTCGCCCGCGCGGCCGCAGGCAAACTGTTTCGGCCCGATGCCTTGGCGGCTTGGAATGGCTGGGGCACGCAAGGGGCCACGCGGGTCATTTGCACGGCCTCACCTGAAATCCTGATCGCGCCCTTTGCCAAACGGCTCGGCGCAGCGGGCCTGATCGGAACACGCTTAGAATTTGACCAGCAGGACCGGGTCACGGGCCGGTTCATTGGCCTCAACTGCCGCGCCGCCGAAAAGGTTGTGCGGCTAACCGAATCCTACGGACCAGACCTCAAACTTACTGCAGCCTATGGCGACACCAGCGGCGACGCCGAAATGCTCGCCGCCGCCGAGCGCAAGGGCTATCGGGTCTTCACCCAAAAGCCCTAGCATCCCACAGGTCAACCGATGGCGGAAAGCCGGGCCAAAGCCGCTTCCAGCTTGGCCTTCGCCGCCTCGGATTCGATCAGTCGGTCGCGGTTTTCCTGAACCACATCCTCGCGGGCGCGGGCGATGAAGTCGGGATTGTTCAGCTTCTTCGCCGTGCGCTCTATGTCCCCGGCGAAAGAGGCAATCTCCTTGTTCAGGCGCGCCTTTTCGGCGGCCAGATCAATGAACTCGGCTATGGCTAAGGCCCCCGTCGCTTCGCCCAGCACGAAGGGCACTGCCCCCGCAGGCGGCGCATCAGCTTCCTTGGCCGACTCGAGCCTGCCCAGGGTCACGATCAGGTCGCGGTTGCGCGCCAAGCGGCCCCGCGCGACGTCCCCGGCCCCGATCAGCGTCAAGGGTGCACGCGCTGAGGGCGGTACATTCATCTCCGACCGGATAGACCGCACTTCGCTGACCAACTCGATGACCCAGCCAATCTCTGCCTCGGCTTCAGCATCGACCCAAGCGTCAGGGAAGACCGGCCATTTGGCTCTGATCAGCATCGAATCGCGCGGCGCGCCAAACTCGGCGAGCTTGCTCCAAAGCTCCTCGGTCACAAACGGCATGACGGGGTGGAGAAGCTTTAGACACACATCCAGCGCCCAGGCGGCCGTGGCGCGGGTCTCGGCCTTAGCCTCCATATCGTCGCCATTGAGGATCGGCTTGGCCAGTTCCAGGTACCAGTCGCAGAACACGTTCCAGACAAAACGATAGAGCGCGTTGGCGGCCACGTCATAGGCGCAGTTTTCAAAGGCCTTGGTGACGGTCTGGACCGTCTTGACCGTCTCGCCCCGGATCCAGCGATTGATGATCTGCTTGGCAGAAGCAGGGTCAAATCCCTCTTCACGCAGACATTCATTCATCTGGCTAAAGCGCGCGGCATTCCATAGCTTTGTGCCGAAATTGCGATAACCTTCAATGCGCTGCTTAGACAACTTAATGTCCCGCGCCTGCCCCGACATCGCCGTCAGGGTAAAGCGCAGGGCGTCGCAGCCAAATTCATCGACCAGTTCGAGCGGATCAAGGACATTACCCTTGGACTTGCTCATCTTCTGGCCCTTTTCATCGCGGACCAGCGCATTGATGAAGACCCGCTTGAACGGCACTTCACCCTTGAAATGCAGGCCCATCATCATCATCCGGGCAACCCAGAAGAAGATGATGTCAAAGCCGGTCACCAGCGTATGGGTCGGATAGAACCGCTTGAGGTCTTCCGTATCCTTAGGCCAGCCCATGGTCGAGAAGGGCCAGAGGGCCGACGAGAACCAGGTGTCTAGAACATCCTCGTCCTGATGAAGCTCTTGCGCCTTGCCATAGTGGGTCAGCGCCGCCGCCTTGGCTTCGGCCTCAGTCTCTTCAACGAAGATGGTGCCATCTGGGCCGTACCAAGCGGGAATCCGATGGCCCCACCAGAGCTGGCGCGACACGCACCAAGGCTCGATATTGCGCAGCCACTCGAAATAGGTCTTTTCCCAGTTGCGCGGTTCAAAGACCGTATCGCCCTGCTCTACCGCCTTAATGGCAGGCTGAGCCAAGGTGTGGGCATCAACGAACCACTGATCGGTCAGATAGGGCTCGATCACCACGCCAGACCGGTCACCGTGCGGCACGGTGTGACGGGTCTTTTCGATCTCGCGCAGGAGGCCGAGCTCTTCGAACTTGGCGACAATGGCCTTGCGGGCCACAAATCGGTCTAGGCCGAGATAGTCCGCAGGCACATCGCCCGCGATCTTGCCGAAATCGTCGAGAATATTGATCAGTGGCAGATTGTTGCGCTTGCCGACCTGGAAGTCGTTGAAATCATGGGCAGGCGTGATCTTCACCGCGCCAGAGCCCTTTTCAGGGTCCGCATATTCATCGGCCACGATCGGGACCAGACGCCCAACGATGGGCAGGCGCACAAACTTGCCGATCAGATGTTGATAGCGCTCGTCCTTAGGATGGACGGCCACAGCCGTATCGCCCAGCATGGTTTCGGGGCGGGTGGTCGCCACCACAATCTCGCCCGAGCCATCCTCTAGCGGATAGGCAAAGTGCCAATAGAAGCCGTCAACCTCGCGCTGCTCGACCTCAAGGTCGGAGATGGCGGTCTGGAACTGCGGATCCCAATTGACCAGACGCTTGTCGCGATAGATCAGGCCCTGCTTATGCAACGTCACAAAGACCTTGCGGACCGCCTCGGACAGGCCCTCATCTAGGGTAAAGCGCTCGCGGCTCCAATCGCAGGAGACACCGAGGCGGCGAAGCTGATTCTGGATCGACCCCGCTGAGGTCGCCTTCCATTCCCAGACCTTATCGACAAAGGCTTCACGGCCAAGCTCGCGGCGCGTGGGACCACCTTCAGCAGCCAACTGGCGCTCAACCACCATCTGGGTT
Source organism: Caulobacteraceae bacterium (assembly GCA_947378235.1). Lineage (GTDB taxonomy): Bacteria > Pseudomonadota > Alphaproteobacteria > Caulobacterales > Caulobacteraceae > CAISGS01. The sequence goes on along the minus strand of CANCJE010000057.1, from coordinate 1,828 downwards.
GCGATACCCGCATGGTCGGTTCCGGGCAGCCACAGGGCCGCCTTGCCGCGCATCCGTTCAAAGCGGGTCAGCACATCCTGAAGCGTATTGTTCAGAGCATGGCCAACATGCAGCGAACCCGTCACATTGGGCGGCGGAATGACGATGCTGAACGGTTCAGCCGCAGGGTCATCCGAGGGCTGAAACGCCCCTGAGCTTTCCCACTGGGCGTAAAGACGAGGTTCGGCGGTTTTGGGATCGTAGGTTTTTTCGAGCATGACCAATCACATCGGCGCGGTTGATGCGCCGTTGCCAAACTATAGCAGCCCCGCAGACCGATTGCGAAGCCGCTAAGCAGGCCATCGGCGGGACCACCAGAGGTATTTAGGACTTAGAGACCTGTTTTAGAGGCCTTAGAGGCGGCGACGCGAGATCCGCGCGACCTCTTCATCAACCGTCGCCTGCACGATTGTCGGTAGATTCTCGTCCAGCCAGGTCTTCAGCAGAGGGCGGAGCAGTTCACGAACCACATCTTCGAGCGTCCGGCCATGGCCAGGCATGGCGATGGTCTGGGCGAGATGACCAAAGGCAGATGCCGCAGCGACCTCAGCAATATGGCTAACAATCGGCTCTTCTTCGATCTGAATCGGCGCAGGAGGCGGCGGCGGCGGAGGCGGCGCATAGGCCTCTAGGTCATCAGATTGAAACACTGGCGCTGGCTCAGGGGCCTTATAGGGCTCGGTTAGATCGAGGATGTCGTCTTCCTCCTCGAACACCGGTGCAGGTGTTGGAACAGGGGTGGCCTCGAGCTCAGGCTCAGGCTCAGGCTCTTCCATCGGTTCGTAATCCGGCTCAGCCTCAACTTCTGGCTCAAGCTCAGCTTCGAGCTCTTCGCCGCCCTCTTCCGTCGGGACTTCATCCTCGGAGATAATCCGCCTGATAGAGGCGAGAATCTCCTCCATGGTCGGCTCTTGGGAAGTAGGATCGGACATGAGCAGGGCCACCGTCGTCAGGGTTAACGCGAGCAATTCCCCCTAGGCTATGCCCGAGAGGCCATCGAGGCAATTTCGAAGATAGAAACAGACCCAATTAAGCGCCCTAAAGGCACATTATCCGGATGATTTCAGAGCCAATCGGAACTCTAGCGGCCGCCATTAGGCGTTGCCGTTGCCATTGGGGTGTCTTCGGCGGGCTGGCGCGACTCAATCTTGCGCGAGCCGATGCCGTCGATGGCCTCAACAACCTTGTCCCAAGGGGTGATGGTCCAGCCAGACTTGATCGACTTGAACCGCCCTTCGGCATCATAGACCGTGACACCGGCGCTGAGGTTACGAGCCTCGAGCGCGCCCATCGCATTCAGCAATTGGGCCCCGGCCAGATAGGAATCGCGGCGAGCATTGACCAGCGACAGCTGAGCGTTACGCAGTTCCTGCTCGGCGTTCAGCACGTCCAGCGTCGTACGCAGACCCACCTGGTTTTCTTGCTTGGTACCTTCAAAAGCGACCGTCGTTGCGCGGACCTGCTCTTCGTTGGCCGTAATGGCACTACGCGTGGCCAAGAGTTGCGCCCAAGCCTGAGAGACCGACTGCACCACCGAGCGGTGGGCCACATCCATCTGTAAGCGATCGCTGACATTGGACTCGACAGCCTGGCGAATGCGTGAGGCGGTCACACCACCGGCAAAGAGCGGTTGAGACACAACGGCGGAGGTCGTCAGGTTGCGGTCATAGTTGCCCGAATTGCGGCCCGACAGGGCTCCGGCCTGATCGGTAAAGGCCAGCTGCGCTTGCAGCGAGACCGACGGCATCAGTTCGGACTTGGCCGCATCAATACGCGCCCGCGAGGCCTG
>CANCJE010000056.1 GCA_947378235.1 Caulobacteraceae bacterium | reverse complement strand
GCCGCCCACTGCTTCCAGACCCTGCTGTTCAATCTGGTTTCGCCGACCCAGCAGATGGCGCTCTATGCCGATTTCGGCCTCGACGGCATGAAGGTCATCGAAGAGTTCCAGAAGGTGATGACCGACGATGTGCGCCGCGAAAGCATGCGAGAGTCGGCCAACATCTTCCGCGTCCTGATCAAGACCCTGCTCAATGCCGGGATCATCACCGACCGCACCCGCGCCTTCTACGGCATGTATGTCGATATGGAGGAGCTGAAGCTCGAAGGTGATCGCATGGTCGGCGACGACATTGCCGAAGACGGCATCCGTTACCTGCAGGCGATCAACTTCAAGGACCGGGTCGTCGAATCCATCCGCGTGGCCGCCGAATAGGGCTACCGCGCTTTAAAGCCGAACAGAAACGCCCCGCCGGGCTCACTGGCGGGGCGTTTTTGCGTCTGGGGTCTGGAATTTCACAAAAAATGACACAAATCAGGGTCAATTGAGCTGGACCCATCATAGGACTTCTGGACACAGGAGATGGCCATGCCCCGTATTGCCCTCGTTAGTGTTGTACTTTGCACCGTCGCCTGTGCGGTATTGGGTCTCGGATCGGCGGCTGCGGCCTCGCCGGTTGGCAATTTCAATGTGCCCGCTCCAGCCAAGCCCGTGGATGTCGATCGCTATGTCGGGCGCTATTACGAACTGGCCCGTTACGAGAACATCTTCCAGCGCGGCTGCGAGGCTGTCAGCGCCGACTATAGCAAGATCCCCGGCGGGATGATCCGCATCGTCAATATCTGCCACGATAAGGGCATGGATGGCCCCTCCCGTTCGGTCAATGGCCGCGCCAAGCTGGTCGAGGGCAGCCGCAATGCCAAGTTTAAGGTCTCGTTCCTTGGTCCCGCCTTTTTGGGCGACTATTGGGTCCTAGACCGGGCCGATGACTATAGCTGGGCCATTGTCGCAGACCGTTCGGGCAAGTTCCTGTGGCTCCTGCACCGCCAGCCAACGCCCGGCCCCGCTGAGATCGCGTTCCTGGTCAACCGCGCCAAGACCCTCGGCTTCAACACCGCCCTCCTGCGCTTTACGAAACAGACCCCGCTGGCGAAGGGCGAGACGGCGCGCTAGCCTCTTGCAAAACGAACAAATCCAGAACAAACTGTAGCGATGGAAATTGTTCTCGATATTGCCCGGGCGAGCGGGACCGTGGGTTTGCGGCCTCAGACGACGCAGATCGTCACCCGTGGGGCGGCACGGCTGTTGATTGGGCTGGGCTATGCGCCGGTAGCCGAGGTGAGCCTGCCCAATGGACGGCGGGCCGATCTGATGGGGCTGGGGCGGCGCGGCGAGATTGTCATTGTTGAGGTCAAGTCCTCGCAGGAAGACTTTAGGACCGACCAAAAATGGGGCGACTATCTGCCCTTTTGCGACCATTTCTATTTCGCCGTCGCACCGGAATTTCCGCAACATATCTTACCCGAGGGGCCGGGCCTGATTGTCGCTGATGGCTTTGATGGCGCAGTCCTGACCCCGGCCACGCCTGCCCCCTTGGCCGCGGCCCGTCGTAAGGCCTTGACGCTGGCCTTTGCCCGTCTGGCCGCTCTTCGCCGTTTGGATGTCTAGCGACCCTCTAGTGAGCGGCGCAATCATCGGCTAGGCTGGCTCCATGGACGCCAAAGACCGCAAAGCCGCTATCGCCGCCTATAAGGAGATCAAGACCCCCGCTGGGGTCTTTGCCGTGCGCTGCAGGGTGGATGGGCAGTTTTGGGTGATGGAGAGCCGACACCTCGATACCCACCAGACCAGCCTCTGGTTCTCGCTGCGCATGGGCAGTTATCCCGACCGCACCCTACAGGCCGCTTGGAAGACCCACGGCGAGGCGGCCTTCAGCTTTGATGTGCTTCAAACCCTCGCCGAGGACATTTCGCCCTCGATGGTCCGAACGGAATTGAAGATTCTGTCGCGAGCCTGGAAGGACCGGTTGGCCCTTCAAGCCTAACGCGGGGCGCGCTTAGCCAAGATCCGCTGCAGGGTCCGGCGGTGCATGTTCAGACGGCGCGCCGTTTCCGAAACATTATGGCCGCACAGTTCATAGACCCGCTGAATATGTTCCCAGCGCACCCGGTCCGCGGACATGGGATTTTCCGGCGGAGCAGGGCTGTGATCCTTCTGGGCCAGTAGGGCCTTGGCCACATCATCGGCATCGGCAGGCTTGGGCAGATAGTCCAGAGCCCCAGCCTTTACCGCCGCCACCGCAGTGGCGATATTGCCATAGCCGGTCAGCATGACCACGCGGGCATCCGGGCGAGCGGCATGGATGGCCTCAACCACGGTCAGGCCACTTCCATCCTCAAGGCGCAGGTCCAAAACCGCATAGGCTGGAGCCTTGATCTTTACGGCGGCCACGGCCTCGGCGACGGTCGCCACGAGGATCGGTTCAAAGCCCCGCTGTTCGAGGGCTCGGCCAAGGCGGGTGCGTAAGGGGGCATCATCATCAAGGACCAGCAGACTCTTATCAGCCAGTTCAGCGACGGCAGCACTAAGATCGGTCATGAATCCCCCTTTTATTTCTAGGGTTACTTTAAGGCCTTTATGGCCAAAGATGCAAACGAGACGAGAGCTTAAGCAATGATATCGGGGGTTAATCGGTCTTCGAGACGCGAAATAAGGTCCCGAAGGCCGAGTTTTTTCCGTTTTAGCCGCGTAATTAGCAGAAGATCGGGCTGGGGCATGGTTTCGAGCGCGACAATCGACGCGTCGAGATCCTGATGTTCTTGCCGAAACATATTGATCTGCGCCTTGATGGCGCTGTCCGAATCCGTGGTCGGTTCGTCATCATTCATGCTGACATACCCCTAACGACCGGGTTGGTCGGTAGCCCACCATAGCAAACCCAACCCATGGTTCAAAGGTGCTGTGATAGCGCCATGAGGCTGTTTTGGGGTGCCGATGGGGTCCAAAGGGCCGTTGCCTGTTCCAAAGCCTGCTGCACCGGGACCGTGCTGAAAGCGGCATCGAGGGCCAAGGCCTCCAGGGACAGCATCAAGGTCTTCTCGGCGGCCAACTCAACGGCCTTGACCTGTTCGCGAAGGGCCTCGCGAAGATCATCTGCGACCCCGTCAAAGGCAGGCTTCAAGGCGCGTCTAACGGCGCGAACCGGCGTGATAAAGGCGGGCTCCCATTGCTTGGCCAGATTAGCGCCCTTGACCAAAATCGCGTCGTTCAGGACATGGCCGCTCTGCGCCGACCAAGCCGCCCAGAGCAGATAGGGCGTGCATTGTCCGTGATCATCTTGCAGATCCAGACAGGCCTGCGCTACGCCGGGTCGGGCATAGGCGCTCAGGGCCCAGTCCCAAAAGCGGGTCATAGGGGTGCCATGGGCTCAGAATTTTCTATCGGACCAATATCCTCGCCCCAGCGCTTCACGCCGCCCCAAGACAGGCCAAACAGGTCAAGGCAGCGACCCACAGACTGGTCGATCAGGTCCTCAAGGGTCTTGGGCCTCGTGTAGAAGGCGGGCAAAGGCGGGGCGATGATCGCGCCCATTTCCGTGAGTGAGACCATGGTGCGCAGGTGCCCCAGATGGAAGGGGGTCTCGCGCACCATCAGGACCAGGCGGCGGCGCTCCTTGAGGACCACATCGGCGGCGCGGGTGAGAAGGGTTGAGGTCACGCCCGCTCCGATCTCAGACATGGTGCGCACCGAACAGGGCGCGACGATCATGCCGAGGGTCTGAAAGGATCCCGAAGCGATAGAGGCCCCGACATCGCCGATCTTATGGACCTTCGACGCCTTGGCGCAGACATCCGCGACGGTGAGGCCTGTTTCTTCGGTCAGGGTCAAGATCGACGAGCGCGACATAACCAGATGGCTTTCGACGCCGAGGTCGTGGCAGGCCTCAAGCATACGCACGCCATAGGCTGCGCCTGAGGCACCGGTGATGGCCACCACCAGTCGCTGAGGGGCCGAACAAGGGTCTGCGGGATGGGCCATCTAGCCTCCTGAAGGGGTCTTGGCGTTTGGTCGCCAAAGCAACCAATTGTGATCTGACGCCGACAAGGGTCGGTGATTTACTTCAAGCGCCAATCGCAAGGAGTCGCAACCCATGGCCATTGAAGCGCATATTCGTGAACTCGGTTTCCGGCACGAAAATCTTGATCGCGCAATCCGGGACGAACTGCAACGACCGGCATCGGACGATTTACGACTTAGACAGTTGAAGCGTCAAAAACTCAAACTCAAAGAACAGATCGAGGGCCTGCGTCAGGCCTAACAGTTCCAGAGACCAAGGCTCTAGAGACCCAATACGGCCCTGAGCGCCGAGACCACACGCTCAGGGTCGCTATCCTCCATGCCTGCAAACAGCGGCAGGCTCAGACAGCGGCTATAGAAGGCGTCGGCTCCAGGCAGATCGATCAGGCCATAACGGTCCTGATAGTAGGGCTGGCGGTGGACCGGAATATAGTGGACTTGGCTGCCAATGCCGCGCGCGGCAAGGCCGTCCATGACCTGTTTTCGGGTCAGGCCCACAGTCTTGAAATCGATCAGGGCGACCATCAGGTGCAGGGCCGGATCCGCCCCCTGCGGCGAAGCGACCAAGGATACGACAGGCGCAAGCTCGGCCATATGTTGGCGATAGAGCGCGGCCAGGGTCCGCCTTCGGGCCGCAAACCGGTCAAGCTTGGCCAACTGGCTAATCCCCAAGGCGCAGAGCACGTCCGGCAGACGATAATTATAGCCGATCTGCGGCATCTCATAGAACCAGGGGTTCGCCTGGCGCGTGCCGTCCGCGCGGTCGTCAAAGGCCATGGCCGTGAGGCTAAAGGCGTCGGGTTGGCGCACCATGCCGTGGCTGCGCAAGCGTGTCAGACGTTCAGCCAAGACCGGGTCATTGGTGGTCACCATCCCGCCTTCACCGCAGGCAATGGTCTTGACCGGATGGAACGAGAAGGTGGCCATGGCGCTGTGGGTACAGTCACCGATCTGTTCGAGGCCAGAACCAAAATCCATGGCTGTGCCAAGGCCGTGGCAAGCATCTTCAACGACCACCGCGCCAGCCCCTTCGGCCAAGGCTCGAATGCGGGGCAGATCGGCAGGGTTGCCGCCATAATGGACGGGTAGGACGGCGCGCAGGTGGGCCCCGCCCGCGCCCTGATCTTGGACGCGCGAAATGGCCATCTCCAGCGTCTCGGGGGTCATCAGGCCGGTATTGGGATCCACATCGGCAAACTGGACCTCTGCATCCTCGAACCGAGCACAGTTGGCGGTGGCTAAAAAGGTCAGGGACGGGGCGATGCAGACCTGTCCGCGTTTTAGCCCGAGGGCCATCATGGCCAGATGCAGGGCCGCCGTGCCATTGGAACAGGCGACCGCATGGCGCGCGCCGACCTGAGCGGCAAAGGCTTCCTCAAAGGCGGCAACCTGCGGCCCCGTCGTCAGCAAATCGGCGCGCAGGGCCTGAGCCACGGCTTCTATGTCGTCATCTTCGATGACCTGCCGACCGTAGGGCAAAAAGGCGGCAGCCTTGGTGTCAGCCATTGCCGATGCCAAACAGATCGAGCAGGGCCTTGCCCTTCAACCATTCGGTATTGTTGTCGCTGGAATAGACAAAGCCATCCTCGACCGTGCTGACGCCCGCGTCGGACAGGAACGACTTGCGCGGATATTCGACAAAGGCAGGCTCAATGACATAGCGGTCCGAAAGTTCGGCCGTCACGCGCGCATCGTCGCCTGAAATCATGACTTCGTGCAACTTCTCGCCCGGGCGGATTCCGATATTTTTCAAGCCGATCCCGGGGGCCATGGCGAGCGCCAAGTCCGTGACCTTCATGCTCGGAATCTTGGGCACAAACACTTCTCCGCCCCGCATCAGGTCCAGAGATGACAGGACGAAATCGACACCCTGATCCAGCGTGATCCAAAAGCGGGTCATGCGATCATCGGTGATGGGCAGTTCGGTGGCTCCATTGGCCAAGAGCCGCTGGAACAGGGGAACCACGCTGCCGCGCGATCCAGCCACATTGCCATAGCGAACCACCGAGAACCGCGCGCCGATATCGCCTGACAGATTGTTGGCCGCGACGAAGGTCTTGTCGGAGGCCAGTTTCGTGGCCCCGTAGAGATTGATCGGGTTGCAAGCCTTGTCGGTCGAGAGGGCCACGACCCGCTGAACGCGGTTGGCCAGGCTTGCCCAGACTACGTTCTCGGCACCCAGAACATTGGTATGGATACATTCGGACGGGTTATATTCCGCCGCAGGCACCTGCTTAAGGGCTGCGGCATGGATCACCACATCGACCCCGCGCAGGGCTAAGGTCAGCCGCTCACGGTCACGGACATCGCCGAGGAAGAAACGCAGCTTGCCCATCTGCTCATCGCTCATCTGATCGCGAAGATCAGACTGCATCTCATATTGCTTGAGCTCATCACGCGAGAAGATGATCACCTTGCGTGGATCGTAGCGGTTCAAGACCGTCTGAACGAACCGCCGCCCAAACGAGCCCGTGCCGCCTGTGATCAGTATGACCTTGCCATCCAGTGCGCGGGTGGTTGGCGCAAAGGAGCGATGTCCTGAGTTATCCATATTGGCCTAGGCGCGCACGCCCCCCTGTCATCAAAGAACAAATCGGTTGTTCGGCCCGATAGATCAGGCACCGAGGGCGTAGACACCGCCACGCTCGAGGCCGCGCTTGTAGGCGTCGCGTCCCTGCATCCGTGCCAGATAGGCCGTCAGGGTCGGATAGTCTGCCAACCGCCCACCGGACGCTGCCGCCTCAAGCACGAAGACATTGTTGATATCCGCGCCGGTTAGGTCGCTACCGATGATGAAATCACGCCCCTGAAGGTGGCCTTCCATGAAACTGAGATGGTCGGCAATCTGGCTGCCAATGCGCGGGTGAAGCGGTGCGCCAGCTTCGCCAAGTCGCGAAACATACATGGCCATCAGCAAGGGCAGCATGGCTGACCCTTCTGCAAAGTGCAGCCACTGTTGATAGTCGATAAAGTCCGACGTGCCCGCCGCAGGACGCAAACGTCCGGCCCCATATTGGTCGATCACATAGTCAATAATGGCGCCGGACTCAAAGATGGTTCGGCCCTTGTCGACAATGACAGGGGACTTGCCCAAGGGGTGGATGGCCTTCAAGGCGTCGGGAGCGAGCCGTGTGACGGAATCGCGCTGATGCTTGACGATGTCGTAGTCTAGGCCGAGCTCTTCAAACAGCCAAAGGATCCGCTGTGACCGGCTATTGTTCAGGTGATGAAGGGTAATCATGGTCTGATCGTCCTAAAATATCGCGCCCGCTTACAGGCCAAGACTAGACCTGATCAGTAGGTCGCACGCCCCTTGGGTTCAAGGAAAACTATCGCAGGCGCTGAATTGCGTAATTTCTAATCGTTCTTTGCGGCGCAGATCTTAGGGACGGTCTTTGCGAGGCAAGGCGTCGATCTCGGACTCGGTCAACTTCTTGACCTCGGTCACCATGCACCGCTCTGGCCCCAAGGTGCTCGGGACGATCAGCACCGCATCTGAATTTGAACCGGCGCAGATCCAAGAGCTGCCGCGCGACTCCACCCCTATGGTTTGGGCCCAACGCAGGTCATGGCAGGTGCCGAACAGGTCTAGGCGATAGAGATCCTTGATGCCGACGCGGATATAGACAGCCTGATCGCCCGCCTCTTTGAAGCTGCTCATATTGCTTGAATAGAAACATTGCCGAGGTGCAGTGGCCTTTGGCGCGACCTTGGCAGGGCCGTCCGCCCATGCCGCTGGTGCGAAGGCCAGGGCCGAAAGCAGGCCACTCAAAGCTAAAACCTTACGGGTCAAGATGTGCGCAGACATATGGGATGATCCTTCCTCTAAGCCCCCGCCTAAGGGCTAAAGATAGGCGCTTTAAGGCCTGTGTAAATGGTTAGGACCGGCGTCGCTGACGCTCTGCAAACCGTCCAGGCTCCAGCGCCTTGATCACGGCGTGGGGGAGCGGAGAGGGGCGGCCAAAGCTTACGGCGACCAGATGCTCGGCGAGTAGAGGCGCTAGGGTAAAGCCCCGCGAGCCCAGCGCGCCTAGAACCATCAGGCCCGGATGACCAGGTATCTGACCCACGACCGGCAACTGGTCTGGCACGGTCGCTCGAAGGCTCGCTCGGGCCTGAACAGCTTGCCCCTCTAATTGGCCCGCCAATATCGGCAAGCCTGACTCTAGAACGGCGCGGTTGCGGTCATTATCTTCCGGACGGATATCGGTTTGGGTCTCGCCGCGATCGTGGGTGGCCCCGTAGAGAACGCCAGATCGTGTGGGTACCGCATAGCCGCCCCAAGCGGCGGCCGTGTGGAGCGCGCCGCTATCGGTCCAACTGGCTTGGCCCCTCACCGGAACGAAGGGCAGGTCGCTCAGCAAGGCGCTCGCCCCGGCCCCTGCCGCGATAAAGACCTGATCGACGGTGTCCAGAACCTTGTCCTGCCCATCGCGCAAGCTCCATTGGTCCTCTGGCTCGCGCTGCAGGCTTGCCACAGCGCCTTGGGTGATAGGACCAAGCCAGGCCTTGAGAATCGACGAAGGCTCAATGCTCAAGGCCCGCGCCATCCATAGACCGCCGACCAAGGCGGTTTCCCCCAGTCGCTCGCCGGACTGAGCCGAGTCCAGCCGTTTAAAATCCTGCGGCTCGAACAGGTCCTGCTCGGCGACAATATCAAACCGCCGCGAATCGGCTGGGGCCGTCTCTAACTGCATCACGCCCTCGGCCAAAATCGCTTGCGGGGTCTCATGATGATAGACGCGAAGGGCATGGCGATAGGCCTGAGCGTGCAGCATGCCCGCTACACCTGCGCCCGCATCAAGTCTTGGGGTCATCAGGGCCGATGGATTGCCTGAGGCCCCGGCACCAGTCTGCTCGGCCTCGAACAGGTGAACCGCTAGGCCAGCGTGGCTGAAGGCGCGCACCAGCGCCGCTCCGGCAATGCCGGCACCGATCACCGCCACGGTGGGCGCGACCTTTCGGGATTCGATTTGCGCCAGACCGGGCCAAACCGCCTCCAGACGTTCGCGCTTTCGGCCAAAGCCTGGGCGTTTGTCGACGTTGAAGCCTTGAGCCGCCAGTCCCCGACGCACGGCACCCGCGACGGTAAAGGTGGCCAGGCGCGCGCCGGGTGCTGACCGGGCTGCCACCAGAGCTAAGACCTCGTCACGCCACATTTGCGGATTTACGGCGGGGGAAAATCCATCGAGGAACCAGGCATCGGCGAAGCCCGTCCATGACGTTAGCGCCGCCTCGACCTCCATCACCGCTACGTCGATCACAGCACGCAGATGGGGCAGGTCGATCCGGTGGAAGCCGCGGGCTTGGCCCGGCCACTGGGCAATGATCGGCGCCGAAAGGTCAGCCAGTTCTGGCCACAAGCTGAGCGCCCTTTTCGCCTCTTCGGCGGTGAGGGGATGGGCCTCGATGGAGAAGATATGGAGGTGCCCTGTCGCGGGGCCTTCGGCTTGCCAGAGCTGCAACAGGGCGAGGATGTTTAATCCGGTGCCAAATCCCAACTCTGCGACAACAAACTGCGATCGGTCGGCCCAAGCCTGCGGCAGGCCGCAGCCTTGAAGAAACACGGCGCGGGATTCGGCCAAGCCATCAGCGACCGAGAAATAGACATCGCCATAGGTCTCTGAACGGGGAAAGCCGTCCTGATCCCACGCCAAACGGGCGGGTGACACGAGGGTTCGGTCAGGATCGAGGGGCGAGGTCATGGCCGTGATCTATCCCACGGCGCGCGGGCTGAGAATAGTCAGGCCCTTAAAACGAAAAAAGGCCGCCCCGAAGGACGGCCTTTCTCATAAATTTCGCTGTTGAGCGAAGCTTACTTCTTTTCAGCTGCGGCAGTCGCATCAGCTGGAGCAGCAGCTGCGTCGGTAGCAGCGGCAGCAGCAGCAGCGTCAGAAGCAGGAGCAGCCGATTCGGCCACAGCTTCGGTAGCAGCTTCAGCTGGCTTTTCAGCAGGCTTGCCGCAAGCGGCGACGGTGAGAGCAGCGACGGCAGCGCCGGCGACGAGCAGTTTGCGAAGAACTTCGGAGGTCATATGCCTGGTCCCCTTAGGAGGTTGTAGCGCGACAGTTGCAATCGCGCCTTAGGCCCCAATAACCCGAGATTGGATCATTAGGCAAGGATTCGATTGGTCCGCCACCCATGAATATGCCGCCATATGCAAAACACGCAAGCGTGATCTGCATCAAAATCCACCCTACGATGCTAAAAAGTCACCATATCCGGAAAAATCATACATTTGGAATGGCGCCGAGGGCCTCTTCCATCTCCAAAAAGCTCGGTTGAGAATCGCTTGGAACATTTCCGCGGCCAATTTCGACCGAGATTTGAGCGGCATTGCCATGCAGATGGGCCACAAGGACGGCTTGGATGATCTTATAAAAGGCCCCCTCCTCGTCGATCACGGCTTTCAACCGCGATGCAAAAGGCCCGACCAGTCCATAGGCGAGGAACACGCCGAGGAAGGTTCCGACCAGGGCGCTGCCGATCATGGCGCCAAGAACGGCGGGCGGCTCTGTAATCGAGCCCATGGTTTTAATAACGCCAAGCACCGCAGCCACGATGCCGAGCGCGGGGAGGGCATCTGCGAGATTTTGCAGGGCGTGCGACGGCTCCAAGGCCTCGTGGTGATGCTTTTCGAGCTGCTTTTCCATCGCATCTTCGACCTGATGCGGGTCTTCAAGGTTCATGGTCATCATGCGCAGCGTGTCGCAGATGAAATCAACCGCGAAATGATCCTTCACGATCTTTGGAAACCGGGAAAAGATCGTGCTGTCATCGGGTTTTTCAATGTGGCTTTCCAAGGCGATCACGCCCTTGGATTTCATGGTCTTGGTCAACAGGAACAGCAGGGACAACAGATCCGTATAGTCGCTGGCCTTCCATTTGGGGCCCGATACGGCCTTTCCGAGTCCGCCGCCGGTCGCCTTAATGGTCGAAAGGCTGTTGCTGATCAGGAACGCGGCAATGCCCGCGCCACCGATGGTCATCATCTCGTGGGGCGCCGCCTCAATGATCACGGCCATATTGCCGCCGGTCATGATGTAGGTGCCAAACACAGCCCCAAACAGAAGCGCGATGCCAATTAACTGGAACATGGTTTGAAAATCCCAACAATGATCCGGCTTTATCCGCTTGAAATGCTTAATTTGGAGTTTGCGCAACTCATGGAGTGCCAAACTGAAGGGATGCTGCGGCACAAGGTCCCAGGTTTATTATTGCCGGACCGTTTGCGGGGGGCGACCACGCGTCTATGGTGCGCGCCATGAGCCGCCCCCTTGATCCTCTGCGCCGTTTTACCGGTCGCCTGCCCTCAACGCCCGAGCAGACCCGCCGCCGGTCCTTTACGATCCTGTTTTGCGTTTTGATGAGCGTTGCAGCCGGCAACACCTCGATGCAGTCAGTCCTGCCTGCCATAGGCCGTGAGATTGGCATTCGCGACACCTTTATTGCGGCTATTTTCACCCTGTCGGCCCTGTTCTGGACCCTTTCAGCACCCTTTTGGGCGACAAGGTCAGACCGGGTCGGCCGTAAGAAGATGGTGGTTACCGGGCTCGCAGGTTTTGGCGTTTCGATGCTTGGCTTTGCCCTTGTGGTTCTGGCGGGCCTGCACAAATTGGCCTTGCCGATGGTGATCTTTGCCGGGGCCGCCATGACCCGGGCCATCTTTGGTCTGGTGGGTTCAGCCTCCAATCCCGCCGCACAGGCCTATGTCGCAGACCGTTCAGAACGGTTCGAGCGCACCGGAGCCTTGGCAACCCTGGCCTCGGCCTTTGGGCTGGGTACCATTTTGGGTCCAGCGGTTGCGCCTCTGTTTGTCTTGCCCGTGGTTGGCCTGTCTGGGCCAATGTTTGCCTTTGCGACTGTGGCCTTTGTCATGATGGTCGTTGTGCAGATTGGCGTGCCCGATGATGGTCCCGAAGCCCGCGCGGCTTGGGCGGAAAAGGTCAAGGCCCACGCCCTAGAGCCAAAGCTCAAACCCAAGACCGGCCTGTGGCGTGATCCCCGCATGACGCCCTTCATCATCTATGGGTTTTTGGTCGGCTCAGCTCAGGCGATTAATGGCCAAACCCTCGGCTTCTTGATCATCGACAAGATGGGTGTGTCTCCGGCTCAGGCCTCTGGCTATACGGGCGTGGCGATGATGGCCGGTGCCGTCGCAGGTCTCTTGGCGCAGTGGGGCCTGATCCGGATGCTGCGAATTGGCCCCAGACAACTTATGCGTTGGGGGGCAGGCCTAGCCGCCCTTGGTAATGTGATGATGGCCTTGGCGCCCAACTACGCCACTGTGGTCACAGCCTTTGCCCTAACCAGCCTCGGCTATGGCTTTGGTCGTCCGGGCTTTACGGCGGGATCTTCCTTGGCGGTTGATCAGACAGAACAGGGCGCGGTGGCCGGTGCCATCACTGCCGTAAACGGTGCCTGCTACATCATCGCGCCGGTGTTCGGGGTCATGCTCTATGAGTTTAAGGGCCCTCTGCCCTATATCTTCAACGTCGTGGTCCTGATCGCGCTTTTGGGCTTTGCCTTCCGCAATCCGACCCTCAAGGCCGTTGGCGAGGATCTGGCCGAAACGGATACCGCCCTCGGTGATGCCTAGGACGGTGACATCAAGGCCGAGGCCGTAAGGGCCTGCACGCCCTCGAGGGTCAGGTAGCCATCCGCCGGAATGCCGACCGAACGCTGCCAAGACCGCAAGGCCTTACGGGTGCGAAGGCCTATGACCCCGTCGGCCTCACCGACATCATAGCCCAGCTGCGCGAGCGCCATCTGCGCGCCGACTCGATCCCCATTGCTGAGTGGAACCTCGACGGGCCAAGGGGTGACCAGCGGCGCGGCGCCAGCGATCCGATCCGCCAGCAGGCCCACAGCCAAGGCATAGGCCATGGCATTGTTATAGCTGCGAATGGCCATGTGGTTAGCAAAGATCAAGAAGGCTGGCCCCTTGGCCCCGGCGGGCAAGATTAGGCTCGCAGCCAAGCCTTGGTCGGCCAAGGCCCATCCCCATCCGTCGGCAGGGCGCACGCCTAGGCCTGACCAAACATTGGCCGATTGGTTTGGGCCTTCCGAAAGGCCCAAATCGAACCCGGGCGGCAAGAGCACTTCACGTGCCCAAGGCTGACCTGGTTTCCAGCCGCCCTTGAGCAACAGGTTCGCCGCAGAGGCTAACGCATCGGCGGATGAGCCCCAAATATCGCGGCGACCATCGCCATCAAAATCCAAGGCCGTGCTGACATAGGTCTCTGGCAAGAACTGGGTCTGACCCATCGCCCCGGCCCAAGAGCCCTTGAGTTGCTCACGGGTCGCCTCACCGGTTGAGATGATACGAAGGGCGGCAAAGAGCTGGGCCTCCGCCCAATCCCGCCTGCGCCCCTGCGCGGCCAAGGTTGCCATGGAGCGGATGACGTCATACTGCCCCATCACCGCGCCAAAGCCGGTCTCCACGCCCCAGATGGCTATTAGAACCTGACTGGGAACGCCGAAGCGCTCTTCCATCGCGGGCAAAAAGGGCAGGCTGGAGCGCCGAGACTGGCCCAGAGCGATACGATCATCCGCCACCACGCCTCGGATATAGTCCCCCATCGGCTTGGACAGTTCTGGCTGGCGCCGATCGAGGCCCAAGACCCGCGGGTCGGGCATCAATCCCGCCAATTCCCGGGTTAACAGGTCAGGCGACCAACCGCCCGCAACTGCACGGCTTTTGAAATCGGCTGACCAAGCATCAAAAGCCGGGTCGCCTGAGGTCACGGGCAAGGCGGGACTGGCGGCAACCGGCACGCCATCGGGACCAACAGACGGTACCTGCGCGCGCACCGTCTGAGGCAGGCCCACAGCCATAGAGGCCCCTGAGAGGCGGATGAAAAGACGCCGATCCATAGTCCCCTGTCTAAAGCGGCGCGCTAGGGTCTGGCAATCACAAGCCTGTGCGGTCAAAATTCATGGGCCTTTGGGGCTTGGATGCGCTCCTGATGATTGACTCAAGGCTAAGCCGAACCTATAGACCTCGCTCCTTATCCACCGGACAGGGCCCGCCATACTTGCGCAGGGACTGTTCGAGAACCAAACGAGAAGACGTTATGAAGGTCAGAAGCTCGCTCAAGTCGTTGAAGACGCGTCACCGCGACTGCAAGCTCGTGCGCCGCAAGGGCCGGGTCTATGTGATCAACAAGACCGATCCTCGCTTCAAAGCCAAGCAGGGCTAAGACGTCCATGTCGGTGGTCGGCGTCCTGTTTGACGTCGGCAACGTCATTGTGCGCTGGGACCCAGCGCGCCTTTACCAAAAGATTATTGTCGACCCGGTGGAGCGTGAGCGCTTCTTGACCGAGGTCTGCACTATGGGCTGGCATGTCCAGCATGATCTCGGCATCACCATGGCCGAAAATGCTCTGCCCCTGATTGCCCAATATCCCCACTATAAAGAAGCGATCCTCGCCTGGTCATTGCGCTGGGACGAGATGTTTGACGGCTCTATCCCAGAAGCCATCGCGGCCATTGAGACGCTGAATGATCGGTGCGTGCCCCTGTTTGCCCTGACCAACATGCCCTCTGAAAAGGCCGCGGGCGTTTTTGCCATGGACCCCGCTTTTCGGCACTTTCGCGATATCATCATTTCGGGCGATGAGGGCATGGTGAAGCCCCATGCGGATATCTACCACCTGACCTGTCGCCGCTGCGGTCTTGAGCCAGAACAACTGCTGTTCATCGACGATAGCGCCGCCAATATTGCGGCGGCCAAGGCGCTGGGCTTTGCTACCCATCATTTCCAAGACCCTAAGGCCTTGATGCCGCATCTTGCCGCCTTGGGATTGGTTTAGGGCCGGGTCTTTCGCAGGGTGTGAACCAAAAGGCAGTGCTAAGCGTAAACCGAACAAAGCCCTTTGGAGCCAAGTCGATGCGCAAACTGATGCCAAAATTCGCGGCCGCCTCTCTCGCGGGGCTTGCCGCTGCCCTTACCCTAACGGGCTGTTCGACCCTCAGCGTCGAGACCAATAGCCAGCCGACCCCGAAATTTGTCTTGGAAGACTATTTCCAAGGCCGCACCTATGCCTATGGCCTGTTCGAGGGGCCGGACACCAAGCTGCAGCGGGCCTTTACCGTGGTGGCTGACGGCGTCCAGTCGGGCGACACCTTGACCCTTAACGAGACCTTCCTGTGGAGCGATGGCGAGCGCCAGACCCGCGTCTGGACCTTCAAGAAGATCGGCGAGGGCCGCTATGAGGGCCGGGCCGGAGACGTAGACGGCGTCGCCCGCGTGACCACCCAAGGCAATGCCCTGCGCATCCAGTACAAGCTAATCCTGCCCATCGGTAAGACCAAGATCGCCGTCGATGTCGATGACTGGAGCCACCAGTTCGCCGACGGTGCCGTCATCAACCGCGCCGACATGAGCAAGTTCGGCCTCCACCTCGGCCGCATCACCCTAACCTTTATCAAGCCCGGTCAGGCCCGGCCCGTGGCGGAGGGGTTGGTGAAGTAGGGGGGCTAAGTCTGACGGGATCATCCGGGATGGCCGCTCAATCCGCCCAAGGATTAAGGATCGTCACGCCGCTATTGGCAAAATCGGTGCTGTTGCGGGTCGCGATATCGGCATTGTTGGCTAGGGCAATGGCACAGATGAGTCCGTCGAACCCCTCTATGGGGCGGCCAAGTCTCTGTCTATTGGCGACGAGGGGGCCGTAATGGGCTGCGGCTGAAAGATCAAAGCCGAATATGCGGCCCGCCAGTCCTTCGGCGAGCAGTTGGCTAAAGCTTGCTTCAAGTCGGCTTCGTCGCTGACCCGGTTCTAATCGCGCGAGCCCATAGGTGATTTCAGCGACGCAAACGGTTGTTGTCGCCAGTTCAGATGGATCTTGAGCCTCCAGCCAAGCCAGCAGGGTTGGGTCCGGATTTGGCTTCATGATCTCGGAAATGACATTGGTATCGAGGATGATCACGTCTGACCAAAATCCACCGGATTGCGCGGCGTGACCGCCGGATGGGCGTCCAGATCAATGCCGCCTTCA
>CANCJE010000055.1 GCA_947378235.1 Caulobacteraceae bacterium | reverse complement strand
TCAGGTCCTTCCTGATCTGGGAGCCTTTGCGCGTTACACCGATACCAAGCGAATGCCGAACGGCAGTGATTTCACGGGCTCACCCCTGCGGACGGACATCATTGTTCAGCCGATCAAGATGTCTGAAGTCGGACTGAAATATACGTCTTCGGTGCTGGATATCTTCGCGACGGCCTATTTCAGCAAGTTCACAGGCGTGTCCTTCACCGACAATATCTTCAACACAACGACCAATTCCTATCGTCAGGTGGTAGCCTTTGGTGGCAGCGAGACGGTTGGGGTCGAGTTGGAAGGTCAGTTGCGTCCGGTTAGCTGGTTCGACATCAATGCCGCCCTGACTTGGCAAGATCCACAATATAAGAACCTCAAATATTCCGATATTGTCGGTGGTCAGCCTGTGGTGCGGAATTTTGACGGCAAGCAGTTGGTCCGCGTTCCACAGATCGGTGCACGCATCGTTCCGGGTGTGAACCTCCTCGACGGTGCCCTGCGCGCCCAAGCCGAGGTTGAGTACTATTCTGACCGCTATGCAGACAATGCCAACACCCAGAAGCTTCCCGCCTATTGGGTGATGAATGCGTCGGCGCGTTATAACTTGACGGACAAGATCACCCTGTTCGCCGAGGGCGAAAACCTGACCAATGAGATTGGTTTGACCGAAGGCAATCCGCGTTCGGGTCAGTTCGTCTCGGGTGAAGCCGGTTCGCGCTACATCTTGGCACGGCCTATCTTTGGTCGCACCTTGCGCGCCTCCGTCACCTACAAATTCTAAGACTGTTGAAACTGGGCAGCGGCTGACCTACCGTCAGTCGCTGTTCGTTTGAGGCCTACCGATGTTAAATCGCCGATCGATCGCCCGCCTGCTGATCCTGCTCAGCACAATTTGGATTTGCGGTCCGGTGCATGCCTTGCCACATCGGGTTCCAGATCAGGTCCTGACGGGAACCCTAACCGGGGCAGATCATGAGACCTATAGGGAGGTCGCTTTTGAGGTTCCGGCGGGAACCAAGCGGTTGACTGTGGATTTTGCCTATACGGGCCGTGAGGACAAGACGACCATTGATCTGGGCCTTCGTGATCCGGATCGATTTCGCGGGTGGAGTGGGGGGAACAAGTCCCAGTTCACCGTCTCGGCCAGTGACAGTACGCCCTCCTATTTGAGTGGCCCCTTACCTGCGGGGACCTGGTCACTGGTCTTGGGTGTGCCCAATATTCGCCAAGCTGCGACAGCGGCCTACACGGCCAAGATCTGGCTCGATCGCGCCGATGTGCCCTTTGGCGGCTTTAGCGATGGTCCTATCAAGACAGGCGCGCGCTGGTATCGCGGTGATCTTCATGTCCATACGGGGCACAGCGATGGCTCTTGCCTGAGCCGGGAGCAGAAGAAAATCCCCTGTCCGGTCTTTCGTAGCCTGCAGACCGCTGTTGAGGCCAAGCTCGATTTCGTGGCCATCACCGACCATAATGCTACGTCGCAGTTTCAGGCTCTGCGCGAGCTGCAGCCCTATTTCGACGATCTACTCCTGATCCCGGGGCGTGAGGTGACGACCTTTAAGGGGCACGCCAATCTGTTCGGCGTGGTCGATCCGGTCGAATTTCAAATCGGAACCTCCCACGCCCCGACCTTGAGCGACACGCTGAGCAAGGCCCATGGCCTCGGCGGGTTGGTCGCGATCAATCACCCGTCACTGCCGTCTGGAGAGATCTGTATGGGCTGTGGTTGGACGGCCCAGACCCCTTGGGCTGACATCGATGCCATTGAGGTTATCAACGGTGGAACCATGCGCTCAGCGGGAGGGCAGGCTGAGGTGCTCAGTGGCATCGGCTTTTGGCAAAAGCAGTTGGACGCGGGCTATCCGATCACAGCCATTGGCGGCAGCGACAATCATGACCCCGATCGCTCAGTCGATGAGGCAGGCGCTATCGGCCAGCCGGTCACGGCCGTCTTTGCGCAGGGGCTTGATCAGGCAAATATCCTAGCGGCGATCCGCACAGGACAGGTCTTGATCGACCTTGACCCCGCACGCCAGCGGACCTTGGACTTTAGAGCCGAGCGCGGCGGTCAGGTCGTACCCATGGGGCAAAATCTAAGCCTATCCAAGAACGGTTCGGTCCGGTTCTCGGCAAACTTGACCAATGGCGAAGGCACTCGGTTGGAGGTAATCGATTCGACGGGTACGGTGACGGTTCTTACGCCCCTGACCAAGCCGATAGAGGAACGCTGGTTTACCCTGAAGATGGATCATCAGCAGCGTCGCTGGATCCGATTGAACCTTCGCGCCGCTGATGGGCGGCTGCTGATGATCAGCAACCCCATCTATATCAATTTCAAATCGCCGCGCTTTCAGCCCTGAACAAAGACCTTCTTCAGTTCGTTTTTGAGGATCTTGCCATTGGCGTTGCGGGGCAGGGTTTCGGGCCAGAAGACGACCTTGACTGGCACCTTGAAGGCGGCCAGACGCTCGGCGACAAAGGCGCGGAGCTCCTGCTCGGTGGCGTGGGCTCCGGCCTTGAGGGTCACGACAGCGGCAGGTTCTTCACCCAGTTGCTTATGGTCGATGCCGACGAGGGCGGCGTCCATGACCGCGGGATGTTCATAGAGAACGCTTTCGACCTCGACGCAGTAGATGTTCTCACCACCGCGGATGAGCATGTCCTTGGCCCGGTCCACAATGTAGCAGAAGCCTTCCTCGTCGATCCGTGCCAGATCGCCGGTGCGCACCCAGCCATCAATGAAGGTCTGGGCGGTGGCTTCAGGCTTGTTCCAATAGAGCTTGGCGACATTCGGGCCCTTGCCATAGAGCTCGCCCACTTCACCCGCAGGTAGCTCACGTCCATCGCCGCCGAGGATCTTCATCTCGCAGACGGGCACGGCGGGGCCGCAACTGTCGGGGCGGTTGGAATAGTCCTCGCCCTGATGGTGGGTAAAGGTGGCCGAGGTTTCGGTCATGCCCCAGCCATTGCCGGGCAGGGACTTGGGGAAGGTCTCGACGATCTTGCGGACCAACTCGGGCGCCGACGGTGCGCCGCCGTAGGACACGCTTTCCAGGCTGGAGAGGTCGTAGTTGGCCCGGGCAGGGTGCTCGATCAACTGCCAAGCGATGGTCGGCACGCCGCCGCAGCCAGTGACGCGCTCGCGCTCGATCAGCTGCATGGCCAGTTCGGCTTCCCACTTGCGCATCAGAACCAGCTTGGCCCCGGCATAGAGCGAAGGCGACAGAACCGCGAAACAGCCCGTAGCGTGGAAGAAGGGCACGGACAGGAGGGTGCATTTTTGCGGATTGCTGGGGTCCGCCACCGGGGGGGTCTCGCCCCGGCGCAGATAGGTCCGTGCACCAGAGATGGCCGAGGCCATGATGTTGGACACGATGTTGCGGTGGGTGCCGAGTGCGCCCTTGGGCTTACCCGTCGTGCCTGAGGTGTAGAAGATCGTTGCATCGTCTTCGGGCGTGATCTCGACCTCTGGGAGTGGCAGGTCTGGAAGGTCCTTCCAGCTGTTGGTGCCGCCAATCACATCTTCCAACCGATGGACCATCGGATGGGCGCTCTCTTCGCTCTGACGCGAGACATAGATACGCTGCAGGTCGAGGCAATTCGGAAGATGCTCGCGTAGGCGCTCCATGCGCTCGGCATCGACCACCAAAATCTTTGAGCCCGAATCGGTCAGGCCATATTCCAACTCGGGACCGGTCCACCAGGCATTCAGCGGCGTGACGATGGCACCGGCGATGGTCGCTCCAAAGAAGGCGACGGGCCATTCGGGGAAGTTGCGCATCACGATCGCGACCCGGTCACCCTTGACCACGCCATTGGCCACCAGATCGTGGGCAAAGGTCAGGCAGGCGCGCGAAAAGGCTTCAAAGGTGGCGCGCTCGTCCTCATAGACCAGGAAATCCTTCTCACCATGGGCGCGGCCCAGCAACATCACGTCACGCAAGGTCGGGGGGGCGTTTTTCCAAACCCGCATATTAACGCCTCGGATCACCATCTCCTCCATCTCGAAGGGCTGTCCCGGTGCGGTCAGCAGGGCGTGGGCCTCTGCGATCGACATGGCGGGCCAAGGGGCGGGGGCGGGGTTGGTCATGGGGCGTCCTCATTAGGGTGCGACGCGTCTCTTGAACTTGCGCGTCTCGGATCGGAGCAAACATAACCAGACCACGGATGTAAACAGTTGTTTGGTATTCGGACGCGATCCTTGGACGGCTAATGCGCTGCGGACAAAAAAAGGCTGCCGACCGAGGGGCCAGCAGCCAGTTTTTGGTGATGCCGTTCAGGCGCTATTGGACGATTTGATAGCGTCCGTTTGCGTCAGCGCAGACCCGAACGAAACGCTTTTGGACGCTGCCATCGGGCATATAGATCGGGCTTTCCGCAAGGGTGCACTGATCGGTGTTGGACCGTTCAGCGACGGAGCGGCCATAGTCACGGTCGTGATCGTGGTCATGGTCATATCCATAACCGCGATATACGTGGTCCCTGCGGCTCTGATAGGGTGAATAGCCGCGATAGACTTGGGTGGAATAGACCTCATAGCTCCCGTCATTGTCATAGCCTCTATTGTAGGCTTGACGGTCGTAGGTCTTGCTCTGTCCGCAGGCGGCAGAACTTTTACCCGCATCGGCGCCCATGACCGCGCCCAGCACACCGCCAAGAACGGCACCCTCAGTCTTATTGTGCTTGCCTGCAATGCCCGAGCCGACGGCTGCACCGATGGCTGCGCCCAGAAGGCTACCGCCGGTCGTCCGGTTGACCGTCGAGCGCTGGCACGGGTCGTAATAGTAACCGTTGGCATCGCGGCTCTGGACCTGTGATGATGCCTGTTGCGCAGCGGCGGGGGCTGCAACCAGAGTGCTGATGGACAGGGCGGCGGCGGCAATGGCGAGGCTGGCTTTGGCGAACATCATGGTCGATCTCCTTGTGAGGCCGGATGGGTCAAGGGAGCCATCCGTTGTTGATCCCATATTGGATCGCGCTAGCTGAACGGTTCTTGAGTAGGCCGTTCATGTTCGTTCATCTTGTTGATTGGGCCGGAAAGCTCGCTTGAAGGCTGAATTTAGGGCATAGGCTGGCCATGGTATCGACCTCGCCACCGAGGACGTACCCAGACAAGTTCAAGAGTGACCGTGACCCGACCTTCCAAGCCCAACCGAAACACTGCTCGCAATCCCCAAAACAAGGCGAGGCAAGGCGGCGCGCGTCCGGCCCCGGCAGGTCCAACCGAAGAGTTGGTGGTCAAGGTCAGTCACGTCGGCACCCAGGGCGACGGCGTGGTCTTAGAGCCGCGCATCTATGTCCCGCTCGGCCTGCCCGGTGAAACCCTCAGGGTCCTGCGTCAGGGCGACTATGCCGAAATTCTAGAGGTGATGGAGCCAAGCGCAGACCGTATCGCGCCGTCCTGTCAGCACTATGGCGACTGCGGCGGCTGTGCCTTCCAGCACTGGAGCCCTGAGCCCTATATGGCGTGGAAGACCCAACTGGTGCGCCAACTCCTCGGCCGCGAGGGGATCGAGACCGAGTTCTTGGAACCTTTTGCTGCGGTTCCGGGGTCGCGCCGACGGCTGGCCCTTCATGCGCGGCGTGGCACCGGCGGCGCTGAGCTTGGCTTTAAGGCGCGGCGCAGCTGGCGGCTGGTCGGGATGTCCGACTGCACGGTTGCCGATCCACGGCTTGTGGCGGCCCTTCCGGCCCTCAGGCGTCTGGCCTTGCCCTTTTTGGAACATCCCAAATCCGCGCCGACCCTGCATGTGACCTTGACCCGGACAGGTCTGGATATTGACGTGACGGGTGTTGAGGCCAAGAGCGGCGGCCTTTCGATGGACGCACGTATCAAGGCGACGCAGATTGCCGGTGAGTGTGACTTTGCCCGCGTGACCTTGGCCGGTGAGATCATTTTCCAAGCCCGTCAGCCGATGGTGTCGTTCGGGCCCGCGACTGTGGCCTTGCCTGCCGGATCGTTCTTGCAAGCCGATCCTGCGGCTGAGGCGGCCATGGCCAAGATGGCGGTCGACGCCTTGGCCGGATCGAAGGGCATTGCCGATCTGTTCTGCGGGGCAGGGGCCTTCACCTTCAATCTGGCCCAGATCGCCCCGGTCTATGCGGCGGATTCCTCCGCTCCCGCCGTCAAGGCCCTGACATCGGCCATTGGTTCGGCCTCAGGCCTGAAACCGATCACAGCAGAGGCGCGTGATCTCGACCGTCGTCCGGTTCTGGCCATGGAGTTGAAGAAGATCGATTCGGTCGTGTTCGATCCACCCAGAGCGGGCGCGGAAATCCAATGCGGCGAGATTGGGCGTTCGAAAGTGTCTCGTGCGGTCGCCATCTCTTGCAATCCGGTGACCTTTGCCCGGGATGCCAAGATCCTCGTCGAGGCAGGCTTTACGCTAAAATGGGTCCGACCTGTGGATCAGTTCCTATGGTCACCCCATATAGAGGTGGTTGCCCTTTTCGAACGCTAATCCTAGGAGCCCTCCCATCTCCAAGCCCGCCTTTCGCAGCGCCGCCGCGATGCAGTCCGTGCGGGCAAGCCTTAAGGCTGTCTGGTGGGGGGCTGCGGGTGGTGCCGCGCGGCTGTTGGTCCGTCCATCATCTGGCACCATGACCCCAACTTCGCCAAAGCCGTCCATGGCCCGTGTTCGCGCAGCCTATTCGGAGGCCTTTGCCAAGGATCGCCGCGATGTGGCTGCGGGTCTCTATCCGGCCCTCGAAGATCGGCCCACCAGGCCTCTGCAGGCCTTAGCGCGGGCCATGGATTTCCTGCGGGATGCGCGGGAGGTCGATCAAAGGCGCAGGCGCGGCGATGGGACTGAGGTCCGAGACCAGACCCCCTCAGAGGCCTATCCGATCTATTATCGCCAGAATTTCCATTACCAGACGGGTGGATGGTTCACGGCTGACAGCGCCAAACGCTATGACGCCCAGGTCGAGGCGCTCTTTTCAGGCACAGCAGCGGCGATGAGGCGGCGGGTCCTATCGGTCCTGGTGAAGGCTTTGAAAGACACGGACCAGCGCGGCTTGACCCTTGTCGATCTGGCCTGTGGGTCTGGGGCCTTCATGAAGGATTTGGCGGCGACCTTGCCGAGGGCCAATCTGGTCGGTCTGGACCTGTCTAAGGCCTATCTGGACCAGTCGCGGCGGCGGTCCGGCCAGCCGGTTGTTCAGGCGAAGATGGAGCAACTCCCTTTTGCTGATAACAGCCTTGATGCTGTGACCTGCATCTATCTGTTTCATGAATTGCCACCGCGCTATCGCCCTGTGATCGCGGCTGAAATGGCGCGTGTTCTAAAACCCGGTGGATGGCTGGCCTTTGGCGATAGTATCCAGCCGGCTGATGAGCCCGATCTTCAGAGGCTGCTCGAGGTTTTTCCCGCCTTCTTTCACGAACCCTATTATGAGAGCTACGCGCAGACCGACCTTGATGCGCTCTTTGGCGAGGCGGGTTTGATAAAGATCGACGATGATCGCGCCTTTTTGACAAAGGCGATCCTGTTCCAAAAGCCCGGTTAGGACGGGGCCGCGCACCCTTAGAGGCGGGTCGTCAAGCTCAGCAGATCATTCCAGCTCTTCTTCTTGGCGCTGGGCTGTTGCAGGAGGAAGGCGGGGGTCAGGGTGACCATGGCCGGAAGGGTGGTTTGACCGTCGCTTGACGTCCAGTCCTGCCAGCGCCCGTGCATGGCCAATACGCCATCAT
The DNA here is from genome assembly GCA_947378235.1 of Caulobacteraceae bacterium. Taxonomy (GTDB): domain Bacteria; phylum Pseudomonadota; class Alphaproteobacteria; order Caulobacterales; family Caulobacteraceae; genus CAISGS01. The sequence continues at coordinate 8,421 of CANCJE010000055.1, read as the reverse complement.
CACGGCCGAGCAAGGCTCGTGCAGACGCCGCTCCGAGCAGAAGCAGTGCCTTGGGTGGGCTGAGTTGGATGGCGCGTTCAAGGAAGGGCAGGCAGATCTTTTGTTCTGAGGCGGTTGGTGCACGGCCACCTGCGGGCTGCCAAAAGACTGAATTCATCATCAGACATTGGCCATCAAGGCCTGCAGCGGCAATCATTCGGTCGAGCAGACGCCCTTCTGCACCGCTGAAGGGTTGCGCAGTGGACTGATCACCGGCGGTGGGTGCTTCGCCGATAATGAGGACACGGGCAGCCACTGGTCCACGCCACAAGACCGGTTGATGGGCACTGTCGCGGCGCAAGGGGCAGTCTTCAAAGCTGCGAATCGCGTGGGCAAGGTCCTCCAGGGTTGAGGCACCTGCGGCAAGTGTTTTGGCCTTTTCAGCGGCGGTCTCTAGCGCGGCCATATTGGCGGCGGCTGGTCCGCGCGGGGCAGCGGCGACTCGCATGGGCGTGGGCGGTGTCGGTGCCCGCATCATCTGTGCGGTTTCGGTCAACCGGTTGACCGGTTCGTCCTCAAGACACAGATCGATTCCCGCATCAGCCCAGAACGACAACAGGCTTTCTACGCCGCTAAAATCGGCCAAAGGGGATGGGGTTTGGGTCACTTAAGGCTCGTAACACGGACCAGAGGGTGGGTGGACAAAAAACCAAGGGCAAAATCGAGAACAAACAGCACAAGTCGGAGCTATTGCCCTTGACCGAACATGGCTCACATTCCGATAAGTTGTCGCAAGGATCAATGGCGCACCGAAAAGGTCGCGCTTCTAGGACTAGGGGATCAGGTCATGAGTGAAGAACTCGAACGCGAGGCCATGGAATATGACGTCGTTATCGTCGGCGGTGGCCCGGCGGGCCTGTCGGCTGCGATCCGTCTGAAACAGTTGGCCGCAGAGGCGGGCACCGAGATTTCGGTCGCGCTCCTAGAAAAGGGGTCCGAGGTCGGCGCTCACATCCTGTCGGGTGCCGTGCTGGACCCCAAGGCTCTGTCAGAGCTGTTCCCAGACTGGAAGGCCATGGGCGCGCCGCTGGAAACGCCAGTAACGAACGACAAGTTCCTCGTTCTCGGCCCGCAGGGTGAGCTTTCCCTGCCCATGTTTGCCCTGCCGCCCTTCATGCACAATCATGGCTGCTATATTGGCTCGCTGGCCAATGTTGCGCGCTGGCTGGCGACGCAGGCCGAAGAGCTTGGCGTTGAGATCTATCCCGGCTTTGCCGCCTCCGATCTGGTCTTCCGTGAGGATGGCTCGGTCAAGGGCGTGATCGTCGGTGTCGTTGGCATCGGCAAGGATGGCGTCAAGAAAGACGACTACCAGCCCGGCATGGAGTTGCACGGCAAATATGTCTTCATCGGCGAGGGCGTGCGCGGGTCGCTGGCCAAGGTGCTGATCAACAAATTCGATCTGGCCAAGGACAGCGAGCCCCAGAAGTTCGGCATCGGGATCAAAGAGCTGTGGCAGGTGCCGCCTGAGAACCACAAGCCCGGTCTGGCTCAGCACACCACCGGCTGGCCCCTGGACATGAACACCGGCGGCGGCAGCTTCATGTACCATTTCGGCGATAACTATGTGTCGATCGGCTATGTGGTGCACCTGAACTACAAGAACCCGTTCCTGTCGCCGTTCGACGAGTTTCAGCGCTTTAAGCAGCACCCCACCGTTCGGCCTCACCTCGAGGGCGGGAAGCGTATTGCCTATGGCGCGCGGGCCATCACCGAAGGCGGTCTTCAGTCGGTTCCAAAACTGACCTTCCCCGGCGGCGTGCTGATTGGCTGCTCGGCGGGCTTCGTCAATGTGCCGCGCATTAAGGGCAGCCACAATGCCATGAAGACCGGCATGCTGGCCGCTGAACAGGCCTTTGCCGCAATCACTGCGGGACGTGAAGGCGATGAGTTGGTCGAGTACCAGAGCGCCTATGAAGGCTCATGGGTGGCCAAGGAATTGAAGCTTGTGCGCAATGCCAAGCCGATCCTGTCAAAGTTCGGCACCCTGATCGGTGGCGCGCTGGGCATGTTCGACATGTGGTGCACGACCCTATTGGGCGGCTTCTCGTTCTTCGGCACCATGAAGCACGGCAAGCCGGACTATGCCTATACGGGTCTGGCCAAGGACTATGAGCCGATCGTCTATCCCAAGCCCGATGGCGTGATTAGCTTCGATAAGCTGTCCAGCGTGTTCCTGTCGGCGACCAATCACGAAGAGGATCAACCGGCGCACCTGACGCTGAAGGACCCCTCCATACCGATCTCAGTCAACCTGCCCAAATATGGCGAACCGGCGCGGCTCTATTGCCCAGCGGGCGTCTATGAGGTGCTCTATGACGAGGCGGGGAACAATCCGAAGTTCCAGATCAACGCCCAGAACTGCGTCCACTGTAAGACCTGTGACATCAAGGATCCGTCACAGAACATCAACTGGACCACGCCCGAAGGCGGCGGCGGCCCCAACTATCCCAACATGTAATTGGTTATTTTTGGTTTCAGGGCAGGCCTAAGGCGGTCTGCCCCTTGAAACGAGGGGGGAAACAGAAGACCTTCGGGTCATGTCTGATTTTGCCCCCCCTATGCGTTTTCGCGCTCTTGTTCTCACCCTGATGGCCAGCGCATCGCTAACCCTAGCGGGTTGTGCGTCGGTTCCCACTGGTTCTGCGGTGCAGGTGGATGCGCCCTTTGTACCGGCAGTGAGCCAAGAGGCGTCGGTCTATGCGCTCTATATGGCGGGCCAGACGGCGATCAGTTCTGGTCGCAGTACCGAAGCGGCGCGATATTTCGCTCAGGCGCAAGCCTTGGACAGCAGCAACAGTATGTTGGCCGAGCGCACCTTTACTGCGGCCCTCTTGTCAGGCGATGTGTCGACAGCGGCCAAGATGGCGACCTTCACCAGTGGCGATGCCAAGGATGGCACCAAATCCTTAGGCCAGTTTGTCCGCGCGGTTGACGCGATGGGGGCTGGCGATCCGGCGCAGGCCAAGCTCGCCTTCGATCTGCTCAGCCAAAAGGATTTCGATCCCTCCTACAAGGTCTCCACTGAACTTCTGTTGCCCTATGCCGCCGCCATGGCGGGCGATTGGGATGCAGCACTGGCAACGCCCGCACCGACTAAGGATCGCTTTGCCTCCTTCTTTGCCACGCTCAATCAGGCCCAACTGTTAGAGCGTCGCGGCAAGATCGAGGAGGCCACCAAGGCCTACCAGACCCTCATGGCCACGGGTGACGGCAGCGGCTTTCTGGCCGGGGCCTACGGCGCATTCCTAGAGCGTCAAGGCCGCAAGGCCGAAGCGCTAGGGATCTATGATGCGGTACTGGCAGGCAATGCGAGCGATGTGACGGCCTTGGATGCCAAGATCCGACTGGCCAAGAAAAAGCCTGCCCCGCCCTTGCCATCCTTGCAAAAGGGCGCGGCCGCAACCCTGATGGCAACCGCTGTGGCCGCTGTAGGTCAGCGTCAGCCGCAGGGTGGACTGATCTATCTTCGACTGGCCCTAAGGCTTGATCCCAGTCTGGATGAGGCGTGGGTCATGATCGGTGACCTGATGACCAGCGCCAAGGACAGCACCGCCGCCACCGCGGCCTATTCGCAGATCGCGCCGTCCAGTGCCCGTTACGGAGAGGCGCGCAACCGTCTGGCCTGGGGCCTTCAGAGGGGCGGGGACAATGAGGCTGCGATTAAACTGGCGCAGGAGACCGTCAAGGCGCGGCCAAAGGATGTCGATTGCCTATCGACCCTTGCAGACCTTCTTCGCACGGCGGAGCGGTTCGAAGAGTCGATCAAGATCCTCGACCGGGTGATTGCTATGCGCGGTGAGACCGCTGAGTGGGGTTACTACTTCATGCGCGGCATTGCGCTGGAGCGATCGGGCAAGTGGCCTGCTGCCGAGGCCGACTTGAAAAAGGCCCTAGACCTCAATCCCACTGAGCCTGAGATCATGAACTATCTCGGCTATTCGTGGATCGATCGTGGGGAGCATTTGGATCAGGGCTTGGCGATGATCCGACAGGCTCTGACGGGGCGCCCGGATTCGGGTGCCATGGTTGACAGTCTCGGCTGGGCCTATTTTCGGCTCGGAGACTTCAAACGGGCGGCGGATATGCTCGAGCAGGCTGTGCAGATGGAGGCGGCCGACGCCGACGTCAATAACCACCTCGGCGATGCCTATTGGCGCGTCGGACGCAAGGTCGAGGCGAAATATCAGTGGGAGCGGGTACTTACCCTCAAGCCGACGGACAAGATGAAGGCCGAGGTCGAAGGCAAGCTGAAGGATGGCCTGCCGGAACTGACTGGACCGCCTGCGCCACCGCTTCGGGCTGATCCTCTACCCGGTGGGGGAACCCCCACGTGAGTTTGACGGCCTTTGCTCCGGCCAAGATCAACCTGTTCCTCCATGTCGGCGGATTGGACGAGGGCGGCTATCACCCCCTGTCGAGCCTGATGGTCTTTGCTGATTTTGGTGATCAGCTTTCGGTTGAGGCGGCAGATGCGATCACCATCGAACTGGATGGGCCCTTTGCCGAAGCTTTCGAGTACGAAAGCCTATCGGACAATCTGGTCACGGGGGCTGTCCGCAAGATCCTATCCGTAATCAAGGGCCCTCAGCCGCCCTTTCGGGTGCTCCTGACCAAGAACCTGCCGGTGGGCGCGGGGTTGGGCGGCGGATCGAGCGATGCGGGCGCGACATTGCGGCTATTGCGTAGCGCACTGAACCTGCCGATCAAGGATCAGGATTTGCAGGAGATGGCCGCGAGCCTTGGCTCGGACGGTGCCGCTTGCCTGTGGGGCGAGCCGGTCATTGCAGAGGGGCGGGGCGAGCGCTTGTCTAAGGCCCCGCAAATGCCGACCCTTCACGCGGTTCTGGTCAATCCCGGTATTGTCTGTTCGACGCCAGCGGTCTTTCGCGCCTTTGATGAGGCCGGTGAAGTGGGCGATGCCTACACACCCAACCTGCCGCCGGTGATTGAGACGGTCGAAGAGGTTGCCGCCTATCTGACCTATTGCCGCAATGATCTGGAGGGGCCAGCCGTGCGGCTCCATCCTGAGATTGGTGAAGTGCTCGAGACCTTACGTGAGGAGCGCGAAACGCTGCTGGCGCGCATGTCGGGCTCTGGTTCGACCTGCTTTGCCCTCTGTGGAAGCGAGATCGAGGCGGAGGGCTTGGTGGATCGGCTGGAGCAGATGCGGCCCGACTGGTGGATCAAAAAATGTCGCCTCGGCGGGCCTTGGCCGCAAGACTAATCTCAAAACGAAAACGGGGGCCCCGAAGGACCCCCGTTCCGCAGACCTCGGCATAGAGCCTTGTCTTAGTGCATGCCTTCTCCGTGCAGAGCAGAGTCGAGACCTTCGACTTCGCCCTCTTCGGAGACCCGCAGGCCAACCGTGTACTTACAGATCATCAGGATGATGAAGGTGGCGACGCCCGACCAAACGATGGTCACGCCGATACCCATGGCCTGCTTCATCACCGAGGCACCAGCGCCCAGGCTATTGATGGAGGCGTCAGCCAGAACACCGGTGAGGAGCGCACCGATGATGCCGCCGATACCGTGCACGCCGAAGGCGTCGAGGCTGTCATCATAGTTGAAGATCTTCTTGAGCCATACGGCGCTGACATAGCAGCCTGCACCGGCGATCAGGCCGATAATCAGGGCCCCTTGAGGGTTCACAAAACCAGCGGCAGGGGTGATAGCCACCAGACCGGCAACAGCACCCGAGGCGAGACCCAGCATGCCGGGCTTCTTGCGCTCAACCCACTCAACGATCATCCAGGACAGAGCCGCACCGGCCGTAGCAACCTGGGTGTTCAGCATGGCAGCCGAGGCAATACCGTCAGCGGCCCATTCCGAACCGGCGTTGAAGCCGAACCAGCCCACCCACAGAAGCGAGGCACCGATCATCGTATAGACGAGGTTATGCGGGGCCATGTTCTCGGAGCCGTATCCCTTACGCTTGCCCAGAACCAGGGCGCAGACCAGACCAGCAATACCGGCATTGATGTGAACCACGGTGCCGCCTGCGAAGTCGAGCACGCCAGCGGCTGAAAGGAAACCGCCGCCCCAGACCCAGTGACAGATCGGTGCATAGACGAAGATGGACCACAGGGTCGTGAAGACCAGCAGGGTCGAGAACTTCATACGTTCTGCGAAGGCACCGGCAATCAGGGCTGGAGTGATGATCGCGAAGGTCATCTGATAGGTGATCCACAGCATTTCAGGCAGGCCCTTGGCCGCTGTATAGGCTGTGTCGACCCGAACATGGTTCAGGAAGAAGGCATCGAAGCTGCCAATATAGGGCTGCAGGGCAGATGAAGCGTTGAAGCCGAAGGCCAAGCTGTAGGTGCAAACCATCCAGACCACCGTCACCAGGGCGGTGATGGCGAAGGATTGGGCAACCGTGGCAATGACGTTCTTCTTACGAACCATGCCGCCATAGAACAGGGCAAGGCCAGGAATGGTCATTAAGAGAACGAGGGCGGTGGAGGTCAGGATCCAAGCTGCGCCGCCGGTATCCAGAGCCAAAGCGGCTTGGTGAGGCAACATGGCGGGCGCTGGCGCAGCAGCGGCTTCAGCAGCGGGTGCCGACGAGGCGGGCAGGGCCGCTTCGGTGCTGTCCGCGGGAGCCGATGATGCGGCAGGTGCAGCGTCTTGAGCGTGGGCGGACGGTGCGGTCATCAGACCGCCTCCGACCAGGACGGCTGCAAGCATAAGGCCGGTAAGCCCCTTGCCGATCAGCCCTTCGAAGGAGGTGAGTTTCATCGTGGAGATCCCCTATATCCGGTCTTAAAGAGCCGATGAGCCGGTTTCGCCGGTACGGATACGCACCGCTTCTTCGACATTGAGTACGAAAATCTTTCCGTCGCCGATCTTGCCTGTTCCAGCGGCAGCCTTGACGGCTTCCACGGCACCGGCCACGGCACCATCGTCAACGACAGCTTCAAGCTTCATCTTCGGAACGAAGTTCACTTGATATTCGGCGCCACGATAGATTTCGGTCTGTCCCTTTTGACGGCCGTAGCCCTTCACTTCAGAGACAGTCAGGCCTTCGACGCCAGCTTTCACGAAGGCTTCACGCACCTCGTCGAGCTTGAAGGGCTTTATGATCGCAATGATCAGTTTCATCCGTTCGCTCCCGCGCGTTCGAGCCACCGCGCGCCCCTCGAAATTGGTCCTAACCGACAGGCCATCGGGGTCTCGCCGCGCCTGTTCGACAGACTGACGCTAGACAAGCGAAGGGTGAGGTCCGAACCCCTCTGACAAGTTCAGCGCCCTTTCCTGACGTTTGCTCGAAATTCAGGCGTAACGCAGACGATTTGCACAATAATTGACCATTGCCATGGCCGGGCCATTTCAGCCCTGTTGGTTAGGGCGGCAATTAGTCCGTACATTGAGGGCTGGAGGGGGTGGCGAAAGCTTGATGCAAGCGCCAACGCGCCCTATGGTCCGCCCACTTTTCTTTAAGGAATTTAGCGGTCCATGGTCGATGCCAATGCTCCCTCCGGTTCCCTAGGTGCTAGCGCGCCTAGCGCCTCGCAGGGCCTGTCCTTTCAGAACCTGATCCTGACGCTGCACGACTATTGGAGCCGTCAGGGCTGTGTGATCCTTCAGCCCTATGACCTCGAGGTCGGGGCAGGGACCTTGCACCCGGCAACGGTGCTGCGGGCCTTGGGGCCAAAGTCGTGGAAAGCGGCCTATGTGCAGCCCTCGCGGCGGCCCGGTGATGGCCGCTATGGCGAGAACCCCAACCGCTTGCAGCACTACTACCAATATCAGGTGATCTTGAAGCCGAACCCCAAGGACATGCAGTCGCTCTATCTCGGCTCGCTCGCCGCGATCGGCCTAGATCCGACCTTGCACGATATGCGCTTTGTCGAAGATGACTGGGAAAACCCCACCGTCGGGGCCTGGGGCCTGGGCTGGGAGGTCTGGTGCGACGGGATGGAGGTCAGTCAGTACACCTATTTCCAGCAGGTCGCGGGCATGGATGTCGATCCGGTCGCGGGCGAACTAACCTATGGGCTCGAGCGTCTGGCCATGTATGTGCAGGGCGTCGATAATGTCTATGATTTGCGCTTCAACGATGATGGCGCCTCCTATGGCGACGTGTTCCTCGAGAATGAACGCCAGTTCAGCGCCTTCAACTTCGAGGTCGCCGACGTTGAGACCCTCAAGCGCCAGTTTGAAGACATGGTCGCTCAGGTCAGCCGCATTCTTGAGCATCGTGGCCCGCAGGGCCAACGGTTGGCACTGCCCGCCTATGACCATGTTCTAAAGGCCAGCCACCTGTTTAATCTGATGGATGCGCGCGGAGCCATCGCCGTTGCCGAACGTCAAAGCTACATCGGCCGCATCCGCGACCTGTGCAAAGCCACCGCCGCTGCGTGGGTGGAGTAGGTC
>CANCJE010000054.1 GCA_947378235.1 Caulobacteraceae bacterium | reverse complement strand
CCCGTATCCATCGCCGCTTGGGCGACGAAGGGGGGAACATAGCTCATCAGGCGCGGGTCGAAGGGTGAGGGGATGATATATTGCGGACCGAACTTGAGCTGACGGCCATGATAGGCGGCTGCCACCTCATCGGGCACATCTTCACGCGCCAATTGCGCCAAGGCGTTGGCGCAGGCGATCTTCATCTCGTGATTGACCCGGCGGGCCCGCACATCCAGCGCGCCGCGGAAGATGTAGGGGAAGCCGAGAACATTATTGACTTGATTGGGATAGTCCGACCGGCCCGTGGCGACGATGGCGTCCGGACGCACGGCGTGAACCTCTTCAGGCGTAATTTCCGGATCCGGATTGGCCATGGCGAAGATCAAGGGATTGGGGGCCATCGACTTGACCATCTCTTGGGTCAGGGCGCCCTTGGCCGAGAGGCCGATAAAGACATCCGCACCGACCATGGCGTCGGCCAAGGTCCGGCAGCTGGTCTCAACCGCATGGGCTGACTTGTACTGGTTCATGCTCTCGGTACGGCCACGATAGATGACGCCTGTCGTGTCAACGGCGATGCAGTTTTCTGCGCGCACGCCCATGGCCTTCATCAGGTCGAGCGAGGCAATACCCGCTGCGCCAACGCCGCAGAGCACCAGCTTCACATCTTCGAGGCGGCGACCTTGAATATGGCAGGCATTGATTAGGCCAGCGGCCGAGATGATCGCGGTGCCATGCTGGTCATCGTGGAACACCGGAATATCGAGCAGTTCCTGCAGTTCGCTCTCAATGCGGAAACATTCAGGGCTCTTAATATCTTCCAGATTGATGCCGCCGAAGGTGACGCCAATGTTCTTGATGACGGTGATGATCTCGTCGGGATCCTTGGAGGTCACCTCGATGTCGATGGAATCGACATCGGCAAAGCGCTTGAACAGCACAGCCTTGCCTTCCATCACCGGCTTGGAGGCCAGAGCCCCCAGATCGCCGAGACCCAAGATGGCCGTACCGTTTGAGATCACCGCCACAAGGTTGCCCTTGGACGTATAGTCATAGGCTAGGTCTGGATTTTCCGCGATGGCGCGCACCGGTACCGCAACCCCGGGCGAATAGGCCAGCGACAGGTCACGCTGGGTATCCATGGGCTTGGTCGGGATGATGGCGATCTTGCCCGGCGTTGGGTGCTTGTGGAACGCCAAGGCTTCTTCGTCAGTAAAAGTACGCTTTTCGGTGGTCATGATGTCCCGCGGATCTTGCAAGCCAGGTTCAAATTGAGGCCGCACCCTAACGGTGCCGCCCCCCTGCCACAACTGCATCCATGAGCGGTCGGGGCAAATTCTACCGAATAAATAGGGCAAATATCCCAAAGGGGCCCTATCCAAACATCTGTTTAGGGTTTTGTGCCATTGATGTTGCGACAGATGGCGGTCTATCAATTGACCCATTGTTCAAGGAAAGCGGTTCGTTATGACCTCGTCATCTGCTGTCAATATCGGTGTCGCCGGGGCCCTTGGGCGCATGGGGCAGGTTGTGACCGCTGCGCTGGATAGCCGCAGTGAAGCCCAAGGCGATGTGACCGTCAGCGCCCTGTTCGACCGCGTGGGAACCGAAGGCAGTCTCAGTGGGGCTAGGATCCTGACCTCTGCGGTCGAGGCCATTGAGGCCAGCCGTGTGATTATCGATTTCACCTTGCCCAAGGCCTCTGCCGCCTTGGCGCGGTCCTGCGCCGAGCCTCGCGCTGTCGGCACGGTTCGTCCGGCCCTGATCATAGGCTCGACCGGATTTGATGCTGAAGATGAGGCGATGCTTGCCGCAGCGGCAACGCAGATCGTGATTGTCCGTTCTGGAAATTTTTCCCTTGGCGTCAATATGCTGCTGGGTCTTGTGCGTCAGGCCGCGCGGGCGCTGGGACCTAAGGCCTATGATATTGAGGTGCTAGAAGCCCATCATCGCCGCAAGATCGACGCGCCCTCTGGGACGGCCCTGATGTTGGGTGAGGCGGCGGCGGCGGGGCGCGGCATTGATCTGGCCAGCCATTCGGACCGAGGCCGCGATGGCCTGACCGGACCGCGCACGGAAGGCAATATCGGCTTCAGCGTCCAGCGCGGCGGCGGCATTGTCGGTGAGCATAGTGTGCTGTTTGCCGCAGAAGACGAGATCTTGACCCTGTCCCACTCGGCGCGCGACCGAGGCCTATTTGCAAGGGGCGCGGTTGAGGCCGCGCTCTGGGCCGTCGCCCAGTCCAAGCCTGGCCTCTATGATATGCAAGATGTCTTGGGCCTGAAGGCCTAGGGCCTAAACGCCGGTCGACCCAAAGCCGCCAGCGCCGCGCGCGGTCTCATCAAGACTATCGACCAACTGCCAGGCGGCCTGAACCACGGGCGCGACCACCATCTGGGCAATGCGCTCGCCGCGCCGAATGATGAAGTCTTCTGCCCCAAGATTGATCAAGATGACCTTCAGTTCGCCGCGATAGTCGCTATCGACCGTGCCGGGACTGTTGAGGCATGTGATGCCCGCCTTGGCGGCTAGGCCCGACCGGGGGCGGACCTGAACCTCAAAGCCTGCCGGAACGGCGATGCACAGGCCCGTCGGGACCATGGCGCGCGACCCGGGGCGCAGGACCACCGGGGCGTCATCCTGGACCGCGGCGCGCAGATCCATCCCGGCAGCGCCAGAGGTCTCATAGGCTGGCAGGGGCAGGCCTTGAGCATGGGCCATCTGAACAACAGCGATGGTGGGGGCGGCAAGTCCAGTAGCGAGGGTCATGTCAGGGCCTTGGCAATTCGGGTGGCGATCAGTTTGGCAACGTCAGACTTGGGAGCCTTTTCCCAGCGTTCGGTGCCATCGGGTGTGACGAGCAGGATAGTATTGTCTTCTCCGCCCATCACACCGGGCTGGGTCACGTCGTTGGCGACGACCCAGTCGCAGCCCTTTTTGGTCAGCTTGGCGCGGGCATGGGCTTCGACATCGTTGGTTTCGGCCGCAAAGCCGATGACCAGCTTGGGGCGGTTCGGACCTTGGGCCGCGAGGCCCGCCAAGATGTCGGGGTTCTCGACCAAGCTAATGGCAGGCGGGCCATCTGGCCCCTTCTTGATCTTGAGGGTGCCTTCTTCAGCGGGGCGCCAGTCAGCGACGGCGGCCACACAGATTGCGACATCAGCCGGTAGCGCCGCTTGGCAGGCGGCCTGCATCTGGATCGCGGTCTCGACATCGATGCGGTGCACACCGGGCGGGGTGGGCAGGGCAACGGGTCCGGCGACGAGCGTCACCTCGGCCCCGAGTGCGCTTAGGGCCTGCGCAATCGCAAAGCCCTGCTTGCCGCTTGAGCGGTTGGTGATCAGGCGGACGGGATCAATGGGCTCGACGGTTGGGCCGGCCGTGACCAGGGCGCGCCGTCCCTTGAGCGGTAGATTGCCCGCCATATCTTCGGACGCAGGCTCTTGGGTGAAGCGCTCCATGATGGCGACAAAGATGGCGGCCGGTTCGGCCATGCGGCCCGGACCAAATTCACCGCAGGCCATGGCGCCCTCATCGGGTCCGACAAAGCTGATACCGTCACCAGCAAGGGTGGCGATATTGCGCTGGGTGGCGGGATGGTTCCACATCCGCACATTCATGGCCGGGGCCATCAGGACGGGCTTATCGGTGGCCAGTAAGGTCGTGGTCGCCAGATCATTGGCCAGGCCATGGGCCGCTCTGGCCATCAGGTCAGCGGTCGCCGGGGCTACCACGACCAGATCGGCAGAGCGCGACAGCTGGATATGGCCCATCTCGGCCTCGTCGGTCAGCGAGAACAGCTCCTGATAGACCCGATCTTCGGACAGGGCCGCCAGCGATAGGGGGGTGACAAAGGCCTCGCCGCCTTTGGTCAGGATGCAGCGCACCGCAATGCTGGACTTGCGCAGCAGGCGCACCAGCTCAAGGCATTTGTAGGCGGCGATGCCGCCGCCCACGATCAACAGGACCCGTTTGTCACTCACCGTGCTGTGCTCCCAAGCCAGATCGGTTGCATAGCGCTTTGCGGGCAGGCGGGCAAATGGCGCGATGGTTCATCTTTGAGGCACCGCGTTTGACAAGGTCGAACATCGGAGTCAATCTACTTTAGATGGTGAATATTGGGGGTCTTGAAATGCGCATGATCAAGGGCGTCGCCCTATCGGCCTTGGCCGTTCTAACACTAGGAGGCCTTTGGTCTTGCGATGCAGGTCCGTCCGCCGTGCCAAGCCGCGATAGGGGCGAGGCGCGGATGGATGAGCGCGACAGTCGGGCTGAGCCTCAAGATCATTCCGATGTTCAAGGCGGGCGGCGACCTCAGCGCGAGCGGTCGGCAGCGGAGGATGTGCCCCTCGTCGATGGCGTGCCCATGTGGGGTGAAAGCCGCCGCTATAGCGCTCAAGAAAGCGCTGAGCGCCAGTTCGAGCGCAATGGCAAGGCCTTCAGCGCGGATCGTCTGGATGACTATGTCGCCAAAGCCCATGCCTTTACCAGCCATCCGCCGAAGGGCGCCCAGACCCTGTCGCGGCCCAATGGCGATACCCTGATCTATGACGCCAAAACCAACGTCTTTGCCGTGATGGCCAAGAGCGGTGCGCCCAAGGCCTTCTTCAAACCCGACGACGGGGCCGACTATTGGCAGCAGCAGGTCGATCGTCAAAAGAAACAGGCCGACGATCCTACGGGTCGCTAGGTCGTGCTCAAGACCTCCTCCGATCCGGAGTTTCTGGATTGGGAAAGGAAACGCCGAGAGGGGCTTGTGAAGGCCCGATGGCAGGCGGCAGGGTTGATCTTTGGGTCGCTGATCTTGATCTTCGGGGTGCCGGCCTATCTGGCGGGCTTTAATGATGATGCTGGAATGCTGCTTCCCTGGGCCAAGATCGTGACCTGGATCAGCTATCTTGCAGGCATGGTGGTCTACTTTTTCGGGCTCTATTGGGTCTGGCGGACCATAAGGACCCGTTTTTAGGTGGGGCGAACTAGCCGTTCAGAGATTTGAACACCAAAATTGCGGCTAAGGTCAGGGCGGTGCTGACGCTTAGGGCCAACCAGAAGGGGCTGATGCCTGAGGCGCTGGGCGGCACAGCAGCGGGCTGGGCCTTGCGTTCGGCTTCGGCCAAACGCGCAAGGGATTGCAAAGCGCCGATGGCGTCTTGGACGACGCCCTTGACCTTCTCGGTCGGTGACAGTTCTCGGGCAATCCAACGTCGCACGACAGGCTCAGCGGCAGCCCAGATGTCATGATCAGGATCAATGCGCCGTGCCACGCCCTCGACCGTGACCATGGTCTTTTGCAACAGGACCAGCTCGGGGCGAAGGTGCATGTCAAACAGGGCGGTGATCTCGAACAGTTGGCCCAAGAGCCTGCCCATCGATACATCCTTGGCGATGCGGCCAAAGATCGGTTGGCCGACGGCGCGTAGGGCTTGGGCGAAGGCGTCGACCGAATGGACGGCGGGCACATAACCGGCCTCAAAATGGATTTCCGCGACCCGTCGATAGTCCCTGCGCAAAAAGCCCCAGAGGATCTCAGCCAGATAGCGCCGCTCATCCGGTCCAATCCGCCCCATAATGCCGAAATCGACCGCGACGATGGCTGAGGGCGGACCGACAAACAGGTTTCCCTCGTGCAGATCGGCGTGGAAAACACCATGATCGAGGGCTTGGGCCAGAAAGCCGCGCATCAGGGCGTTGGCGAGGGCAGGGCGGTCCAGACCGGGCTGTTCGAGAGATTGGGCAGACGATAGGGGCTGACCGTCTGCCCAGGTCAGGGTCAAGAAGCGCTTACCGACCCCCTCCCAAACCACCTTGGGCGCACTCATCCACCCGTCCTTGGCCATGACCTCGCCCAGCTCGTCGGCGCCGGCCGCTTCGAGCCGCAGATCAAGCTCGAGGGTCAAGGACCGTGACACGGTGGCGGCCAGATCGCGCGGCGCAAGGCGGCGGCTGAGCGGAACCAGCCGATGGGCCAGATCGGCGGCAAGGGTCAGGACGGCGACATCCTTGGCCACGTCTTGCTCAATACCGGGCCGAAGAACCTTAACCGCCACGACGCGCCCATCGGCCAGAACCGCGCGGTGAGCCTGGGCGATGGAGGCTGCGGCCACGGCGGGCCCAAATTCAACAAACAGGTCGGTGATGGGCCGATCAATCCCCGCCTGAACCACGGCGGTTGCCAGTTGGGTGTCAAAGGGCTGAAGCTGATCCTTGAGCCGCGCCAGATCGTCGGCAAAATCGACGCCCAAAATATCGGCTCGCGTGGATAGAAGCTGACCCAGCTTGATCGCAACGGGACCAAGACCCTCTAGGGCCTTGGCGAGGCGCTCGCCCGGCCGTCCTCGGCGCGATTGAGGTCCGGCCAACAGTCGCAAGATCTTACCCAGCGCCACTAGCGGCGCGGGCATCAGGCCTTGCGCCTCACGCGGCAAAAGCGCGTCGGCACGCACCAGAACCCAACCCGCACCCAGAAGACGCAAGAGAGCCATTAAACAGCGCGGCCTTGGTGCATAGCCGCGACGCCGCCGGTAAAGTTGGTCCAGCTAACCTGCGAAAAGCCAGCCTCGCCCATCAGGGCCGCGAAGGCCGCCTGATCTGGGAAGCGGCGAATACTCTCGACCAGATATTGATAGGAGGCCCGATCCTTGGCCACCCACTCGCCAATGGCCGGGATGACGGCGAACGAATAGGCGTCATAGGCCTTGCGCAGGGCGTCCGTCACGGGATGGGAAAATTCCAGACAGAGGAACCGCCCGCCCGGCTTCAAGACCCGCCGCGCCTCTTTCAAGGCCGCCAAGATGTCGGTGACATTGCGAATGCCAAAGGAGATGACATAGGCGTCGGCGCAAGCATCTGGCAGGGCGAGACGTTGGGCGTCACCAACGGACCAGACGATCTCAGGCTCGCCGCCGCGCTCGCGGCCCGCGCCGACCATCTCGGCATTATAGTCCATCACATAGATGCGGGCATCTTCGCCGCCGCGCCGTTGCTTGGCCGCCCGGGCCATCTTGGCAAAGCGGCGCGCCATGTCGCCGGTGCCGCCTGCGCAATCGATGATCACTTCGCCTGGCTGCGGATTAAGCCGCGAGGCCACCGCATCCTTCCAGAGCCGATGGACCCCTGCGCTCATCAGGTCATTCATCAGGTCATAGCGTTTGGCCACCCGATCAAACACGCCGCGCACGAGGCGAGGCTTGTCGGACGCCGCGACGTCGGTGAATCCAAAGGTGGCTGTAGGGTGGGGGGAAGGCTCGCTCATGGCTCTGCTTTAAACCCGGTTGCGTTCTGTCGCAAACCGGACAAAGCGTCTTGCGAACATTCCTGCGCTTGCAGGGCCCTAATATGGACCATTTGCCCCATGCCTGAGCTGACCCATGCCTGAGTTGCCAGAGGTCGAGACCGTCCGCCGAGGGCTTCAGCCGGTGCTTGAGGGCGCGCGCCTGTCGCGGGTCGAGCAACGCCGCCCTGACTTGCGCTTCGCCTTTCCCGACGGCTTTGTGCAGCGTCTAACCGGGGCGACCATCACCGCCCTAGAGCGGCGGGCCAAATATCTGCTGGCGCGATTGGACCGGGGCGACACCTTGGTCATGCATCTGGGCATGACCGGCCGCTTCGAGATTGATGAGCCGGGTGGGCCGAGACAAAGGCCGGGGGATTTTGTTCATGCGCCCGCGTCTGATCCCAAACATGCCCATGTGCTGTTCATGACAGAGGCCGGGGCCACCGTGACCTATTCGGACCCCCGGCGGTTTGGCTTTATGGGGCTGGTTGAGACGGCGCAGCTTGATCAGCATCCATGGTTTTCAGCCATGGGACCCGAACCTTTGGGGCCTGACTTTGATGCGCCCGTCCTGATCGAGGCCTTTAAGGGGCGCAAACAGACGGCAAAGACCCTGTTGCTTGATCAGCGCGTGGTGGCGGGTCTGGGTAATATCTATGTCTGCGAGGCCCTGCATCGCTCAGGCATTTCGCCGATCAAGCCCGCGGCCCTGATTTCTAAGGCGAAGATCAAGATCTTGACGGCGGCCATTAAGGACGTGCTAGCCGAGGCCATTGAGGCGGGCGGCTCGACCTTGCGCGACTATGCGGGAGCCGATGGAGCGCTGGGCTATTTCCAACACACCTTCCGCGCCTATGGCCGGGAGGGTGAGCCCTGTGTGACGCCGTCTTGCGGCGGTGTCATTGAACGGACGGTGCAGGCGGGTCGTTCGACATTTTTCTGCCCCGTCTGTCAGCTTTAACCGATCGGGTTGAGTGGTCGATTGTGAGAGCCCCATTTTGCCCTGGTTTATGATCCGTCCGACCTTTTGGCGCACCCACATCATGGCGCTGGGCGGTCTAATGGCCCTGATGGCCGGTCCAAGTCTGGCCTTGCCGCCGATGTGGATCGTGAAGGATGCAGATTCTGAACTGGTCCTGTTTGGCTCGGTCCATGTGCTTCCCGTCGAGTTAGATTGGCAGCCTCCGCGCTTAAGTTCGGCCTTACGCAAGGCTGACGATGTTTGGTTTGAGCTACCGATTGACCCGGCGACCCAATCGCGCGTTGCGCAAATTGCGCTTGAAAAGGGCCTTCTGCCAAAAGGCGTCCATCTTCGCCAAAAGCTCTCTGCGGCGGCGCGCGCCCGGCTTGACCGGGTCGCAGTGCGGGCGGGCATCCGGTCCGAACAGCTAGAGCCCTTTAAGCCTTGGCTGGCCGAGGCGTCATTATCGGTGGCAGATTTTCATCAGCAGGGGGCCCGGGCCCAAGAGGGAGTCGAACAGGTTCTGTCCACCCAATTGGGTCCAGATGTTCAAAGACGCGCCTTCGAAACCCCCGAACAGCAGATCGATGTCTTAGCCAATGTCAGTGAGGCAGAGCAGATCGTCTCGTTTGAAGACACTTTAAAGCGGATGGACGAGGAGCCTGACACCTACGAGACCTTGATTTCATCCTGGATGGCGGCCGACCTTGCCGCCCTTGAACGCGAAGCCCTGCTGCCGGTCAGGGAGCAGACCCCCAAGCTCTATAAGGCCCTGATCCGCGACCGAAATCAGCGCTGGATCGAGGTCATTAAGAATCGTCTGGCGGGGCATGGCCGAACGGTTGTCATTGTCGGTGTGGGCCATCTCCTAGGTAAGGAGGGTGTGCCAGAGCGACTTCGTCGGTTAGGATACCAGGTGGAGGGGCCTTGATCGGTATGCTGCGGATAAGATTCTGAAAAGAAGCTTGGACTGCTGCGTTGACGTGGGCCTTGGCTTTCAGTATATCCGCGCACTCTTGAATTCAGCGCCTCGCACGACGCGACCAGCGCTTGTCCGTATCGAAGGTTCTAAACACATGGCCAATACGCCCGGCGCCAAGAAGGCGATCCGCAAGATTGAGCGCCGCACTGAGGTCAATAAGGCGCGTCGTTCGCGCGTTCGTACCTTCCTGCGCAAGTTTGAAGAAGCCCTGTCGGCTGGCGATGTTGCCGCTGCCAAGGGTGCCTTTGTTGAAGCTCAGTCGGAGCTGATGCGGGCTGTTTCCAAGGGCGTGGTTCATAAGAACACCGGCTCGCGGAAGGTGTCGCGTTTGGCCGCACAACTTAAGAAGTTGGACGCGGCTTAAGCTGTACCGACTCTGGGCTGTACTTTAGCTAAGGCTAAGTAATAACTCAGCAATTTGAAGCCGACGGTGCTCCTTGCACCGTCGGCTTTTGCTTGTTTACGCGAAAAAATTGAGCCGTGAACAGAGCGTCACTTTTGTTAGGCCTTGGCATTTGTGGAGCTTTTTGGAGTCAACAAAAATATCAAACATCAAAACGAAGAATCCCCGTTGACCGGCCATGATGCGAGGCTAAGGTTGGGCCACTAACGTCTTCCATCTCACCACGGATGAAAACGGCAACGCGAAGCTTTCACAGGTTTTGCGATGGGTATCTGTATGTATTTTTTGAGTTTTTCGTCGCGTTGTCTTCTGGCCTAGGGGCTGGGGGTGTATCGGGAGCCTTTGGTTGAGGGGGCTTTCGGCGAACGCGGGAAGGGCAGGGTTTTCGGCTGAATTTAGAACACAGAGAGAGCGCTGTGTTTCGTTGAAAAAGAAACCCTAGGGCGTTAAAACTAAAACCTCTTCCTTCGGTAGGGGTTCTTGCGACTGACGGGGCGGGGTCCATGGCGATTTCAAAGGGGGCGGCAATTCAAATTCAGGCGGAGTCCCCATCTGACACCAAGGCTGGAACCCTATGGAACCGGGCCTGTGCGGCTTTGAAATCTGAGCTGGGTGACGACACCTATGGCTCTTGGCTGTCCCAAGCGGCCTTGCGCGAATCCAGCAGCGGTCATTTTGTGATTGTGACGCCAACCGGCATTGCGCGGGACTGGATCCGCCGCAACGCTTGGCGCAGAATCTGTGAACTCTGGGCGATGAATGATCCGGAGGGTCGCCGCCTAGATCTTAAATCGCGTGTCGAATTTGAGGCGGATGTGGGTTTGGCCGGTGCGGCCCGTCAGGCCGCCAGCGCCAGCTTGGACTTGGCCAACCAAGATCTGATCGAAATTATTGAGCCCGTCTCGTCGGACATGCCCACCCCATCTGGCGATGTTCGCGCCCCTCGGATGGCCGGTCTGCAGGAACGGTTCACCTTTGACAGCTTTGTCGCGGGCCCTGCCAATGAGTTTGCGCTCGCGGTTGCCAAGCGCGTGGCCTCTTGGAGTGATGGTCACTTCAATCCCGTCCTGATCCATGGCCCCTATGGCTTTGGCAAGACCCACCTGCTCAATGCTATGGCCTGGGAGGCCATGCGGACGGCGCCGGACAAGCGGGTCATCTATCTGACCGCCGAACGGTTCCTCTCGACCTTTGTGCGGGCCGTGATGGACAAGCAGACGGCGGCCTTCAAGGAAGAGCTTCGCGCGGCGGATCTGCTCTTGATCGATGATGTCCATTTTGTCGGTGGCAAACAGTCGACCCAAGAAGAGCTGTTCCACACCCTGACCGCCCTGATGGAGGATGGTCGCCGGGTGGTGTTCTCGTCGGATCGGGCTCCTGCGGCCCTTGACGAGATCGATGCGCGCCTGCGCTCTCACCTGCAGGCCGGTCTGGTCTGCGGCATTGAGCCTGCCGACCGCACCCTTCGTCTTGGCATTTTGGAAAAGAAACTGGACCTCTTGGGTCGTCAGCAAGGTCTGATCGGGGCCAGTGCCCGCCCTGAGGTTCTGCAGTTTCTTGCCGATCGCTTTACCGAGAGCGTTCGTGAATTGGAGGGCGCGCTCAACACCTTGGTGGCTCGCGTTGGCGAGGGCGTGTCCCGCCTGACCCTCGACGAGGCCCAAGCCATCCTTCGCCCCCATCTGCGCGGCGGGGAAAAGCGCATCACCATTGATGATATCCAAAAGGCCACCTCTGAGCATTTTGGCCTCAAGCAGGTTGATCTGATTTCCGAGCGCCGCAATCGCTCTATCGCCCGTCCTCGGCAGGCAGCTATGTGGCTGGCCAAGCAGCTGACCACCCGCTCCTTGCCCGATATCGGACGCCGCTTTGGTGGCCGTGATCACACGACGGTTTTGCATGCGGTGCGCCGTATTGAGGCCCTGCGTGCGGAGGATCCCCAGCTGTCGCGCGACCTCGAAACCCTTACCCGCAAGCTGCGCGGCTAAAGAATGTGTTAACCTTGGGTGGTCAGGACGAGATTCCATGCTCGCCCCCCTTCCACAGCGCGTCTTTTCAGCTAATCTCATCAGCCCTGCCGGTTGGATTGTCACCCTTTCTGGCCGTTCCGCAGGGGGGCATTTCTCATGGCCTTAGGGGTGATTTTCCTAGGTCTGCGGATCGGAAGACAAGATGAAGCTGACTATTGAACGGGCAGCCCTGCTGAAGGCTCTGGGACATGTGCAAAGCGTTGTTGAGCGCCGCAACACCATACCCATACTCTCCAACGCCCTTTTGTCGGCCAGCCACGGAGCCTTGACCTTTTCGGCTACCGATCTGGACATGGAAATCACTGACGAGGTCCCGGCCCGCGTCGAGGTCCCCGGTCAGATCACGGCCCCGGCCCACACCCTTTACGAAATTGTCCGCAAGTTGCCGGATGGGGCCGAGGTTGAGCTGTCCTTTGACGGTGACGATCCACGCCTGACCGTGTCGGCGGGCCGTTCGCGCTTTAACCTGCCGGTCCTGCCTGCGGGCGATTTCCCGGTCATGTCATCTGAAGGCCTGTCGACCCACCTTCTGGTCGATACGGGCGATCTGATGCGTCTGATCGACAAGACCCGCTTTGCGATCTCGACCGAAGAGACCCGCTACTATCTCAATGGCCTCTATCTGCACACAGTGGTTGAGAACGGCGAGACCAAGCTGCGGGCTGTGGCCACCGACGGACACCGCTTGGCCTTGGCCGAAATGCCAGCACCCGAGGGAGCAGCAGGCTCACCGGGCGTGATCGTGCCGCGCAAGACTGTTCAGGAGGCGCGCCGCCTGTTGGAAACGGCTGGTGAGACCGTTGAGCTGCATCTGTCGCCCGCCAAGGTTCGCTTCAACTTTGGCCGCGCGGCCCTGACCTCTAAGGTCATTGATGGCTCGTTCCCCGACTATGCCCGGGTTATTCCGCGCGACAATAACCGCGTCCTGATCGTCGATAATGCTCTGTTCGCCGCCGCCGTTGACCGCGTGGCCACCATCTCGGCGGAGAAGTCCCGTTCGGTGAAGATGGCTGTTGAGCCCGGCCGTGTGATCTTGACCGTGCGCAATATGGAAGCGGGTCAGGCCGTCGAAGAGGTCGAGGTCGACTATGAGGGCGAAGGCTTCGAGATCGGCTTTAATGCCCGCTATCTGCTCGATGTCGCCGGTCAGATTCAGGAAAATACGGCCGAGTTCCGCTTTGCTGATCCCGCCTCCCCGACCCTCGTGCTCGACCCCGCCGATGCGGGCGTGCGCTACGTGCTGATGCCGCTGCGGGTTTGATCGCGGCGCCAGCCATGAGCCTAGAGGCGCAGGTCGCCCCGAGGCGGCCCTTGCGCCGTCTGACGGTTACCGATTTTCGCTCCTATGAGCGCGCCAACCTGTCCTTGGATGGGCGGGCCGTTTATCTCTATGGCCCAAATGGGGCAGGCAAGACCAATCTCCTTGAAGCGGTTTCTCTGCTCGCGCCGGGGCGAGGCCTTCGGCACGCGCCGCTGGCCGAGATCGGGCGGCGCATGCCGGGTGAGGCTCAGGGCCGAGCTTGGAGCGTGGCGGCCGTGCTGGATGATCCAGATGAGGGCGGCGACGGTGACTATCGCATCGGCACCGGGCTGGAGAGCCCCGGCTCTCTTCGTCGCACGGTGCGTCTTCAGGGCCAGACCGTGCCGCCGGCGCGTCTATCCGATCAGATCCGGCTGGTCTGGCTGACCCCGCAGCAGGATCGCCTCTTTTTGGAAGGGCCCTCCGATCGGCGCCGGTTCTTTGACCGTCTGGTCCATGCCGTCGAGCCCGGCCATGCCAATGCAGCCAGCACCTATGAAAAGGCCCTGCGCGAACGGATGCGGCTGCTGACCGAGGCGCGCGATGCGGGCCGCGCCGTCGATGGGGCTTGGCTGACCGCCCTAGAGGCGCAGGCGGCGACGAGTGGGGCTGCCCTTTCGATGGCCAGGGCCCGCACGATTGTGGCCCTCCAGGCTGAAATTGAAGGCCGCGCGGACCGGCCCTTTCCCCAGGCCGATCTGAGCTTAACCGGCGAGTGGGAACAGATGGCCCTGTCCGGCGCGCCAGAGGCGGATCTGGAGGCCAAATTGGCAAGGGCCCTTGCGCTTTGCCGCGAGCGCGACGCCGGGGCTGGGCGGGCCTTAAGCGGGCCGCACCGGGGCGATTTGGCGGTGCAGCATCGCGAAAAAGACCGTCCGGCGGCGGAATGTTCGACCGGAGAGCAGAAAGCGCTGCTTTTGAACCTTGTTCTGGCCCAGGCCGCGAGACTTTCTCGTGCTGTTTCTGCGCCGAATCCTGTACTGTTGCTCGACGAAGTCGCCGCTCACCTCGATGCTATGAGGCGGGCAGCGCTTTTCGATGAGATCGAGGCGCTCGGCCTGCAAGCCTTTCTAACGGGCACGGACGAGGCGCTGTTTTCTGACCTGAAAGGGCGGGCCCAAGGTGTTCATGTGGATGCCGGGTCCTTGACCATTGCGGAAGACCGATGAGCGAAGAACCAGACATCACCGTTGACGGCCAAAATGCTGAGGCAGACGCCCAGGCAGCGGACTACGGCGCGGCATCCATCAAGGTTCTCAAGGGCTTGGACGCGGTGCGTAAGCGCCCGGGCATGTATATTGGCGACACGGACGATGGCTCGGGCCTGCACCACATGGTCTATGAGGTGGTCGACAACGCCATCGATGAGGCCTTGGGCGGCTATGCCACGCAGGTCGGTGTGACGCTCAATGCCGATGGCTCGGTGACGGTCACTGATGATGGGCGTGGCATTCCCACCGACATTCACGAGGGCGAGGGGGTTTCCGCCGCCGAAGTGATCATGACCCAGCTCCATGCGGGCGGAAAGTTCGATCAGAATTCCTATAAGGTCTCCGGCGGTCTGCACGGGGTTGGCGTTTCGGTGGTCAATGCCCTCTCGGACTATCTGCTGCTCAAGATCTGGCGCGGCGGCAAGACCCACGAGATGCGGTTTGAGCGCGGTGATACGGTCACGCCCCTGACGATCACGGGGGATGCGCCCAACCGCGATGACGGCAGTTTCCTGACCGGCACCAGCGTGACCTTCTTCCCGTCCCTGACGACCTTCTCGACTATCGTCTTTGATCGCAAGACGCTCGAGCACCGGCTGCGCGAATTAGCCTTCCTCAATTCTGGTGTCTATATCAAGTTCCGCGACCTGCGTGATGCTGAGGCCTACGAAGAGATCCTGCATTATGACGGCGGTGTCGAAGCCTTTGTGCGCCATCTCGACAAGGCCAAGAGCCCGATCATCAAGACCCCGATTGTGGTGCGGGGTCGCCGTGAGAAGGTCGAGCTGGACCTGTCGCTCTGGTGGAACGACAGCTATCACGAGACCATGTTGTGCTTCACCAACAACATCCCTCAGCGCGACGGCGGCACCCACCTGGCGGCCTTCCGGGCGGCCCTGACGCGGGTCATTGGCAACTATGTCGAAAGCACGGGCCTGGCCAAGCGCGAGAAGGTGACCTTTACCGGTGAAGATGCCCGCGAAGGCCTGACCTGCGTCCTGTCGGTCAAGGTCCCCGATCCGAAATTCTCCAGCCAGACCAAGGATAAGCTGGTTTCGTCCGAGGTCCGTCCCGCCGTCGAGGGACTGGTCGGCGAGGGCATTGCCCAATGGTTCGAGGAACATCCCGCTGAAGCCAAGCTGATCGTTGCCAAGATTGTTGAGGCCGCATCGGCCCGCGAGGCGGCGCGCAAGGCCCGCGAACTGACCCGTCGCAAGTCGGCGCTGGACATCACCTCCCTGCCCGGCAAGCTGGCCGACTGTCAGGAGCGCGATCCGGCCAAGTCTGAAATCTTCATCGTCGAGGGTGACAGCGCTGGTGGCTCGGCCAAACAGGCACGTAATCGTGAAAATCAGGCGGTCCTGCCCCTGCGCGGTAAGATCTTGAATGTCGAGCGCGCGCGCTTTGACAAGATGCTGTCCTCCGACCAGATCGGCACCCTGATCACGGCTCTGGGGGCGGGCATTGGCCGCGACGACTTCGATATTGAGAAGATCCGCTACCACAAGATCGTCATCATGACCGACGCCGACGTCGACGGCGCCCACATCCGCACCCTCTTGCTGACCTTCTTCTATCGTCAGATGCCGCAGGTCCTAGAGCGCGGCTATCTCTATATCGCCCAGCCGCCGCTCTATAAGGCCGCCAAGGGCAAGTCCTCGCGCTATTTGAAGGACGACTCCGAAATGGAAGCCTTCCTGATCGACGAGGGGGTTGATGGGGCGGTCTTGGAACTGTCCTCGGGCGAGCGGCTGGCGGGCAATGACCTGTTGGCGCTGGTCCAGTCCTCCCGCGCGGCCAAGGCCCATATTGAGCGCCTAAGCGGCCGGGCACCGGCCTTTGCGGTCGAGCAGTCGGCCATTGCCGGTCTGTTTGGCGACAATCCGGATCCTACCGCTGCTGCTGCGCGTCTTGATCTCTATGCCGAAGAGGGCGATGGCCGCTGGTCCGGCCAGGCCGGTGACGTCAATGGCTTTGTCTTTAGCCGCATCAAGCGCGGGGTCTCTGAGCGGGTGGTGCTGGACGAGGTGCTCTTGCACGCCGCCGACGCCCGCCGTCTGGCTGAACGGGCTCCGGCTTTGGCCGAGAGCTTTGCGGGGATGGGCACCTTCCGTCGCAAGGACAAGTCCACCACTGTGCGCGGGCCGCTCGACCTGATGAATGCCGTCCTCGATGCGGGCCGCAAGGGTCTCTATATCCAGCGCTATAAAGGCCTTGGCGAAATGAACCCCGAACAGCTGTGGGAAACCACGCTGGACAAGGAGGTCCGCACCCTCCTGCAGGTCAAGGTCAACCATGCCGACGATGCCGACGACATGTTCACCCGCCTGATGGGCGACCT
>CANCJE010000053.1 GCA_947378235.1 Caulobacteraceae bacterium | reverse complement strand
GGCTTTCCCGCCCTCTTTAGGGCCGCTTCCATCCGTTTGCTCTGATCAATCGGCACGACCGTGTCATCGACGCCGTGAATGAGCAGGATAGGTGCTGAGGCCTTTGCTGCATGAAACTCAGGCGAAATGGCATCTAAGGTGGGGTCCCTGTCATTCTTGACCCCCAGATATTCGTGCCAATAGCGCGAATTCGAACTGCGAGAGCCATACATAGAGGCGAAAAATAGAAGCTGTTGGCTCATATTGGACGGCCCTGCCAGCGAAACCGCACAGCGATAGATACCGGTCTGGAGGGTCACCCCGGCCAAGGCTGCATAGCCGCCATAGGACCCGCCAACAATGGCGACCCGCTTAGGATCGGCCACTCCCTTTTTGACCAGATCGGTAATACCATCGGACAGATCGGTCTGCATCTTGCGGCCATATTCACCAAACCCAGCCTTCAGATGCTCAAGACCAAATCCGTCTGACCCCCGAAACTGCGGCTGAAGGACGGCATAGCCGAGCGAGGCATAGGCCTGCGACCACCAGTCAAAGCCAATTTCGTCTCTAGCGAACGGGCCGCCGTGGGGTAGCACGATCAGAGGCAAGTCCTTGGCAGGCCGATCTCTCGGCAGCGTCAGATAGGCGGGGATATCCATCCCGTCTGCGGCTCCATAGTGGATATATTGACGCTCATTCATCTGGTCCGGTCCGAGGTCCTTGCGAAGGTCGCCAATCAGTTTGGCGCCCCCCATCTTACTGTTGACCAGGTAGTACGAATTCCCAAAGCCGCCGCCAAAGACCTCGACGATCACCCGGCTTCGGTCCTGCGCGATAGACTGCAGGCTTACCTCCGCGCCTTTGAAGGCCTTTTTTATGGCGTTCCAAAAGGCCTGATCCGACGGGTCGGTAAATTCATATTGCAGGTAATCGCCATCAGCCTTGACGGTGCCAAAGATCACTTGGGTTCCATCTTCGGAGATGAAACGTCGATCCCTAGAGGGAAGCTCATCGCCCCACGCCCCGGTCTCAGTATTGACCGGGTGAACAACCGTTTCTTGGCCGTCTGGGACCCGAACAAAGACCGTCTTTTGGTCGGCCGAAACACCGGCAAATGAGGGCTGACGAAACGGGCTGACGCCGGTTTGTACCCGCTTTAAACGCTCAAGCTCCGGCCCGACCCAAACCTCCCACGCTCCTGTTTTTGCGTAGTAGCGCGCTTCGCCAAGGACCTTACCGGCAGGGCCGACAGCCCAGTCTACTGTATCGCGCGCACCCTCAGCGATGACCCTCTCCTCACCGCCCTCTTGATGCTCGATGAGCGACAAGACGAACAAATAATTGCTAGCTGTGGTGCCAAAGAGGACCAGTGTGTTTGGGCCATTAGATCCAACCACGCGCACCGGAACGCCGCTCGCGATGGTATTGAGGGCCCGGTTGACACCCGTCAAAAGCATGGTCTGTTTTTGGGTTTTCAGATTGTATTCGATGGCTACCCAATTCTCACTTCGACCGGCCGTCAAAGTGATTGAGGCGTCTATATTTGTTAGGCGCGCGGTCACTGACTGAACAATCACCAAACGGTCCTCATCGATCCACATGAGGCGACGAAATTTACTGGCCCCTAAGGGCAGGATGTTTGTCACCTTCAGGGTCTGGGAGTCGAAAAGGGTCACCGCCCGCCCGCTCTCATCCCCAATCACAGCCGCGAACAGTTGACCACTTGGGCTGAACTGGGGCGACTCAATTTGCGGGTTACTCCCATGGGCTGACATAAAACTCGGCCCTTCTAAAGCTAACGCGGGTGAAAAAAATAAGGTCATAACCGTGACAACGAGACCAATAATTCGTACTATTATGGCCATCACTGACATTCTCTTTTTAGGTTTCTGATTATAAAAATGAACTATTGTCATTTTATTGCAAATTTTCTGTATTTTTTCTAAAAATATAGAAGATTAAAATCCAAATCGATGTAAAAATTACAATTTTGAATACTGAATGTAATATATTATAGTATAGTACAAATATTACAGTCGACAAACAAAGCGCTCGTAATTTGTTTTTTATGTCGTTTTTTCTCAAAGAAATTTGTGAAACTGTAAAAATCTTAAATAAGGGAATAAATAATAGTTCAAATATAAATATTTGTAAAATAGTAATTAAATAAACAGGATAAATATAGTCGGATCTTGGATTTATAAATAAGAAAGCAATATAAATTACCGCGACAGCTATATCAGGGGCGTAATTATTTAATATTTTTAATAATGTTTTTAACATAATTTTGCCCTTAATATAGCTATCTTAGGTTTTTATCTGCCCGGAGCGTGAATTCCGGCGGGAATTACTGCGCATACGGCGGCCGTTCCAATTTGACCCTCAAGGGCCCCGAGTGCCGTGCCTAGCAAAGCACCTGTGGCACCACCAACCACGGCACCACCTGGGCCTAATAAGGCTCCAGCTGCCAGACCTGCTTCGGTTCCAGAAACCAAGCCGCCGACGGCACCAATTGCGGTGTCTTGCCAAAGATTGGCCCGCATACAATCAATCCATGCTACGTTTTTTTGAGCGTCTATAGTCTGTTGAAACCACGATCCGGAGCGAGAGCCGTGGACAATTATTTCACCTATTTGGTCCTCCCCCCCACTCACCATATCCATCTCATCAAAGGTCAGTTCGCGCATTGTCTGCTCCTATGTTTGCGTTCGCCGGGCATCTGGTGATCCCGCAAGATCAGTGCAGCGTAAAAAAAGATCGCTCGCAATACGGTAAAATTACCGTATTGACATTCTAGATCGCATCATTTTCAGCATCCAAAAGTCCACGAGATTGGGCCACAGTCGCCGCAACGTGGCGGTTGCGAGTAGCCAAACGTTCGCATGCATCAGCCAGATAGTGATCCACTGTGCGCGGTGACAGCTTGGCGGATCGTGCAATTTCGCATGAGCTTTGGCCTTCTAGGACAAGCTTCAGGCACTGCATCTGGCGCGGGCTTAAATCGGCCCCTACCGCGCCACCAAAAATCGCATCCATTTCCCAAACGAGCATTTCGCGCATGGTCACACCTGAATCTTGGGTTGCGAAAATTATTTATTTCACTACTCAGGTTAGCCGAAAAACTTCGCCTGAAAAGCGAAATTTTTTGCGCGAGAGTCCCCTTCAGATTTATAAAACATTGAATTATATACTATTTATTTTAGCCTGAAATTATAGGAGCCGTTTTTCTTGATAGCCAGCCCTTAAACGTTGATCTGCTTCGACCACGCCATTTCGCAATAGAATCACGCGGTCTGCCGCCGCAATGGTTTCCGGTCTGTGAGCGACGATGAGCCGAGTCATTTTTAAGCCCTTGATGGCTTCATTGATGCTTCGTTCTCGATTGATGTCGAGGTGGCTGGTGGCCTCGTCGAGGATCAGGATTTTAGGACGCCTATAGAGGGCCCTGGCCAGCATGACGCGCTGCTTTTGGCCACCGGACAGTGATCCGCCCGCATCGCCGACAAGGCTCTCGGCCTTCATGGGCATTGCCATGACCTCCTGGTCTACGGCAGCCATGCGCAAACATTCCCAGACCCAGTCCATATCAATCTGTTCATCGAAAAACGCGACGTTCTCGGCGATAGAACCGGTCAAAAGCTCGTCATCTTGCATCACCACCCCCAAGGCCCTTCGAAGTGAGCGAGGGCCGTATGCGGACAGGGGGCGCCCATCGACCCGGACCTCACCCGCCGAGAGGGGATAGAGCCCTGTCAAAATCTTCAAGAGCGTCGATTTGCCCGTTCCGGATGGACCGACAACCGCTAAAAATTCGCCGGGCTCAATGGTGAAGGAGACTTGTCGCAGCACATAGGGCTCATGGGGAGCATATCTGAACGCTATATTCTCTGCCTCAATCCGCCCTTGAATATGCGAACTATAGGCGTCTGGTGGTGCGTCAATGCCATCCTCTTTAGGCGTCAGCACAATGTCGGCTAGCCGATAGCTGTACATATCGGTCATTTGCCAATGGACGATCTGTTCGAATAGTCCTGATGCTCGGGCCATAAACTGCCCCTTGTAGGCCATGAAAGCATAGAGCATTCCAACACTCATCTTGGCTTCGATGATAGCTGCGGCACCGAGGTAGACGAGAGCAACTGTTGTGGCTGCGTCGACCACTCCGTGGGCCGCGTTGAAACCAATATCGACATGGGCCTTTGCGAGGTCTTTTTTGATGGTCTCTGCAAAGCGATTGGACCAATCGCTTTCACGCTCGGTCTCCGCGCCCATGACCTTAAGGGTTTGGATCGCTCGAACCGTTTCCATCTTTTTGCCGGTTTCAGCGATGTGGGCGACCATACTGTCCATGCCGAGTTTCATGGACAGGGGAAGAGCGCCCAGCCTTAGGGCGGCATAGAATGCAAGCCCCCCTAACGCGACCAGCGCTAAGGTCGGGGCGAAGACGAGCATCATGACGAGGGTGACGATCGATAAGATGCCGTCCACCATGACCGCCACCAAGGCGCCGGACATTAGGTCTCGAACTGGCCCGATGCAGTCGAACCGCGATAGGATATCGGCAAGCTTACGCCTTTGAAACCACGGAAGTGGTAGGCGCATCATGTGCCGAAAGAGCCGTAGGGTCATTTCCCAGTTCAGCAGGGCAGTCAAACGTTGAGAGGCGAGAGACCGAAAGGCGTCTGCACCGGTATTGAAAAGGGCGAAAAGGCCAAACCCAATTGCTAAGGCGACGAGAAGGTCTTTGTCTCCTTTCAGTGCCGCCTGATCGACGGCCAGTTGCATGTAAAAGGGTGAGGCCACGACATAGGCCTGCATCAGTACCGACAGCAACAAGACCTGTAACAGGCCGCCGTTGAGGGCAGGGGAGAGCCGAAACCAAGACGAAAGGCTAAGCGGGCTTTTTTCTTTGCGCTTTGTAAAGCTGGGTGCGCGCGAGAGTTCCAAAGCCACGCCCGTGAAGCGTTTTGAAACTTCGGCCATTGAGATCTCAATTTGACCTCTGGCCGGGTCATTGATGCGAACCTTGCCGTTCTTAACTCGCTCAAAAACCACGAAATGGTTGAGGCCCCAGTGCAAGATTGCGGGCGCAGTCAGTTGCGACAGTTCGTCAATTTCCAGCCTCAGGGACCGGGCAGAGAGGTCAAGGCTCGCCGCGATATTGGCGATTTCTCGTAGGGTTAGTCCCCTAACCGAAACGGGATGTTTTCGCCTAAGTTCGGTCAGTTCAATTTCAGCACCAAGCTGGAATGATGCAATGGCGAGGCACACAAGCCCACACTCGGCCGCTTCGTTCTGCCTATAACGCAACGTCATAGGGGTTTAGGCTCCGGCTCTCTTCTGGGCGGCTAAGATTGGGTCAAACAGCCAGTCCCAAAAGCTGCGCTTTTCCAAGATCAGGTCTGCTGTTAGCCTCATTCCAGGAGATAGTGGCCATTCGCGCGCATAGGCCGTTTGGCTCGCAGCGTCCAATGTCACGCGGACGCGGTACAGGGCTTCGCGTGTTTCTAAGGGGATCGGTAGCTCGGTGGGGTTTACGGGTGCCTTAGCAACTGCTTTCACGACGCCTTTTCCCACTCCGAACGTTGTGTAGGGGAAAGCGTCATACATGATGCGGACGGCTTGACCAGGGCGGACAAACCCCAGCGCCCTTGATGGTGCCCAAAGCTCAGCCTCTAGGTCGCTCCCATCTTTTGCCAAAATAAGGGCTAGGGTCCGCCCTGGTTCGATTGGGACACCTTCGCGAACCTGTAGGGCTGCCACAATTCCGTCGCGCTTGGCCGTCAGTACCCCGCCGTGATCTGCCTCCGTCAATAAGCGCTTTTCTTCATACCGAGCGCGATTGCTTGACGCGTCAGCTAGGTCGGCAGTGGTTTGAGCGTAAAGTTGGTTTAAGGAGGAGCCAATTTGGATAAGGCGATTTTGGGCACTTTCCCGATCCCTTTCATATTGAGACAGGGCTTGTTCACCTGAAAGCAAAGAATCTTGCCGCTGCCTCAAGGTGATCGCGGCCATAAGGCCTCGATCGGTTAAGCCTTGAGCCGCCGTAACGGTTTGACGCTGAAGGTCGTTGCGAACCTGTTGCAAGGATATGGTTTGATCCAAGCGCTTGATGTCTGAAATGAGCCCTAAACGTTGCGTCTTTAGTGCTGCGGCCTCTTGCATACGCATCGATTGCCTCGCGCGAACACCAGATTCGAATGCCTCCACCTCTTTTGTCAGATTGGCTGATGTGGATTCTGCAAGTCCGCCCCCGCGTTCCAGAGTTGGATCGTAGGAAATGATCATCAGCGGTTCGCCGGTGACCACCCGCGCTCCCTCGTTAACGAGAAGCTTACTCACCACCCCGCCCCTTTGAGCAGCGACGCGTATTGTTCCTTCGGCCAACGTCACGACGCCGGGAACGGTTTCTTTACGCGCAAAGCGCGCTGTAACAAGAAAAGCGGTTGTGACAGCAAAAAGGGCGACCATGAAGCTCAGGAGCAACCAACTTGCCAATCCCATGGGCTTGACTGGGGAGCCCATTCGATCACGCGCGGCCTCAATCGCTTGCGGACGGATTAACGGCTGTGAGGGTTGTTCAGCCACGAGGCTCGCCTTCAGGCTCGAAATAGATAATCAGGTGGCCGACCAAATTGATACACCCTAGGGGGATAAAAGCGCGCGACGCAATGCGGAGTCAATCCCCTAATAGGCGAGAAAATCCCTTAGCACTTGATAATGGATTTCGGCTGAGCGGCCGATGAGTGTGGCTCTATGACGGTCGAACCCGCACATGGCATCGATTGCGCTTCTTGAATGGTACCAATTTGCAAACCTAAGCACCGTAAGGCTTTGAGGCCTGTCCTGATGGCTATTTTGTACCCAGAGCGGAACAGGGGTGGAACATTGGGGCTTTGGCGCTCAATGTCCCACAGTAGGGGGGATTTGCCTCATTCGCCGTCTGGGCTTCGAAAGATCTGATTGAATTGAACAATCTAGATTTTCGAGGCCTTGAGATGAGCCGCGATGACCCCAAGGGGGCTCTCAAATAACTGTCTCTTGACAGTGCACACCATACTGCAGTGAGGATTTACAATCCTATGTTGTGACTGTTGAATGAATTAGGTGTACGAAATGCCCCGCTTGAGGACCCGCAATCCGTTTCGAATATTTCGAATATTGCGGTCTGCCCGCAATAGGACTATGGGTGTCGCAATGGCAATCGATGGGAGGGCAGGGATTGATCATGGCTATGATGCACGCTGAGAATTTCTCCGATCGGATGCCCACGGCAATCGATCGCGAGCGCGCCAATCAATTGCGCCGGATCTTGGCCGAGCTGATTTCGGAAGACGCACCGGTATCGATGAAATTGTCTTTGGAAAAAGGCAAGATCGCGGAGGTGACTCTGTCGCCCCTATTGGCCCAAACGTTCCTAGATATTTCCCGTCTGGTCGCAAGCGGGAAGAGCTTCAGCATCACGCCTGTTAATGCCGAACTGACCACGCAGCAGGCGGCGGACCTGCTCAATGTATCGCGGCCCTATCTCGTCAAATTGCTCGAAAGCGACGAAATCATTTTTACCAAAACCGGACGCCATCGCCGGATTAAGGCCGAAGACCTCTTCGCCTATAAGGAAAAACGAGACGGCGAACGCGCAAAAATTCTATCGGATATCGCGCGTGAAGATTCCGCGAACGGATATCTATGAGCGACAGAGCTGACCCGTTTGCAATCGTTGTAGACGCCAATGTGCTGGCCGGTGCCCTAACGCGCAACATCATCCTCAGCCTCGCTGAGGCGGGGTTCTTCCGTCCATACTGGTCATTCCGGATACTCGACGAATTTGAACGCTACTGTGCGAAAAGAACGGGAAGCCCAGAGAACGCTAAGACGCAACGTCTGCGCATTGAGGCCGCTTTTCCTGAAGCCATCGTCGGCGGCATAGATGCTATCGAGGAGGGGCTCAACCTACCGGACCTGGATGATCGCCATGTTCTGGCCGCAGCAATAAAAGCCAAGGCAGAAGTCATTGTCACCGAGAACCTCAAGGACTTTCCAGCCTCTGAGATGGAATTACACGACATTCAAGTCCTAACACTCGATCAGTTTGTCGCCGACATTTTGGACCTAGCGGGTCCAGAGGCTATCGCTGCATTACGTCTGATGAGGGAACGATTTGAAAACCCCGAGATCACCGCTCAAGAGCTCATTTTAAAGGTTGAAACACTCGGTCTGTCGGAAACGGCCAATTTTCTAGCTGCTTATAAAGACCTGCTCTGAGCCATTTTCAGGTTGTCTCGTTGCCAGATTGGAACCTCGGGAGCGACGGCGTCTACCTTGGCACTGGAATACCTAACAGAGCGGCGCGTGAAAACTGAACACCGAATTCACGCCTAAACCGGTTAGTCCCAGAATTCCAAGCTTGTCGCCATTTCAAACAGGCTCGCCTTTAAGGCGCCTGCATCGGCTAACCGATCCTTTGAGCGTGACCTAATGCGTTGCCAGCTTACGTGGCCCGATAAGGCGCGACTTTGATCGAACATCAATTCGATGACCGTCTATTTCGCAACGCCATATGGCGTAAGGCTTTGAGGCCTGTCCTGATGGCTATTTTGTACCCAGAGCGGAACATGGGTGGAACATTGGGCCTTTGGCACTCAATGTCCCAAACTCGGTGGGATTTGCCTCATTCGCCGTCTGGGCTTCGAAAGATCTGATTGGATTGAACAATCTAGATTTTCGAGGCCTTGAGACGAACCGCGATGACCCCAAGGGGGCTCTCAAATAACTGTCTCTTGACAGTGCACACCATACGCACGCCTGCGGCCAGTGTAAGTTGTTGTTTTACAACAATAATAAAAGTGCGGAGGGGGAGAGACGATTTCGTCTACCCAAATTTTGAATGTCTATTAATATCAATAATTCAATCGCTTAAGGGGGAGCGTTTTTGTCTCTCCTAAGTGAACTGGAGGTTTTTATGCCATCGAAATCACCCCGTCTTCAGTGCTATGTTGAACCTGTTACAATGGCCCGGGTCAAGGAGCTAAGCCGTGTCGAGAACCGACCTATTGGCTCCATTGTTGATGATGCTTTGGCCAACTACATCGTCGATCAGAAAAGCTGGACCATCCACCAAGCCGCTTTCCAGTCGATGCTGGCCTTGACCATCACAGCGGCTTTGGCGCGCAAAACCCTATCGACCAAAGAGATGGATGAGGCCCAAGATAGGGCCCAGCGACTAGCGGCGGTGATCTTCGGTCCCTTGGGTAAACGCCCCTTCGATGTCGATGTGAGCCCCCCGACAGACGAGCGTCTTTTGGCCCTTTTCGAAGCCCTGTCTTAGGCCTATAAAACCCTACCACTAGGTGAGTGCCTCGCCATTTCGTGTCCTTTATTCGGATCACAAAATGGTAAAATCATCATCGGATGCTTTCAGCTCCTTCGTGCGCGGCGGGCAGGTTCTTGGCCATGCCATGGTCATGGCGGGCCAAGAGGCCAAGCGATATGGCTTCTTCGTCTTCTGTTGGGGCGTGGTCTGTATCGTCATTGTCAATCTGCGTGCGCCAGACGACATGCAGACCTTTGGAGCCTTGGCCCTACTGGCCGACATCCTCCACTGGATGGGTCCGCCGTTCCCGCAACATCTTAATGTGCCAACGCCTGGTCTAAGGCCTCTGAGCTATCCCGTGACGTTGGTGCCGCACCTGAGTTGGGTCGAACCACTGGCCTATGGCTATCGGCGTCTTTTGACCCTTGGCGCGCTCTTGTGGCTGGTCGGGGATATGTTGATCCTAACCCTGATGGCCTTCTGGTACACCCATATGGGCCGCGAGAAGATCGAGACGACGCAGACGCGCGGCCAGCTGATCGTATCGGCCAAGGCCCTCATCGCGCAGATTGATCTGTTCAATCGTCAGGAGGCCAAGACCAAGGGCCGGGCCTATCATCTGCCCGCCAAACTGGTTGGTGTGCCCTATCCCTTTGATGGGGAGTTCGAACATACCTTGATCACCGGCAGCCCAGGCTCTGGCAAGTCGGTGGCGATCCATAAGCTGATCGCCTCGATCCGGGAACGCGGCGACCGAGCCGTCTCTGCAGTTTGTGAGCCACGGCTATTCTGAAACCGCTGACGGGGGCTCAAGGCCCGACCTATCCGAATGTGGTCACCGTTCTCTCAAGTGCCCACGGCCAGGCGGCCAATCAGGCGCGGGCCCATGTTCAGATATCGCGCGCTGCGCAAGGTCTGAGGTTTGTGACCAACGATACCCAGCTTTTAGCCTTCAAGCTCAATAGGCAGGATGGGCTTAATCTGATCGCATCGGGTGAGGTTCGGACGACCCGAGAGGCAGGGGCCGAGTTGGCGGGTCTTGCGTTGGCAATGGCCAAGGCGGAGCACGGTCAATCGGTGGCAGCTGGGGGCAAGGTCACCGAGCCGCAAAAGGAGAGGGGGATATGGGCATTTGATGGGAGATGTTGATTTGTCGAAGAAGCCCGACGACAGATTGCTAGAAATTTTGACCTTTTGCAGGAGGCCGAGGCGGCGGTTGAAGTTCGCAAGGAAGTCCTTGGCGGGATGGCGGTGTTCAAAGGTACGCGTATACCTTTGCGGCTGAGTGCAGAGATGCTGGAACAGGGCGCGACTTCGCAAGAGCTTCTCGAAGGCTACCCAAAGCTTGGGGCGCGAAATCTCGAGTTAGCCAATGTTTGGACCAAAGCTCATCCGGCCGTCGGTCGTCCAAAGAAGGCTCCTGCAGACGGTTTTCAGCTGAAAAGTCGCAAACGCGTGAAACTGCTTGCCGAGACATCAGCGCGCCGCGGCGAGGGCAAGTGAAGTTCCTTATAGACGAGTGTCGGCATATTTCGCTCGTATCGACCGCGACAGATCAGGGTCACGAAGCCTATCATGTCAATTGGTCGGGCCGCAGTGGCAAGACCGATTGGGATCTTATGCCCAAGATTGTTGCCGATGGTCTTATTTTCGTCACCAACAATGCGCGCGATTTTCGCAAGCTGTTCGCACGGGAACCTGTTCACGCTGGCCGGAGGATAATCGTGCCGCAGGTCACGCCGTCGTTACAGCGAGAGCTATTTTCTTTGGTATTGAGTGAACTAGATAGCGTTGCCGCGCTTCTGAATGAAGCGATTGAAGTCACGATCGAAGACTGTGATCTTGATTTCATTGCGGGAAGTGACGTTGGCGGTCCTCAGAACGGACTATTGAAATTCCCGATCTATTCCTGCCATGACGTCTTCATTGCTCGGGCCCAGCATCCACTGGCTCAAAAGCAAGGTCTACGTCTGAAGGACCTGCAGAAATTTACCTGGATGGCCCCAAAATCCAGACCTGCGGACGCAGCACTCATCAACGATGCTTTCGCGCGCGCTGGCCTAGCGGGCCCATCCAGATTCATCTGGACCGATGCGCCTATGGTGGGAACCCATCTTTTGATGATGGATGACATTGTATTTATGACCTCACCGGCCATGGTCATTGGGCGTCTGATGAGTCGAGACAATGCGATCGTAATGCTGGATATTCAAGAACCGCGGGTAGAGCGGCGAGCCGCACGGATCTATCCGGAACGAACACGGCTTAACCCCTCCGCCATGCTCTTGATGGATGCTGTGAGAACAGACGCGCACCACCAGATCGGTGAATTGAGCTACGCGACACCGCTAAATGTTGAGCAGCCCCTTTAGCGCTGAAAAGGTTCATTTCCAATCGATCTGCTCCACAGCGGGCTTCCCGCTCGCGGCTCATTTTCCTTGCTTCTGACGAGCGACTGGCTGAATGGATCAAACGACCAAGTAACGCCAAGACGCCCCCAAGCTCAAGGTGCTGCGGTATACTAAGTAGGCCAGTGTAGGCCTACAGATTAGGCCCAACTTGGGGCGCAGGCTGGACGCCAACCCTTCTATCCGTTTATACGAACCCATCTTGGACTCCGCGATTTTCGTGTTGCGGTTGATCTAAGGGGGATCTGATGAAACAAGCCATTCTTAATCGGCTATACCCTGATGATCGGGTCAAAGCCGCAATTGCCGAGCGTCTAGACGAGGCGGCAGCGACCTTTCATCCCCTATGGCCGCAACGCGCAATCGTTGCACTTGTGATTTTGGCCGTCACAATCCAGCTCTGTCCGCTTTGGGTGAGCATTGTTTGGACCCTTGCAAGTATCAGTCTGGCAATTTGGGGTTGGTTTTCGACTAAAAAACAATTTGATCAGGAATATATAGAACCGGGTACTCGACTAAATTTCATATATAGCTTGATCGCTATGTTTTCATCGGCATGTATTTTATCAATATTTTTTATAACGACGGGAACGCTTTTAGGTCAGCTTTGTGGTGGGGTTGCGTTAGCTACACTAATAAGTCTTTTGATCGTTCTGTTTGATGCAACGCCTGTGATTTTTGTTATTGCCGGAGTCCTGCCTTCACTGATAGCTTTGCTATTGTTGATGAAACGAGATCAACTAGCTCTAACCATAATTGTCCCGTTCGGGATTTTTCTGTTTCTATGTGTCGGTTTCATTCTGAAAAGAGCATCGGATAGGCCTTCGAGCCGTGAAACCCAGCGCCGACTGGAAGAAACCCTCGTTAGCTACAAACTTTTAACAGACAACATCACCGATTTCATTGGTAAAACCGACCTTGACGGTATGTACCAATATGCGTCGCCATCGGTCTATTCGGTTCTGGGCTATCGTCCGGAAGAACTGATCGGGACGAAAATCCAAGACCTTTTAGAATCCGAAACTAGCAATTTCGAGTTTTCGGGCCAAAACGATACGGTTGCCCATCCGGATGCCAAGATGACCGTTACCCTTCGGGTGCGGCACAAACTTGGTCATTGGGTTTGGTTGCAGACCAGCGCCAAGCTTGTCGTGGAAAATGGCCTGCCTGTGGGTCTGATTGGCGCAAGTCGTGACGTCACCGAATCTGTCAACGCCGATCTGGCCCTAAGGGCGGCCAAGGCCGAAGCCGAAGCGGCCAATAGGGCTAAGGATGCATTTTTAGCCAATATGAGTCATGAGATACGAACACCCATGAATGCGGTGCTCGGTGCCCTGCATCTTCTTGACCAAGAGCCAATCTCCCAAGATGGACGTCATTTGGTCGATCAGGCCCTGATCTGCGGCGACATGCTGACCCAAATCGTTAATGACATTCTTGATTTTTCAAAAATCGAAGCCGGAGAGCTTAGTCTGTCGACAGCTCCCATGAGTGTCTCGCAGGCTATAGACGGCGTTATTGCGCTTTTGTCTCCACAGGCAGCACAAAAGGGGATTGAATTAAAGTTGTACGTGGTGGGCGTACAGTGTTGGGTCGAAGCCGATGCCGTGCGCGTGCGCCAAGCCATGTTCAACCTGATTGGCAATGCGGTGAAATTCACAAACGAGGGAAGCGTAACGGCGACATTGAGCTTCCTACCCTCGTCTCGTATCGACCACTGCCGGATTAGGCTAGAGGTCCAAGACACCGGTATTGGGATCCCCGATACGCTCAGGCCGCAACTGTTTCAGAGATTCCAGCAAGGCTCTTCTAGGACCGCTACCGACACCAATGGCACAGGATTGGGTCTTGCCATCAGCAAGGCCCTCATTGATCTGATGGGCGGAGAGATAGACTATTCGAGTGTTGAGGGTCTGGGGTCTCGCTTCTGGATGGAGTTTGAGGTGCCTCGTGCCGAGCCTTTACAGGCAACAAAATTTGCGAACCATGAACTGTCGGGCGTTCGGGTACTGCTGGTGGAGGATAATTCCACCAACCGCTTGATGGCGCGTACGATGCTCGCCAGTCTGGGAGCTTTGGTTACAGAGGCCGATAACGGTTTGACCGGGCTCGATGCTGTAATCTCTGAGACATTTGATATTGTTCTTATGGACGTCCAAATGCCAATCATGGACGGTGTATCTGCCACCCGCGCAATCCGGGCTTTGGCCGAGCCCAAGGCCAATATTCCGATCATTGGCCTAACCGCTAATGCCATGGCCCATCAGCGCTCTGAATATGAACAGGCCGGTATGAGCGGTATCGTCTCCAAACCTATTTCTCCAACCAGCCTGATTTCTGAGGTTATTAGACAGTTGGATCGCGAATAATCCTGATCACGCTTGGACCTGGCTTCGAGCGTCGTCCAAATAAAACAGTTTGCACTCAATCGTTCATCTTGAAGGCGGCCGTTTAAGGTGCAGGCCCTTAACTGTTGCTTGCCAGTGAGAACTGACCCGAGAGAGGTCGAAATTTCCACTGAGATTTGACCCAGTTGCGCAAAAATTGACGGCCTGATTACGGGTCGAGGCGAGCCGTCGCGCAAGCATTGGCGCACTTCCGCGCGTTTATCCCGATGGCATTGTCATCGCCGCCGAGGGCAGGCGCCTGAGCGAGCATGAACGGGTCATCGAGCGGTCGCATCACCTGCCGGGGAACACAGTTTACGACTGGTGCCACTATCTAACGGTCGTTCAGCGCAAGCCTGGTGCCCTGCGTAGGGGACCGCAGTTCTTAGTCATGCCGGAAGCGTGGCGCTATTGAGTTAGCGCTTCGCCGAGCCAAAGAGATCGAACCATGACAAGCCTAGCCAGTCATCGTGATCAGATTCTGTCCGATCCTGAGGCCCGTGCTGAGTACGAACGCTTCGGACCGATCTTTGCTGTCGTTGGAGAGATGTTGGACGCTCGTCAGTCCGCAGGCCTTACTCAAGCCGAGCTTGCTCGTCGGATGGGAACGAGCCAGTCCGTGATCGCTCGTCTCGAAAGCGCTCGCCACATGCCGACCTTCAATTTGATCTGTCGCTATGGCCAAACGTTGGATCGACGCATCGAATTTCACTTGGCACCATTGGGCACTGATAGATCTCCGCAGCACGCATGAACCGATTTTCCGCGGGCAAATTGCTCATAGCTATCAGAACACGAAGTAAGCGGCTTCCGAAGAGGCGCATGGCGACATTGACCCATCAACGACGCCATGCGGTTCACCTTTGAATCAAATTTCAAGACTATGCTTGCTTCAAAGATATGGCTGCGACTGACCAGTTGGCCGTCAGCTGTGTGCTATCTATGGTAATAAGCGGTAATGCTGGCCTTGCCGATGGTGTTCGCTTGGGTCATAAACCCAACCACTGCGGGTGTTGTGCTGACATTAACGTCTATTTTCTCTACGCCTAAGGCATAGATTGTAAAGATGTAGCGGTGCGGTGGGCCAGGTGGTGGGCATGCGCCACCAAATCCTATCAGACCATAATCGTTGCGGACCTGAATTGAACCTGGAGGGCCTTTATCCGCTTCCAGACCAGCCGGCAGGTTTGAAACAGAAGCCGCTATGTTCGCAATCGACCAATGCCAAAATCCAGAACCCGTTGGCGCATCCGGATCATATGCCGTCAGAACGAAACTTTTAGTTCCTGCAGGAGCGCCGGTCCAAGCTAAGGCGGGTGAGATATTTCCACCAGAACAACCAAAGACATTGGCAACCTGTGCCATTGTCATCTTTTGACCCGTGATCACATCAGGACTTGAAAGCTTAAATGGCGGAGCAGCTTCAGCTGCACCGCAAAGGGTTAAAAGGATCGCTAAGGCCGATGCTTTGATGAAAAACTGCATAAGAACCTCCCGTGTTTGCAGATCATCAGACTATCGATCATTTCTCCTGAACTTCGCCTCCGGATCGATCACCTTTAATGCCGATTTGATCATTGTGGCCTCCTCGCCCCCTAATTTGGCTTGGGGAAACGCTGAAGCGGGCACGAAATCTCCGGGCGAATTGTGAGGGCGATTGATAGCCTGCAGCGAGCGAAATTTGGGTGATCGAATCTGTCGTGGTCTGCAACTGCGTCAAGGCCATAGTCATCCGAACGTCAGCAATGATCTCGGTTGCACTCGTTCCTTCAGAGGCCAAATGACGGCGCAAGCTTGGTTCGCTCATTGCCAATTTTGCGGCCAGTTCCGAAATTCGCCAAGGATGACTAGGAAGGTTAGCCACCCATTGTCTTACTCGCGCGGGCAGTTGTAGTGATTCCCGGGCTGTTGGGTTGAGGCCATGGGAGCGAGCCCAGACGACAAGTTCACTAACCCTATGACGCACAATATCAGCAGGTAACTTGCCATCAGCGGCTAGCGCTGCACTGGCGGATGCCAAGCAGTTTTGGAATGCAGAAGGAGGAGCGAAAAAACCGATTGGCTTGAGGTCTGCGAAATTTGGAGGCGGTGCGGAGAGAACGTCATTTCCGAAGACGAATGCATCCGCTTCATAGTGACCTGTTTCATCCGGGAAATTGGTTATATCAACATAATAGCCAGCGCTAATAACGATCACTTCTCCAACTTTGGCCGTGAAAGTTTCAGACGGTGTTGCAATGACCTTCCGCCCTCGACGTATAAAGAATAAACTTGGGCGGTGAAAGTAGATGCGCCGAATGATTACATCGATTTTCTGTCGGATCATGCGGTATTCAGAGCGCGAAGAGATTGTAAAATCGGTTCGATGCATGACTAGGTTTGGTTCTAAAGATGCGAGAAAGGTGCGCTGGAATTCGGCTAAGTTCCATTTTGGGTTCGTTTCTAATTTTTGTCACCCTTTTGCCATGGCGTAAAATCGATCCACCGGGGGTGTCATTTTGATAGT